>JBCBQS010000198.1:0-5511 GCA_039820085.1 Pseudomonadota bacterium
AGCGCAAGTGCACCACCCGTCGCAATAATCAGCAATGCGAGAATGAAGACGCCGCGATCACGACCTTCTCGCTCAGCTTGGTTGGGACATTTATTGTTCGCTCTGGCGTTTTGACGAGCGTGCACGCTTTTGCGGTCGACCCAGATCGCGGCGTCTTCATTCTCGCATTGCTGATTATTGCGACGGGTGGTGCACTTGCGCTTTACGCGCTGCGGTCCGGCAAGATTGCCCATGGTGCAAGCTTTGAAGTCGAAAGCCGCGAAGCTGGACTGGTGCTGAATAATGTCATGTTGGTTGTCTCAACCGCCACCGTCTTCCTCGGCACGTTTTATCCGCTGGTGATCGATGCAATGACGGGTGACAAGATTACGGTGGGGCCGCCCTATTTTGAGATGACATTCGGGCCGATAATGGCGGTGCTGATCCTCTTCATGGCGGTGGCCCCGCTAATGAAATGGCGCACGGACTCTTGGCGGCGTCTACAGAAAACGTTGCTGGTCATGGCCGGGCTTTCAATCCCAGTGGTTTTGGCCGTCGCAGTGTTCGGGAATGTTGTGCTCGGCGCGATCGGGATTGGACTCGCCGTATGGCTTTGCGCAGGCACAGTGGCGAATTATGGCCGAAAACTTCGCGTTGGGGCCCCCAAGAGTACAATCGGCAACCTGTTCCAGCGGTTCACGCTATTGCCAGGCGCGACGCACGGGTTCGCGCTGGCGCACCTTGGCCTAGCTGTTTGCACCATAGGTGTCGTCTCAATGGGAGTTTGGGCGGATGAGGAAGTTGACCGTCTCAAGCTCGGCGAAAGCATCGAACTGTCAGGTTATGAGTTCCGTCTTGAAGCTGTCGATCGCGCGCAAGGCCCGAACTTTATCTCTGAAACCGGACGCGTGATTATCGAACGCAACGGCAATTTCGTTGCGCGGCTCGATCCAGAGCAGCGCATGTACCCGGTTGAGCGCAACAACACGACAGAAGGCTCAATGGAAATCGGGGCACTGCGCATCCTCTACGCCGCAAAAGGCGAGGGCAATCCGGAAGACGGATGGATCATTAGCGTGTATTATCACCCCATGGTGATCTGGATTTGGATTGGTGCGATGATGATGGCGTTTGGCGGGTTTGCGTCCGTCGCGGATCGTCGGCATGCCTATGCTCGGCGACCTGCGCGCGCGTCGACCGCTCAGCCGGCACCTGCGGAGTAGATGATGAATTGGTCACGCCTCGTCCCTGTCGCAGTCTTTATGGTTCTGACTGTGTTTTTGGCGATAGGCCTTACTCGCGACCCGAGCGTCATACCCACAGAAATGATCGACCGGGAGATGCCAGCCTTTGAACTTCCAGAATTGCGAGATAAAACGGTCAACGTCACTGAATCCGATTTCGTAGGTGAGATCACCTTGGTGAATGTGTTTGGGTCTTGGTGCGTGGCGTGCCTCGAAGAACACCCGACCCTGATGCAGCTGTCCGAAGACGGCACGGTCCGCATTGCAGGCGTCAATTGGCGCGATGATCGAGATGATGCGCTCAACTGGCTCGTCAAACATGGCGATCCTTATGAGACGATCGTGTTCGATGAACTCAGCGACTTAGTGATTGAAATCGGTGTGACGGGGGCGCCGGAGACTTTCGTACTCGATCCCACTGGGCGCATTCGTTACAAGCAAATTGGCCCGATCACGCCGGACGTCTGGAAAAACACGATCCGCCCGGTCATCGACGCCATTGAGCAGGAGACCGCTGCTGGAGCGGCGGGTTCATGAAGTGGGGTCTCGTACTCATCCTCTCGTTTTTTTGGGTCGGTGCCGCCTTGGCGCAAGATGAACCTGCATTAGAAACCGAGATTGTTGATACACGGACCGAGGCCATTTCTAAGACGCTTCGCTGTGTCGTGTGTCAAAATCAATCCATCTATGATTCTAACGCTCCGCTCGCAGAAGACATGCGCCGCCTTGTTCGCAAACGGGTCGAAGCCGGTGATAGCGATGACCAAGTGCGGGACTATTTGCGTGACCGCTATGGGGACTACGTCCTTATGACGCCGCCATTTCAGCTCAACACCGTGTTTCTATGGATCGGTCCGCTGATCCTGTTTGGGCTCGGGGCTTTATGGTATGTATTACGTCTGCATCGTACGCCGCAAAACGCAGCGCCTGAGTTAAGCGACGCAGACCGTGCGCGCGTTGCGGCGGCCTTAAACGGTGAGGATGCCTGATCGTGATTTGGCTCTTCGTTCTGATCGCTGTCATTGCGACGGGCGTGTATCTGTTACTACCATTTTTTGCGCGGGATGACCGACCCGCACCAGAAGCGCTTGAGGAAGCCCGGCGGCAACGCGCATCCATAGAGTTGGATGAAGCCGAAGGTCGCTTGAGTGAACAAGCCGCTAACGAAGCGCGAGACGCGCTCGACCGTCGTATTCTCGATGTGTTGGACCGCCCCACCCAATCGCGAACCGACGAGCGGACGAAAACGCTCGTGCTAGCAATTGTCCCCGCCGTCCTAGTTTTGGGGAGCGTGGGTGTCTATTCGAGCGTTGGCAGTCCAACTTATGAACCCATCAGTTTTGCGGACTATCAAGCGCAGCAATTGGAGCAGCTTCCTGATACGCTTGACGGTTTGGTCGTCGAATTGAGCGCGCGCCTAGCGGCAGACCCCAACCCACCGGCGGAGGGATATGTTCTACTGGCCCGCTCTTACTTGCGTCTGGGCGATGTCGAAAACGGACTTGCCACCTATGACCGCGCTCTTGATCTGTCGAACAATGATGAGGCGATAGTCGCAGAACGGGATCGGGTCATTGAAATGTTGCAAGCCCGCGCTGCCGCGCCGCAACTAGATCCAGACACGCAAGCGCAAATCGAAGCCATGTCAGCAGATGAACAGGCCGCGATGATCGAAGGCATGGTCAGCGGGCTTGCGGCGCGCTTGGCCGAAGATCCAAACGACGCGCAAGGCTGGATGCGCCTTATCCGGGCGCGTGCCGTCATGGGCGATCTGGATCAAGCGCGCCTCGACGTTTCGACCGCATTATCTGCTTTCCCGAGTGGCACGCCAGATGGGCAGGCGATCGAAGCCCTAGCACGGCAAGTTCTGCCTGAAGCGACAAACGCGGATGCGTCTGAGTAGCTGACGCTGCGAGAACATTTGCCAAGCTCCCCTCAGTGCGCCACTTAAGGCGTCAAACCGATAGGAGGGTGCCATGGCAACAGGCCGCGAATTTGACGTCATCGTTTACGGATCAACCGGATATACCGGCCGCTTGGTCGCAGAGTATATCGCCAAAACTTACGGCGTTGGGGGAGATCTTAGCTGGGCCATGGCCGGTCGAAGCGCTGACAAGCTTGCGGCGGTGCGCGATGAGATTGGGGCGCCCGCAGATACGCCATTGGTCGTTGCCGATGCCAACGATCCCGCCAGCTTGAAATCCATGGTTGAACGGGCAGGCTGCATATGCACGACCGTTGGCCCATATCAGCTCTACGGCGAAGCCTTGGTGTCCGCTTGCGCAGATGCTGGCACGGACTATGTCGATCTCTGCGGTGAACCCGCTTGGATGCATCAGATGATCGAAGAGTATGACGGTGCGGCGAAAGCCAGCGGCGCGCGGATCGTCTTCTCCTGCGGCTTTGACTCGATCCCATTTGATCTTGGCGTCTGGTTCACCCAGGAGGCGGCGAAGGACCGTTTCGGCGGGCCAGTTCCGCGGATCAAAGGTCGCGTCCGCAAGATGCAGGGAACATTTTCGGGCGGCACAGCTGCAAGTTTCAAGGCAACAATGGCCTCTGTCGGCAAAGACCCGTCCATCCTGAAAGTGCTGCAAAACCCATTCAGTCTCTCCAATGGCTTCCAAGGACCGGAGCAACCGCACGGAATGGCACCGGTCGAGGACACAGACATTGGCAGCTGGTCAGCGCCGTTCATCATGGCGTCGATCAACACTAAGAATGTGCACCGCTCCAATGCGCTGTTGGGGCATGCATATGGCGAAGACTTCACGTATGATGAGATGATGCTGACCGGGCCCGGCGATGAGGGTAAGGCAATGGCCGAAGCCGTCGCCAGCATGGATCTGATGGGCGGTGATGATGGTCCAAAACCTGGCGAAGGCCCAAGCCCAGAAGAGCGCGAGGCGGGTTTCTATGATGTCATGTTCCACGGCACATCAGCGGACGGGCAGGTGATCATTGCGGGTGTGACTGGTGACAAAGATCCTGGATACGGCTCGACATCGAAAATGATTGCCGAGAGCGCGATTTGCTTAGTCAAAGATAATACCGGTACGCCTGGCGGCGTCTGGACCCCGGCCCCAGCCATGGGCGGGCACATCGTCAAACGTCTCACAGAGAAAGCCGGCCTGACCTTCGAGGTCGAAACCTAGGTTGCAACAACTTTCACTCTAGAGGCGGCGCGGGAGGCTTTTTCTCGCGCCGTTTCTATGTTTTCCGCATGAGCAATCGCGACGCCCATGCGTCGCTTTTCATACGAAACGGGTTTGCCGAACAGTCGGAGCTGCGTGCCGGTCTCAGACAGCGCCTCAGCGACGCCGTCAAAGGCCACGCCTTCCGCCTCAACGCCGCCATAGATCACAGCACTCGCACCGGGCCGGTTTAGGTCGGTATCAACGGGCAATCCGAGGATGGCTCGGGCATGAAGCGCGAACTCGCTTTGGTCTTGGGTCGCGAGCGTCACCAATCCGGTGTCATGCGGTCGGGGGCTGACTTCTGAGAACCAAACCTCGTCGCCTTTGACGAACAGTTCGACGCCAAAGACGCCGAGACCGCCAATATCATCGGTCACTTTGCGGGCCATATCTTGTGCCACTTTTAGCGCCGCATCGCTCATTGGCTGTGGCTGCCAGCTCTCGACATAATCACCGCTGTCTTGGCGATGTCCCACCGGCGCGCAAAAGCTCGTCCCGTCTTTGTGGCGAACCGTCAGCAGAGTGATTTCATAGTCAAAATCAACCGCTCCTTCGACAATCACCCGGACCTGATTTCCTCGTCCAGCTGTAAGGGCATGCTCCCAGGCCGCTTCGATGTCTGGCGCGCTGTCGACTTTGGATTGGCCTTTTCCTGACGAGGACATGACCGGTTTGACGAAAACTGGGTAACCAATGCGTTCGGTTTCGATTGCCAGTGTTTCAGCATCACTCGCGAACGCATAAGGGCTTGTCTTGAGGCCAAGTGTTTCGGTAGCGAGACGGCGAATGCCTTCGCGATCCATCGTGAGCTGGGTGGCGCGCGCCGTCGGGATAACGGTCGCAAGGCCCGAAGCTTCGATCGCCGCAAGCTCATCCGTTGCGATGGCTTCAATCTCAGGGACGATCAGGTGTGGGCGCTCTTGCTCAACAATCGCGCGCAACGCTTTCGCATCCGTCATGTCCAGTACATGGGCGCGATGAGCGACTTGCATGCCTGGCGCATGCGTATAGCGGTCGCATGCGATGACCTCGACGCCGAACCGCTGCAACTCGATGATGACTTCTTTTCCGAGTTCGCCCGCGCCGAGGAA
>JBCBQS010000199.1:0-5437 GCA_039820085.1 Pseudomonadota bacterium
GTGTACGCAAAGCGGGCAGATTTACAGTCTGCTGGATTTAACCACTCTCCCACCCCTCCGGGGCAACTTACACAACGCCATTTGACGCCATGGGTTCCGACCGTCATTAGGAGGCTTAAAACCCTCCGCCTTTCAACATCGCCTTCACCAAACAAAGCCGAGGCCGGTTCCATATTGGCGTGATCGGCACCGATGGTCGCGGCGAGCGTTTGCTGACCGAATCATATCTCGATGAAGGGCCGGATTGGTCGCCAAATGGGCGTGTGATCACGTTTTTCCGCGAACGCGCTCCCGGCGCATCACCAACGCTTTGGTCGGTCGATCTGACCGGTCGCAACCTGCGTCCGCTGCCAACCCCAACAGATGCTTCAGATCCGGCTTGGTCACCCTTGCTCGACTAAAGCTGCATTTTTTACAAACCTGAAGACTCCTTAATCTTCCCAATGTGCAAAAAATTCGGGTATACGCTGCCACGAAGTTGACAAATAACACGCCTAATGCACCTGTTATGCGTGTAAGCAAGGAGAGACCTAAATGCGTAAGCTTATGATGACATCTGCGTCGCTCGCCGTCTTTATTGGCGTCGCAGCATGTGCCTCTGCCCCAGAGCCAGAGCCTGTTATTGTAGAAGAACCGGCACCAGAGCCTGTGGTGGTCGCCGAGCCAGAACCAGAACCGGTTGTGGTTGAAGAAGTCATTGTAGGCCCTGTTGAAGGGTCGCTCGAAGACTTCCAAGTGAACGTTGGAGACCGCGTTTACTTTGATCTTGATCAGTACCGCTTGAGCGCTGATGCGCAGAGCATTCTGCGTCGCCAAGCCGCTTGGCTATCATCTTACCCAGACGTGAATATCCTCGTTGCGGGCAATTGTGATGAGCGCGGCACACGTGAATACAACCTTGCGCTCGGCGAACGTCGCGCGTCTGTTGTGAAGAACTACTTGGTTGACCTCGGCGTCGACCCGGCTCGTGTTCAAACCGTGTCATACGGCAAAGAGCGTCCGTTGGCGCTTGGTTCTAACGAAGCCTCTTGGGCACAGAACCGGAATGGCTTCACGCAACTTATTTCTGGTGTTGTTGGCTAATCCAACCTCAGAATTAACACTCGATTAGGCCGGGCGTCACATTTTGGCCCCGGCCTTTTTATATGTCCTACTCGCCTCAACACGCGAACGTGGAGCTCATTCAATATGTTGCGTTATTCTCTGATCCCGGTTTTAGCGGCCTCTCTTATGATGATAGCACCGCCGTCTGACGCGCAGCGACAAGCCGATATTGTGCAAGGCGTGACGAGTGGTCAGCTTGCTGCAACCGTCGAAGAGCTCCGGGTCAGCAATGCGGAACTCCGGGCGCGAATGACGGGCATTGAGTCCGATAAAGCGCGCCTCAATGGAAAAGTCGAAACGCTTGAGTTTCTGCTGTCTGAAAGCCGCGACGAAATTAACCGCATGCAGTCCGATGATGCCGAACTTGAGCGCTTAATTACACGTCTTGAGACGCGTTTGTCCGAACAGGCCGATATGATTGCGACGCTTGAGCGACAGGTTGTTGATCTACAACCGGAGCCGGCCTTTCTGTCTTCGGTTGGCGGCGCGACCACATTCGCCGCGCCAGGAGTCTCTGAAGCTGGCGCCGATGGTTCTGGCGACGCCGTGATTGATCCGGCCGGCGCCGACGTCATCGTGGGTGCCGAGTCTGCCGGTCCAACCCGCATCATTCGGCGCGTTGAATCGACGCCCGCAGGTCTCGGCGACAGCGTTCAGCTCGGTCCAGATGGCCAGCCTTTGCCACAAGGTTCACTCGGCACGCTTCCAGCAAGTGCGTTACCAGGCGATGCAGGACCATTATTCGCCGAAGCAAAATCTCGCCTGCTGCAATTTGATTATGCGGGTGCCGAAACGGCGTTTCGCGCTTTCCTAACCCAGTTTGGTAGCGATCCTCAAGCCGGTGAGGCCCAGTATTGGCTCGCCGAAGTGTTGTATCAACAAGAAGAGTTCGCAGAGTCTGGGGCGGCCTATACCGATATGATTAGAACCTATCCAGATGATCCGCGGGCCCCGGAAGCGCTTGCAAAACTCGCCCGCTCCATGCGCCTGGTGGGGGATACGGACCAAGCCTGTAATGCGCTCGATCTCTTGCCACAGCGTTATCCGAACGCATCTGGCGTGACCAAGAACCTCGCGGCCGGTGAGCGGGTTCGATCTGGCTGCGATAGCGACACCTAGGCGGCGTGCGATTCGGCCCAGATTTCGATACGCTGCTCAAGCGTTTCAGCCCAAACCCATCTCATCCACTTGCGCTTGCCGTGTCTGGCGGCGGCGACTCTATGGCCTTGTTGGCGCTCGCGCATCAGTGGCACCAAATGTCAGGCCGGTCTTTGCAGGTTTTCACCGTAGACCACGCTTTGCGTCCTGAAGCTGCGGATGAGGCTGACAGTGTCGCGGACCGTTGCCGTGATCTCGGGCTTACCCACGCCGTGCTTAAATGGGACGCGCCGCGACCCAGCCAGAACGCTGCGCGATCTGCACGATACACCTTGCTCTCCGACGCAGCGCGCGCCGCGGGGGCTGACTGCATCCTTACCGGGCACACGTTTGATGATATTGTCGAAACGGCGATGATCCGGCGCCGGCGCGGCGTGCGCTCATCGGCAATCGCAGCCCCGCACATGGCGGCGCCTATGCCGGTTTGGCCAATCGGTCGGGGGCTGACGCTGTTAAGGCCACTCTTGAGTACCCGTCGACACAGTCTGCGGGCGCATTTGCAGCGGCTGAACTGGCAGTGGAAAGAGGACCCGTCCAACTCTCAGCCGGTTTTTGAGCGTGTTCGTGTCCGCAATTTCTTGGCCCGGCATCCACATTTGTCGGGTGTGGCTGAGGGGTTCGTTCGTACCATGCAGCGGCAAGCACAGATCGATCAATTCAAGTTAGGGGCGGAACTCCTTAAGGTCGACATCCGCGCTGATGGCCTGATCGATACGGCAACAGCGCGGATTTCGCCGACGCTCCTAAGGGTCCTTGCACGATGCGCGAGCGGCGGCGATAGCGATCCGCGCGCCGATGCGATCGATCGGCTGCTCGCCACGCTCCGCAACAAGGGCCAGCGCCAAACGCTCGGCGGGGCATGGTTCCAGCGGACACATTCGGGCTTCTTAATCGGTCGCGCCCCGGACGCACCGGCCGTCACGACCGGAGGTCTTTTCGATGGGCGTTACGAGCACAGCCAGGACGCCAAGATGGACGGCCCCTCGGACGTTGCGTTTCTTGTTCGTCATGCGGTCCCAAGCGAAGCGAACTGGAAAGAGGTTATTTCAGAGCGGCTGAAGCATCTCGCCCTGTGTTACCAGACCCCGCGTCTCAATCCCGTCCAAAGATAACTGCCCAGCGTCGGCGCGAAATATTGCTTTGATGGCAGATCGAGTTGCTGTGGTCGCAGCGTCCCATTCAATGCATCTTCGATTGCTGAGATTACAATCTCTCGGCTGCCCGCGGCGACCCGCCATAGATACGTGTGGAATGTGTCTCGGGGGTCAGGTTGCAGTCTCGATTGATACAACACGTCGCCCGTATCGACCCCTTGATCAACCAGATGGACCGTCGCGCCAAAATGCTCAGGGTGGCCCGTCGCGAGCGCGAAGTACGCGCCATACATGCCGCGAAAGGCCGGGTTGATGCCTGAATGATAATTGACAAAGGCCGCGCCGGTTGAGCTCAGCGTTTTGACACCAATCATTCGCGTCGAGACAACAAAAATGACTTTTGGGCTGAGCGATCGCAAAATCGTTCTGGTTTGATCACTGTTGACCGTTTCAACGTCTATTGGCTTTACCGTGCGCGGCGGGTGAGGGTTTAAGTCATGGGTTTCGATCATCTCTTTGATGAGCGACCCGCTTCCGCCCTTCTTCAGTCGAATGGGCAGTCGCGCGGCATGCATGCTGGCGGTCTTAAGGCGCCCCAGCATACGCCGGCGGCGGCGCCAAAACACGGCTTGAGATTCTGGTTCTTCAAGAATGATGGGAAAATCCCCAAAACGCGCCCGCAAGGCATTGATCATGATCCAGGCGTGGGGTCCGCCTGATGTCATTGCGACCAAAGGTGTGCCTGGGGTCATTTTGCGCTCCGAGCCAATCGCTCACGCGCAAGCAATTCATGTTCCAGATCTGACGATCTCTTAACCGACTCACTCTAGTCGTGACCTCATAGCTCGCACGCCATAGACAAAAGACGAGATGATATGAGCACGCCAAACTGGGTCTATCTCGATGGGGACGTCCTGCCAGCGTCAGAGGCGAAAATCTCGCCGTTTGACCGGGGGTATCTGTTCGGACAAGCCGCCTACGAAGTGACCGCTGTCTATAATGGCAAGCTGATCGACTTTGATCAGCACCTTGCGCGATTTGAGCGCACGATTGCGGGAATTGAGATCGCAACACCTGCTGTCGACTTAAGGCAAATTCACCTGGACCTGATCGAGAAAAACGAGCTCAAAGAAGGGCTTGTTTATCTCCAAGCGACCGCGGGCGATCAAGGGCCGCGTGACTATTATGGGCCGGAACAGCTGTCACCATCGCTGTTTATGTTTGTGACACACAAAACCCTGATCGGCGCAACGGCGAGAGATGGCTTGCACACAATCTCTCTGGAAGACACCCGCTGGAAGCGCCGCGACTACAAGACGACCCAATTGGTGACGCAGACCCTCGCCTATCGCGCGGCGCGGCGGGCGGGCGTTGAAACCGCGATTATGCATGAAGATGGTATTGTCACTGAAGCCGCGTCTGCGAACCTGTGGATTGTCACCAAAGACGGCGACCTGATCACGCGAGACTTATCGGCGGCGCTGCTCCACGGCATAACGCGCGCCCGTTTGGTTGATTTGTTCAGTCAGACGCCGGTCTCGATCATGGAGCGCGCGTTTACGCTCGACGAGCTGAAAAATGCCGCTGAAGCGTTCACCAGCTCGACCGGCGTCGTGATCGCTCCGGTGCTCAGCGTTGACGATCGTGCGATCGGCTCTGGTCTGCCCGGACCGGTTACGCGCCAGGTTCAATCCGCTTACTATCAGTATATCGGGGCTGATGTTTCAACGCTCGACTGGTTATGAGTCTTTTCCATCGGGCGTGTCTGGATCGATGATTTCCCCTTCGACCGTGAACGCGTCATCATCTGCGGGTCGCGCCCCGGATTGCGGATTCATGTGCGCAAACATGTCTTGCATTTGCGCCGCCATGCCGGTCATTTGACTGATTCCAATCCGCGCCGAGAGCCAGGCACCGACAAGCGCGATCAAGGCTGGAACGAGAATGAACCAAGCGTCTTCTGGTCTGACTTGTGGCTCAAATTCAGTGGTGTGAAACACTGCGGCGATCAGTGCTGCCAGCCCAAACACCAATCCATACCCAAGCGAGCCAAGCAAAAGCCGACGGACAAATCCATCAAA
>JBCBQS010000200.1:0-5407 GCA_039820085.1 Pseudomonadota bacterium
TTTAGGGGCGACCCTATGCATTTGCACGTGACTGCCCCATATGGCGGATTATGAGCACTGCGACTGAGACGACCGATCAAGACAAAATCGAAAGCGCCGATGGCGGTATTTTGATTTCAATCTCGCGTGTCTTGCAGCTACTCGCCCGGCCCGAACTTTCAAAATGGCGCCCAATGATGGCGTTTGCGGTGTTGTTAACATTGGCCGCGGCGGTTCTCGAAGTTGTGTCACCGCTTTTGATCGGTCATGCGATCAATCAAGTTGATGAAGCGATTGGTGGCGGTGCAGCAGCCTTCACATCTGCCGTGCTGTTCATTGTGTTAGGGATCGTTATCCGCTTCTCAGCTGCGGGTCTGCCGCAAGTCCGCGATTGGCTGTTTTCGCCGGTCAGCCAAGACGCTCAGCGCATCGCCTGCGTTGATGCATTTGGACACGCGCAAAGTCTGTCGCTTGGGTTTCACCAAACGCGCCGGACCGGCGCCCTTAATCGCGTGATCGAACGCGGCGCGAGCGCGATCGATTATTTGATCCGGTTTTTAGCATTTAACATCGGTCCGACATTTGTTCGTCTGATTTTGGCTTCCGTCGCCCTCGGCGTCGCGTATGATTATCGATTGTCTTTGATCGCGATTGGCGCGGTCATACTTTATGTGATTGCGACGGTGATCATCACTGAATGGCGGGTTCGGCAGCGCCGACGCATGAATATTGCCGACACACGCTTTCGTGGCATTGCCGTTGATATTCTTACAAATTTTGAAACCGTCAAATCGTTTGCAGCAGAAGACCGCGAGACGAACCGCTTCAGTGAAGCCATGCGCAATTACAATCTGCGCTATGTCGATGCGGTTCGAAGCATGTACGTTTTGAATTTCGTTCAGGCGCTGATTATGAATCTCGGCCTGTTGGGCGTTCTGACGTTGTCGGCTTGGAATGTGGTCGAAGGCCGGATGGAAATTGGCGACTTGACCGCAACCATGTTGATGCTGCTCACGCTTTACGCGCCGCTTAATATTCTCGGTTGGGCCTGGCGTGAAATTAAGCAAGGCGCGGTCGACCTTGAAAAGCTCTACGGCTTGCTTGGAATGATCCCTGAAGTTGCGGACAAACCGGACGCAAAAATACTGGCTTCACCGCGTGGTGAAGTCGTGTTTGATCAGGTCAGCTTTACACATGATGCCCGTGCGGTGGGCGTGAAGGATGTGAGTTTCGATCTTACGGAAGGCAAAAAGATTGCCTTTGTCGGCACGTCCGGCGCTGGCAAGTCGACCTTGCTTAAACTCCTCTTTCGCTTCTACGATGTCCAAGGCGGACGTGTGCTTATTGATGGCCAAGACGTCAGAGACCTGACCCAAGAAAGCCTGCGCCAAGCGCTTGGCTTGGTGCCCCAAGACGTCGTTTTATTCAACGAGACGATTAAGTCGAACATTGGCTATGCCAAGCCAGACGCGACGATGGAAGAGCTTGAGGACGCCGCCCGGCGGGCGCAATTACTCGACTTTATCGAAAGCCTACCCGATGGCTGGGACACACGGGTTGGTGAACGTGGACTGAAATTGTCTGGCGGTGAAAAACAACGCGTTGGGATCGCGCGCGTGATCCTTGCTGATCCGGCCATCCTTGTGCTCGATGAAGCGACTTCGGCCTTAGACAGCGCCACTGAAGCTGCGGTCCAAGATGCGCTGGACGAAGCGTCCAAAGGCCGGACGACGCTGATGGTCGCGCATCGCCTCTCAACTGTTCAAAATGCTGATGAGATTGTTGTGCTTAAAGCAGGCCAAGTGATTGAGCGAGGCTCGCATGACAGCCTCTTGGCAGCTAAGGGCGAATATGCCGATATGTGGGCCCGTCAGGCGAAGCGCGACGCGCTCGCCGTTGCTGCAGAATAGGAGACATGTCGTTTATGTCTGATCGTGATTTCAGCCGCGAGAGCTTTCCTTGGCTGCGCAGTGGCTTCGACCTTGAAGGTTACGTTGGGGCTTTGGCAGCGTGGCTCGTGGGTATCTTGCTTGGCATCGTTTGGAATCCGTTATTTTGGATTGGTTTCATCGCTGCCATCGTCATCTTATTGGCGACCCGCACTGCAGAGCGAACCGTCCCGGAAGCAGAAGGCATTGTCGTCGCACCAACCGATGGCATCATTGTCTCGGTCGACGGTGCGACACCGCCAGATGAGTTGCGGCTCAATGGACCAGGTTGGACACGCGTACGCGTTTCCGTCGGCCCCACTAAGACGAATGGTATCTATGCACCTATGGATGGCGCGATGGATCACGTTATTCGCGAAACGGGTGACCCCGCTGCGTTCGCGGCTATGAAGCCCGATCGTCCAGGTCTGAGCGTCGCTTATGTTGCACTTGAAAGCGGCAATCGGTCTCTCGGAATGCGCTATGCGACGGGTGGGCTTGGACCGCGTTTGGAGATCGACAAGGAGCCGGGCGATGCGGTTCGGCTTGGGCGCGCGATTGGCACGCTGCGTCTTGGCGGATGGTATGATCTCTATTTGCCTGCAAATATTGAAATCCTGCCAGTGCCCGGACAGACTCTGATCGGGTCAGAGACCATCCTCGGTCGGTTCGGTTCTGCTGGCGCGGACGTGTTCGAAACGGATGCACCAGAAGCGGCAAAGCCGGAGCCTGAACCAGCCGAAAAAGAGCCAGTTGACGAGCCAGAAGTCGTCATTGACGAGGATGACGAGCTCTCGCTTGATGCGCTTGCTGGTGAAGGTGAAGACGCCACAGCCGAAAAAGAAGATGAAGACGTCTCAGAAATGTTCGCGCGGCTGCGAAAAGAGGCGCGCAAAATTCAAGATGACTAGGCCGGACGTCACCATCTGACTGACATCCTTCATTGACCTTTAACCCAATCACGACCAAGTGGCGCTCGTCGACGCGCCCGCAAGGGCGCATGGTTTTGGCCGCGTAAATTGCCCCGTTCGAAAAATGTGGGGCGAGCCAAAGTCTTCAGGCTGGTTTTCATAGGAAACGCCCGTTTTTACGCAGGACGTTTTACCCCACGCTAGACTGAAAGACTTTGTGTGACCTCTTTTTCTGATCTCAACCTGCATCGGCAGGTCCTAAAAGCCGTGACCGCTGAGGGTTACGAAACACCGACGCCAATCCAGCTCCAAGCCATTCCGCATTTGCTTGACCGCCGCGACCTTCTCGGCATCGCGCAGACTGGGACCGGCAAGACCGCGGCGTTCGCGTTGCCGACGCTCAATTTCTTGCGCGCGCAAGCACAGAACCGCAAACCTAAAAGCGCCAAAGTGCTCGTACTCGCGCCGACCCGAGAACTTGCGGGCCAAATCGCTGAGAGTTTCCAAACCTATTCCAAATTCATGGATTGCGTGACAGTAACCGTGTTTGGTGGCGTTAAGATCAGCAAGCAAATTCGCGCCTTGGAACGAGGGTGTCACGTCCTCGTTGCGACGCCTGGCCGCTTACTGGACCTGGTCAATCAAGGCGCTGTGCAGCTTGGCGATGTCGAGGTTCTGATCCTCGATGAAGCTGATCAAATGCTCGATATGGGCTTTATCCACGATTTGCGCAAAATCATCGCACAGGTGCCAGATCAGCGCCAGACGCTGCTCTTCTCTGCAACCATGCCCAAGCTGATCGCTGATTTAGCCCAGTCTTATCTAACCGACCCTGTGCGCGTGTCGGTTGCCCCGGAAAGCACGACCGCTGAACGCGTGACCCAAGGGGTGATCCATGTCGCGAACGGCAACAAACTCGCCGTTCTGGGCAAACTTCTGGATGATCCAGAGGTCGACCGAGCGCTTGTCTTCACTCGAACCAAGTACGGCGCGGACAAAGTCGTTCGCAAATTGATGGCGAAAAAGTATCCCGCGCAGGCGATTCACGGTAACAAGACCCAATCGCAGCGCTTGAAAGCCCTTGCGGCCTTCAAAAACGGTGATTGCAGGATCTTAGTCGCAACTGATATTGCTGCGCGCGGGATCGATATTGATGGCATTTCTCATGTTATCAATTTCGAGATGCCAAATGTGCCGGAGCAGTATGTTCATCGCATTGGGCGCACCGCGCGGGCCGGCAAAGAAGGGATTTCTGTCTCGCTCGTGGCAGAAGATGAGCTCTACTATTTGCGGGAAGTCGAAAAGATCACACGCGTCGAAGTCGAGGTCCTCCCAGCGCCTGAAGGGTGCGAAGAGTTGGTCCTGCCGACGCCAGATCCGAGTGTCCGCGTGCGAAAACCAAAAGGGCCTGGGCGTCGCGGCGGTGGACGGTCGGGGCAACGTTCGGGTGCTGCCACATCCGAACAGCCGGCATCAAAGTCTAAAATGCGCTCGAGAAAGCGTCCGGGGAAAAACCAGCGACGTCGCGACCGGGAGAAGGCGAAAGCCTAATCTTCCGGGACCGAATTCATCCAGGTGAAAACGGGTTTTAATGGCACCGCCCAACCGATTCCCGCGACCACGAAGAAAATAAGTGTGACCCATTTTGGGGCCGTCGCAAGCATCGTCCCAATCGTGGCAGCCCCCCAGATCCAGAATGCGAGGAAGCATAGCTGGACTATGCTTGCGACGATTCTGCGCTGAGACTGAGGCATGGCCTATGAAATCCTTACGAGTGCGACCCTGTGGCCGATTGCTGTGAGCCCGAAGATCTTCAAATAGAGCGCATGTCACCAGACGCAACATCCCCTGTCGCCGCACGCTGGATCCAACGCTGGCTCATCGTCATTGGGCTCATGGTCTACGCCATGATCTTGATCGGTGGCGCGACGCGTCTGACCGACTCTGGGATGTCCATCACTGAATGGGCACCGATCAAAGGTACACTGCCGCCCTTGAGCGATGCGGCCTGGCTGAGCGAGTTCGACAAGTACAAAGCGACAGCCGAGTTCCAGCAGCAGAACTACAATATGACTATGTCCGAGTTCCAGTTTATCTATTGGTGGGAATGGGGACATCGTTTGTTTGGCCGATTGATCGGCCTGGTCGCCATCGGTGGCTTTATTTGGTGTGCTGCGATGCGTTGGCTCACCACAAAATGGGCGTTTCGTCTGGGCGGACTTATCGCGCTTGGCGGGCTTCAGGGATTTATCGGTTGGTGGATGGTCGCCAGTGGGATTGGGGATACGGATCGGCTCGATGTGGCGCCGTACCGACTGATGACGCATTTCGGGCTCGCTTTGGTGATCATCGTCATCACAGCTTGGTATTGGATGGATTTGAGCGGACGGGCGCGCGTGCAGGCCTCTAAGATGCTCGGGACGCTCGCGGTCGCGCTGTTCACACTTACAAGTTTTCAAATGCTCACGGGCGCCCTCGTTGCGGGCTTGGATGCCGGTCGCACCTATACGGATTGGCCGCTGATGGCGGGGGAACTTGTTCCTGCAAACTATCTTGATGAACAACTCGGCGCCCGTAGCCTTTTTGAAG
>JBCBQS010000201.1:0-5396 GCA_039820085.1 Pseudomonadota bacterium
ATCAACTCTCCGGCTTCAACATCCAGATAGCCAATGACCCCAATGCTCGAAACATAAATCAGGCCATCGCCATAGCCTTCAACACCCCCGCCCATAACGCCTTGGTTCATATCGCCCAGCTCGACGCGGGCCATATCGAACGACAAAAGCGCTGAGGATTGAGTGGACCAAGCGTAGTCGCGCTGATCGGATTGTTCCTGCGTGTCCGGGGTGTTCATGATCTTTGCCAAGCGCGCGTTTACACGATCCAGATTGAGCAAAAGAAACATCGCCACAGCGCCGCTGAGAGCCGTTAGTAGAAAGGCGGCAACAAGACCGCCCAACACCAAACCAGGACGCCGCGCAAACAGGTTTTGAATCCATAGGATCATTGGCGCAACTCAGGCAGCTTCAGCGCGTATTCTTTGGCATCATTGTCGATGGCATGTTGGCCCAGACTCACCCATTGGCTCCTTTACTGAACGGATATCAGAGATGGATCCGCCAAGCCGATCGACTCTAAGAGGGCCCATTCTGCGACATAAGCATCGCGGCGCGCTTCAGCGAGACTGACCCGAGCTGCGAGCATATCGCGTTCAGCATCAAGCACATCAGTCAAGGTCCGAACCCCGCCAAGCGCCTCTTCTTGCATGCTCTCAAATGCCAGTTGGCTGGCGACGACTTGCTCTTCAATTGCTTCGATGGCGAGGCGGCTCGCAAGAAGCGCTTGCCATTGTGAGTCAACAATCGCGCGCACGTCGCGTTCGGCCTGATCGACCAGGAAACGGTCACGTGTCGCGACGCTTTTAGCGCCGCGGACGGCTGCGCTCACGGCGCCGCCTTGATACAGCGGGACGCGGAGCCGCAGACCAACGGAAATGTCGTCGCGACTGTCACCGACAAAGTTTGTGTCTTCAGCATAACCAGCGCGTGCGAATGCCGATACGGACGGCGCATAATCTGCTCGTGCAACACTGACTGCATCTTCAGACGCGGACGCACGGGAACGGGCAGCGGTCAGTGCCGGTGCGCTCTCCAGCGCGATTTCATAGGCCGAGGCAAACGATTCCGGCGTTCCGGAAAGTGCCGGCAGTGCGCCAAGCGTCCCCGCAGGCTGTCCAACAATGTTCTCATAATTCGCCCGACTCGCCAGAACATCGGCGCGAGCGAGCGCCATTTCGGCACGTGCACCCGCCAACCGTGCGCGCGCTTGGGCAAGATCGGTCACTGTTGCATCATTCAGTTCACGTCGACGTTCAGCACCTTCAACTTGCGATTCCAGTGTCGAAACCGAGCTTTGGCGCAACTCAAATGCGGCCTCATCGCGAAGGACATTCGCATGCGCTGCGACGGCTCCAACAATGACCGATTGGCGCACACCATTAAGATCCGCGCGAGCCGCGTCAGCCGACGCTCCAGCTTGGGCAATTCGATTGCGGTTTTGGAACCCCTGAAACAATGTCTGCGTCGCTTCGATGCCGACATTAAGTGTGTCTAACTCAAAGTCGGACGTGTCTTGCGTGCCAGTGATCTGGTTAAAAGCGGACGTCCGCGACACATCCTGGCGCTGATAAGAGCCATCAATAGCAAGTTGAGGACGAATGGCCGATCTGGCGCTGTCGACATTGGCCTCAATGGCGTCGGCCTGGGCGCGCTCCGCAGCAAGCCGCGGATTGGCATTCACTGCGGCCTCAATTGACTCTTCGAGCGACTGCGCCGCTGCCGGTGCAGCCTGCAGGATAAGCATGGCAAATACGGCTGGAATAATTTTTTGCATGGTGTGTCCCTCACATCTTCTCATGATGTGCAATTCTTAGGCCGGATGTGGCCTTATTCTTCGCGAAATGCTTGGTTGACGGAGTCGCCGAGCGGCTCCCATAAATATTGGAGGAGCGTGCGATCGCCGGTGACGAGCAGAACATCTGCCGGCATGCCCGGGGCTAACGTCAATTGAATGTCCAGGATTTCCTCAAGCTGAGCAAGTTGCTCTTGATCCACTTCGACTGAGACTCTGAAGTAAGCCTCGCCCGTAACCTCATCGAGGACTGTATCGGCGGAGATAGAACGCACGGTTCCGCCGATTTGTGGCAGTGTGCGGACCGTGAATGCCGTCAGTTGAACATTCGCAGCCATACCAACCCTAATCGCATCGATATCGATCGGGCTGACCCGAGCTTCAATCACCAGGTCTTCCTCAGTCGGAACGATATCAAGGATCGCGGACCCCGGAGTGATCACGCCGCCAATTGTTTTATATTGTAGATTTGCGATCTTTCCGGGAACCGGCGCGGAGATGACGGTCCGGCTCAGAATATCGGTTGAAGCGGCGCGCTCTGTGGTGACGGTCGCAAGCTCTTGCCGCGCACGATCTAGTGTTTCGGAGATCTCAGCCTGTAGCTCTGAATCGTAGTTCGCTACTTCAAGCTCAATCTGCCCGATGGATTGACGCGACCGGGCGATCTTTGCGCTGTTTTCTGCGCGTGCTCCGGTGATTTCCGCAAAGCGCCGGCGCAATTCCAACAGACGCGCTTCGGGGGCAAGGCCGTCATTGAAGAGCTGTGTCACGGTCGCAATCTCAGACCCCAAGAGATCTGCCTGCACAGTCTGGCTCGAGATGAGAGAATTGAGACCATCAATTTCGGCTTCAAGCTGTGTAATCTGTTTCTGTAGCGCTGACACCCGTGCGCGCCGTGCATCGGTCCGATTACGAAAGACATCGATTTGGATCTCTCTAAGCTCGACGATTTCAGCCGCAATTGAGCTCGCGATTGGCTCAGGAAAGTCGATCTGCGCCCGCCCGGCCTGCTCTGTTTGCAATCGCGCGATCAATGCTTGTAGAGCAAGCTGGCGTTGCCCCAAGACCTCATCACCCACTTCGGCTCGGGTCCGCTCCAGAACGAGAAGCGGTTGTCCCGCCTCAACCAAGTCGCCATCTCGCACCTTCAGCTCTGAGATGATCCCGCCCTCAAGGTGTTGAACGGTCCGTCGCGAGCCATCCGGACTGATCGTCCCCGGGGCCATCGCTCCCGAGGCGATCCGAGCTGTGGCTGCCCATGCTCCGAACACGCCAAAAAAGAGTGCAAACACAATACTACCAATAATCAGGGGGCCGCGCAGTGTTCTCACGAGGCCCTGTTCGGTTGGAGGCGTTGCGGTCGAGATCATGCGTCACCTCCTGCCACGACTTTTGGTTTTGCGCGTTTCGCTGAAAACTCTTCGGCCAATTGACGGAAAATCTCTTCGCTCGGCCCATAGCCAGCAACCGTATTGTTGCGGATCACCAGTAACTTGTCGGTATTGGCAAGCGCTTCGCGGCGATGCGCGACAATCAAAACGGATCGATTGGCTTTCTTCAAAGCGATAATTGCATTCTGAAGTGCATCTTCCCCGGCTGTGTCGAGGTTCGAATTTGGCTCATCCAAAACAACCAGTTTCGGATCGCCATACAGCGCACGGGCCAGCCCAATGCGCTGGCGTTGTCCGGCGGAGAGCCCCTGCCCGCCTGGCTCAACGCGGGTGTCATATCCGTCCTTCAAATGCAGGATCATTTCGTGGACATTGGCCAATTGTGCGGCTTGCAAGACTTGCTGCGGATCAGGCTGCCCCATCCTGGCAATGTTCTCAGCAATTGTTGCGCTGAACAGCTCGACGGTTTGCGGGAGATATCCAATATGGCGACCAATCACATCGCGCTGCCAGAATTTCAGCTCAGCATCATCTATCCGCACCTCGCCAAGCGTCGGTTGATAGACCCCCGTTACTAATCGGCAAAGCGTCGTCTTCCCCGCTGCTGAAGCACCGATCACGCCAAGGCATTCCCCAGGCGTAATGTCGAAATTGATATTGGACAGGACGGGTGCAGCCTTAGGATCAGGTCGGAATGTGAGCCCACGCACCGCCAAGCGGCCGGTTGGCTCTGGAAGCTCGAACGTCTCGGTTTCTTCTGGGAGCTTTCGCAATAATTGTTGCACACGGCGATAACTCAACAATGTCGAAACGCAGCCTTTCCAAGCGCCAATCAACTGTTCCAGTGGCGCCAGCGCTCGGCCAAGTAAGATCGACGCTGCGATCATCCCACCAGCCGTAAGTTGGCCTTCCAAAACTAAGTAGGCGCCAAGGCCAAGAACGGCCATCTGCGCGGTCAATCGAAGAAACTTAGTCGCGCCTGTAAACGTGCCACCACGTTCTGCCGCGCGTTCGGCTGCGTGGGCGGCTTGATCATCAAGCGCTCGCCAACGCGCAAGCAAAGCCCCACGCATCCCCATCGCTTCGATGACTTCGGCGTTCTTTAGCGTCGCATCGAGCATTTCATAGGACATGACTTGCCCTTGCGAGGCTTCCTTGAGCGCGGCGCGAGTCAGAAGTTCGTTTGCGATACCGATGATTGCTAGAATGATTGCTGTCGCAAGCCCGAGCATTCCGAGCCATGGATGCATGATCCAAATGATCGCGATGAAGCCGGGTGTCCAAGGCGAGTCTAAAATCGGCGTGACGCCCTGGCCTGAGAGAAACGTCTGGACTTGTTTTAAGTCTCGAACTGGCTGGGCGGTCGTGCCCGGCGTTTGAAGGTTTGCGCGTAGCGTTCCGCTGGCCACAGCGTCCCGGGCTGCGCGTGCGCTCCAGGCCGCCGTGCGGGTTAAAATCGCGGTGCGGAGGGCTTCAAAAATACCGAGGACGAGCAAAGCGATTGCGGCAATAATCGTTATATACAGCAAGGTCGGTTTTGAGCCGCTCGTCAAAACGCGATCATAGGTCTGCAACATATATAGCGGCGACACCAACATCAGAAAATTGACGACAAAGCTCATCACGGTTGCCACGCCAAAACCCAGACGCGCCCGTGAGAGCGCCTCTTGCAAAGCCGTCTTGCCGTCATTCTCTGTTTTTGGCTCAGATGCCATCGGGTCCCCGCTAAAAAGCTAGCCGACGCGGCCATGCAAGGGCCGCGCCGGTCTATTATTCATTACCGTACTGGCAATGTATCTGGTTTAGATCAGACCGTCATCATTGGTAAGATCAGTCAACTCGGGGCTGAATTCATCGACAGGATCACCCCCAATCATGGTCTCCATCCACTCGTCTTCGCTGTTTTGCGATGACGATGCATCGAAGCTCTCCAGATCGGTAGACCCAGCATCAGGATCATCCGTCAATGCAACGAATGATGCGAGGCTAGGACCGCCAAACGAAGCGGCAGCAGGCGCTGGAGCATCGTCGATTTCGATCACAAAGGCCTGGCTGGCAATCTCTGACCCTGTTCCACTCGGACCGGAGAAGACTTTGATCACCAGGTCGAGCGTGTTGCCGACCGATGGCAAGGCCTCACCGTTGAACTCGCCCTCTCCTTCATCACCAAATCTTGCATATGGCGCGAAAGTTTCGGTTTGTAGGACCTGACCACCAGATGTCTGGAATTG
>JBCBQS010000202.1:0-5350 GCA_039820085.1 Pseudomonadota bacterium
GCCGCTATGATCCGAGCTGACGTGTCCGTCTGCGCGCCGTCAACGGTAACCGTGATGAATTTGCTTGCCCCTTCGCCGTCTTTGACGATTTGCAAGGCAAGATCGAGACAGATTTTGGCGAGTGCATCTACGAGCTCACGATATCTCGGATCAGCGTCCGAATTGATCGAAGGCTGACCGTTTGCGCCAGTGGCAAACACCATTAAGCTGTCCGAAGTTGATGTATCGCTGTCGACGGTGATCGAATTGAAGCTTTCATCACAGGCTGCGCGTAAGGCGCGATCCAAGATGTCCGGCGCGACTCGAAGATCAGTGAACACATAGGCGAGCATGGTCGCCATGTTTGGCGCGATCATGCCAGAGCCTTTAGCGATCCCGGTGAATGATGCCGCATGACCCCCGACCTCACAAATGAAGCCCGCTCCTTTCGGATACGTATCTGTGGTCATAAAGGCCTTCGCGCAGGCCAGCCAATCTGCCGCATCAAGTTTTTGAGTGAGCTCCGGAACGATGCTGCCGACGAAATTTGGGTCCGAGAGCGGCTCACCAATCACGCCCGTTGCACCCAAGAAACAGTGTGTTTTGTCGATTGCTAGGCTTTGCACCATGGCCGCCAGCGTCGCCTCGTTTTTAAGCTCTCCTTTGGGGCCTGTAAAAGCGTTGGAATTACCTGAATTGACGACAAGAGCGGCGGCGTGACCTGCACCGTCTCGCAGTGCTTTGCGACACCATTCAACATCTGCCGACGCCGTTGATGAGCGCGTGAAGACGCCAGCGCATGTCGTGCCGGGATCAAAAGCAAACAGAAAGACATCATCGCGCTCCAAACCCCGCGCCGCGTAAAAACCGCGCGAGCCCGTGGCGGTCTTTACGCCCTCGATTGTTGGCAGATCAGGGAATTGGTCCGGAGCAAAAGGAGAGGGTTTGAGGTTCATTCTGGAGCGGTCGCCGGATCTGACGGGGTATCCGCAGTCGAGGGCTCTTCATCATAATACTCTGATGGATCACGCTGCTCGATATCGGCTTGATTGCGTAACTCGCTCAAAATATCGCTGATTTGAGTGAATGTGAGGAAGGTTATGATTTCGGGCCGCATTTCTTGCTTGGTCTTTGGCGGCGTGGTGCGACGCTCATCAACTTTTAAAATCAGCCAACCATCCTCCGTTTCGAATGGTGAAGAAAACGTCCCGGTGACGGTATCGCCGATCATAGCTGGGATTGGATCAATCAGATCGTTCGGTTGGATCCAGCCAATATCTCCACCCTCGAGGCGGGTGCGAACATCTTCTGAATATTCGAGCGCCGCTTCTGCGAAATCGCGGCCGGCCTCTAGCTCTTGATGGATTTGCTCCGCCAATTCAGCCGTATCGACAACAATCTGGCGCAAACGCACCTCATCATCCAATTGCTGCAATTTGACTTGTTCTTCGTACATCCGGTCAATTGCTTGTTCTGTGACTTCATTCGCCACCAAGTTTTCAACTAAGATATTACCTAAGAGTCGTTCCCGCCCGGCGGCGAGACGGCGAATGGCCGTTGGGTCCTGATCCAATTCGCGTCGCAACGCTTCTTGCGCCAGCAGACGCTGATCGATGAGCTGTTCCAAAACTTGCGGAAACTCGGGATGGCGAGGACTAAACTCGGTGTCGGGCTCAATCAGACCTTGAGCAACAGCCTCGAGTTCGACGTCACTCATAAAGATCGCTTCGCCATTGACCCGTGCTGCGGTTTCATCATCAATGCTCGTTGCGGCCACACTCACCGGGGTCTGTTGTCCGCAAGCCGCCACGAACCCGAATACGAGGGTCAAAGACGCGGCAATTCCGACAGTTTGTTGTTTCAAACACATATAGAGCTTTCCTTTGCCGCATCCGGCTGATTGACACTTGTATGCGGCGTTCTTAAGTCCGCAGGAGGTCGTGGTCGAGAGGCCATTATTAGACGTCACTTAATGACGTCCATATCCTGGAAAGAAGTTTGTGATTTCTGGGGTCAATTCAAACAATGTGGTAATCCCGTAAATGTTGTCCTTCGCCCAGAAAATTTTCGGTTCCGTAAATGATCGTAAGCTGAAGCCAATGCGGCGGCGCGTGCAGAAGATCAATACGCTTGAGCCAATGATTGAAGCTCTTTCGGATCAGGCATTGCGCGGTAAAACGGAAGAGTTTCGCAAGCGCCTCGCAGATGGGGCAGAATTAGACGATATTCTTGATGAAGCCTTTGCAGTGGTTCGCGAAGGGGCGAAACGTTCACTCGGCATGCGCCATTTTGATGTGCAGTTGCTTGGCGGCATGGTTCTGCACAGCGGCGCGATTGCTGAAATGCGCACAGGTGAAGGCAAGACCCTGGTGGCGACGCTTCCGGTTTATTTGAACGCTCTGCTTGGCGAGGGCGTGCATGTGGTGACGGTCAATGACTATCTTGCCACCCGCGACGCTGAATGGATGGGCAAGCTCTACGGCTTCCTCGGCATGACGACCGGTGTGATCAAACAAGGTCTCAATGACGAAGAACGGCGCGCCGCTTATGCGTGTGATATTACTTACGGCACCAATAATGAGTATGGGTTCGATTATCTCCGCGATAATATGAAATACGCACTCGATCAGATGGTGCAGCGCGGACATACTTTCGCGATCGTCGATGAAGTTGACTCGATTTTGATTGACGAGGCGCGGACACCGCTCATCATTTCTGGTCCCACAGATGATCGGTCAGAGCTCTACCGCACGATCGATAAACTGATTCCTGGACTGGCCGAGGAAGATGTCGATCTCGATGAGAAGATGCGCTCGGTCGTCTTTACCGAAGACGGCTTGGAAAAAATGGAAGACCTTCTCAACAAGGAAGGCATTCTTGAAGGGTCGCTTTGGGACCCAGCAAATGTCTCGATTGTTCACCATTCAAACCAAGCTTTAAAAGCGCATAAGCTGTTCCACCGAGACAAAGACTATATCGTCAAAGACGATCAGGTGATGCTGATTGACGAATTTACGGGTCGGATGATGGATGGTCGGCGCTTGTCTGAAGGCCTCCACCAAGCCATCGAAGCCAAAGAAGGCGTCGATATCAAGCCGGAGAACCAAACGCTCGCCTCGATCACCTTCCAAAACTATTTCCGTTTGTACGAGAAACTTGGTGGCATGACGGGTACGGCGATGACGGAAGCGCCAGAATTCGCCGACATTTATTCACTCAACTCGTTTGAGCTACCAACCAATAAACCGATCATGCGACTCGATGAAGACGATGTCGTTTATCGGGTGGCCGGTGCGAAATACAAAGAAATTGTCGAAGAAGTCCGCGAGGCGCGCGCCAAAGGCCAACCGGTTCTGCTCGGCACAGCCTCGATCGAGAAGTCCGAGATTGTTTCGACTTATCTCACGGCAGCGAAAATCCCGCACAAAGTGCTGAACGCGCGCCATCACGCGCAAGAAGCTGAAATTGTCGCCGATGCTGGCGTCCCTGGTGCCGTCACAGTGGCAACCAATATGGCCGGTCGTGGAACCGACATTCAACTCGGTGGTAATCTCGACATGCGCGTCGCGAAAGCCGTTCAAGAGCACACCGAGAAAACCGGCAATCCGCCATCAGATGGTGCACTGCAATTGATGACGGACCAGATCAAAGCCGAAATCGAAGTTGCCAAACAAAAGGCGCTCGATGCGGGGGGGCTTTACGTGCTCGGCACGGAACGTCACGAAAGCCGCCGGATCGACAATCAGCTACGTGGACGGACGGGGCGTCAAGGTGATCCGGGCCGCTCGAAATTCTTTATTTCCGTCGATGACGATTTGATGCGGGTCTTTGCCGCCGAACGCTTGAATTCGATTATGAAGGGCCTCGGCATCAAAGAAGAAGAAGGGATCACGCATCCCTGGATGAACAAAGCGATTGAGACATCGCAGAAAAAGATCGAAACGCGCAATTTCGACATTCGTAAGAACGTTCTCAAATATGACGATGTGATCAACGATCAACGTAAAGTCATTTTTGAACAGCGCATCGACTTCATGCGCTCTGAAAGTGTGCTCGACGAAATCGAAGGCATGCGCGAGTCCGTGATTGAGGGCATCGTCACGCATCATATGCCTGAAAAAGCCCATGCTGAATTATGGGATACGGAAGGTCTGCGCGAACGGTGTGTAGAGCTGCTCGGCTTAGACCTGCCAATCGCAGATTGGGCGCGTGAAGAAGGCGTGGCCAATCTTGAGATTGCTGAGCGGATCGAGCAAGCGGCCAAAGCCGCTTATGATGAAAAGACTCAGCTTGCTGCAGACGGTCAATTCCGGATGATCGAAAAGCAAATCCTGCTTCAAGTCTTGGATGGCCGTTGGCGTCAGCATTTGCAGCAGATTGACCAATTACGCTCTGTGATCCACTTGCGTTCATATGGTCAGCGCAATCCGCTTAACGAGTTTAAAGAAGAAGCTTTCAAGCTGTTCTATGACATGCTCTCTGAGATGCGCTTGGAAGTGACGCGCTGGTTGATGACCGCGCAGGTTCAACCGCCACAGCCGCGTCCAGTGCCGAGTCCTCCCCAGCGCACATTCGAAACCAGTCTCGATCCTGATACGGGCGTCAACCAGCGCGAGGGAACGCCGCAAAGTGTGGCCGAACAAGCCCCGCATTCAATGGTTGCGCAGGCCGAAGAAAGCTGGGCGAACACGCCACGTAATGCGCCTTGCCCGTGTGGGTCTGGTAAGAAGTATAAGCATTGCCACGGCGCCTTGTCGGCAAGCGCCAAGAAGGCCTAGACCTACAAGGCACGCCTGAAAGCGGCCCTAAACTTTTCGTAATCTGGACAAGGCGAGACCGAGGTCTCGCCTTTTCTCTTTGCAATGACAGCAGGCTTCTGAAATTCAAAAATTCATTGGAGCCTGTCTATGACGGAGCAAATTCCCCCTTCATCCGCCCCGCCTTCTTTCAGTCTTGGGGATTTTATCCCAAAACGATCAGCCGGTTTAAAACTCCTCTTGGTTTGTGGTCTCGCAGTTTTAATGATCATACCCGCCTTATTGGTTCATAATATCGTTTATGAACGAAGCTCTGGCTTAGAATCGGCAATCGCAGAAGTGAGTGAAAGCGTGGGTGGCCAGCAGTCTGTGCTCGGCCCCTTTCTGGCCGTCCCTTATTCTCAAACGCCCGATCCAAGTAAGCCGGATAAGGTGGTGTATGGCATTGCCGTGGCTTATGCCGAAACGGGGTCTGTCACGAGCATCGTCGATGTCCGCGAAAAACAGCGTGGGATCCACACAATTCCTGTGTTTGAAGCGATGATGGAGTTTGAAGCCAGTTTTGATCCCGCCGCCCTACGCAGCGCGATTCCCGCGAATGCCGAAGCGATTTG
>JBCBQS010000203.1:0-5323 GCA_039820085.1 Pseudomonadota bacterium
GCGCCAAAGACTGGTCGGGAATTCGGTTTCTTCGGAGGACAGATAGCGCTGTCCCCAGGCCGAAATGTCATCCATGCTGTCAGACTCAATTTGCGCCACGACCGGGCTGGCTGCGCTGATCCAGAGCGCGGCCGACGCCATCAGCGCCGTCCTAGAGAACATGCTCAATCTCCATCCGCACTTCGCCAGGCTCGGGCTTTTGGGCGTTCATCGAGTTTCCAAGCCACCAAAGCGTCGCAAGGATGGCGACTAAGAGAAGCGCTAAAATGATAAGCCATTTCCGCATGAGTAAATTGCCTTTCGCACACTGCCGCGATCGTCAAAGATTGCCCGAACCGTTTCGTCTGTATAGGACGGGAAAGGGGAACCCGAAAAGACCATGGCTGAACACCGATCTAGTACGTTGAAAACCGACAGAAATGAGGCGCCTTGGGCCAATCGCACCATTGCTTTGGTCGGATTGATGGGCGCTGGCAAGTCGACGGTTGGTCGCCGCTTGGCCGAAAAGCTCGGTCGCGCCTTCTATGACAGTGACAGCGAGATCGAAAAAGCGGCTGGCCTGTCCGTGGCAGACATTTTTTCGTTGCACGGTGAAGCGGAGTTTCGCCGCGGCGAGCAAAGTGTCCTCAAACGGCTGCTTGACGAGCCCCCACACATCCTCGCGACCGGCGGCGGCGCTTATCTAAATGAAGACACACGCGCGCTGATGCGAGAAAAAGCCGTTACAGTTTGGCTGAATGCGGATTTGGAAACGCTGTGGAAGCGGGTTTCACGGCGCAATCACCGTCCGCTTCTTAGACGCCCTGATGCAAAAGAAGTCTTGTCCAACTTGTTTGACCAGCGCCGTCCTATATATGAGCTCGCTGATTTGACAGTTCACTCTGTAGACGGACCGCACTCCAAAACGGTCGTATCGATACTGAAGGCCCTGGAGACATGGACGCCGCAACCCTGATGGAGCCGACCAATGTGCGCGTCGAGCTCGAAGATCGCAGCTACGATATTCTTATCGGCGCCGACCTCATCGCGCAGGCGGGTCGCTTCATCGCGCCGTTTGCGCAACAAAACCGTGTCTTTATCCTCAGCGATGAAACTGTCTGGAGCCTGCATGGGACCGCCTTGGTCGAAGGATTATCCGAGAGTGGATTATCGGCGCTTCACAAAACCTTGCCTGCAGGAGAGAGCACCAAAAGCTGGGCAAACTTGGGCGAAGTCGTCGATTGGCTCTTGGAGAATGGCGCCGGGCGAGACGATGTTCTGATCGCGTTTGGTGGTGGCGTCATTGGCGATTTGACGGGCCTCGCCGCCGCTTTGATGAAACGTGGAATGCAATTCATCCAAGTGCCAACAACGCTGCTGGCACAAGTCGATAGTTCCGTCGGCGGCAAGACAGCGGTGAACTCTCGGCATGGCAAAAACCTGGTCGGTGCGTTCTACCAACCCCGCTTGGTCCTCGCCGATACATCTGTCTTGGCGACTCTACCGGTTCGCGAGCGCCGCGCGGGGTATGCCGAAATCATAAAGTATGGCCTGATCAATGACGTCAAATTTTTCCATTGGTTGACCACGCAAGGAGACAGTGTGCTGGCGCTAGAGCCTGCGGCGATTGCTGAAGCTGTTGCTGTCTCGTGTCGTGCGAAAGCCGCGATCGTTGCAGAGGATGAGCGCGAAGGGGGGGTGCGGGCGTTGCTCAACCTTGGCCATACGTTCGGACACGCGCTTGAGGCCGAGAACGGATATCGCGCCAATCTCTTACACGGCGAAGCGGTCGGAACCGGTATGGCGCTCGCTTTACGTTATTCAGCTCGGCTCGGTCTGATGAGCACTGAGGACGCTGAGGCCGGGGCCACCATCATCGCAAACTCCGGGCTCATCGCGAACCTTGGCGCCTTGCCCGGCGGCCCGTACGAAAGCGCCGCATTGGTCGAAGCGATGCGCCAAGACAAAAAGGCGCGGGCAGGAAAAGTTCCCCTGATTCTTGCAAAAGGCCTCGGTGAAGCCTTTATCTATCCAAACGCAGACCTGTCAGATGTGCAGGACTTTCTACAAGAGGAGCTGCAAAAAAGCTGATGATTATCGGCACTTTACTGACCATTTTGGTCTTGATCAGCATGTCCGGGTTTTTCTCCGGTTCAGAAACGGCCCTAACCGCTGCTAGCCGCGCGCGCATGCACCAGCTCGAAAAAGACGGCGATAAGCGCGCAAGTCTCGTCAATCAATTGATTTCAGACCGCGAACGTTTGATTGGCGCGATCCTGCTCGGCAACAATCTGGTCAACATTCTGGCCTCGGCGCTTGCCACTAGCCTTTTTGTAAGTCTCATGCCTGGACCTAGCGGGGTCGCGGTGGCGACGGCGGTGATGACGGTTCTGGTCTTGGTCTTCGCTGAGGTGCTCCCGAAAACTTATGCGATCACGCGACCCGACAATATGGCGATGTCGGTGGCGCGCCCAATTTCGTGGTTCGTTGCAATCGCGAGTTGGATCGTTGCGGGTATTCAGGCGATCGTGAACACCACTTTGCGGGTTATCGGCGTGAAACCCCCAGATGATGCCGTTACGGCTGAAGAAGAAATTCGCGGCACAATTGACCTTCACCACTCCGAAGAGGGTCTCGATGCAAAGAACCGGCACCGGCTGGTTGGCGCGTTGGACCTAAAAGACATGACCGTCGAAGAGGTGATGATCCACCGTAAGAACATCACGATGATCGATGCCGACCAAAGCGCCGATGCGATTGTTCGTCAGGCGCTTGCGAGCCCGCACACGCGGCTCCCTCTGTTTCGGGGTGACCAGGAAGAAATCGTTGGCATTCTTCACGTCAAAGATCTCTTACGCGCGATTGTTGGGAATAATGGCAAAACGGCGGGTCTCGATATTTTGGAGATTTGCCGCGACCCATGGTTCATTCCAGAAACGACTGCGGCTGAAGACCAGCTTGATCACTTTTTGAAAAAGCGCAGCCATTTCGCGCTTGTTGTTGACGAGTATGGCGCGCTCCAGGGCTTGGTCACGCTGGAAGACATTCTGGAAGAAATCGTTGGCGATATCCGCGACGAGTATGATGTGGTCATGCGCGGCGTGCGTCCGCAATCAGATGGCTCTGTCTATGTCGAAGGCGGCGTTACAATTCGTGATCTGAACCGCGCGATGGGATGGGAATTGCCGGACGAGGAGGCCGTGACCATTGCCGGGCTGGTGATCCACGAAGCGCAAACCATTCCAGAGCCGGGACAGAGGTTTGCCTTTTATGGCTACCGCTTTGATATTGCCCGCAAGAACAGAAACCAGATTACCGGCCTCAAAGTCATGCCGGTTCAAGAAGAACAAGACGCTTAGCATGCGCCCGTTTGCGGAGATTTTAGACCTGGCGTCCGGGCATCATGGCTCGCCAGAGCAAATGATGGCGGCAGCCCGCAATGAATTTGCTGTGTCAGATTTAACCGCGACGCCCGATGACCGGTATCTCTGTGAAATGACAAAAGCCGTTTTCAGTGCGGGGTTTAGTTGGAAAGTGATCCGACAGAAATGGCCTGGGTTTGAGGCGGCATTTGAAGGGTTTCAGCCCAATCGGGTCTCATTCTTTTCGGACGAGGATGTCGATCGGTTATTGTCGAACGCTGCAATTGTCAGAAATGGCCAAAAGATCACAGCCACCATCGCCAATGCACGTTTTGTCGTGGAAACCGCGAAAACACATGGCAGCTTCGGTCAGTTTCTGACCGACTGGCCGGCAGACGATCAGGCCGGATTACTCGCGCATTTGGGAAAACATGGGTCCCGGCTTGGCGGGGCAACCGCGCAGTACTTTTTGAGGTTCTCAGGATATGATGCCTGGATCGCGTCAAAGGATGTGTGCGCGGCGCTGATGCGTGAAGGCGTTCTCGATAAACCGAGCGCGACGAGCAAGACAGCGCTGAAGAAAATCGATACGGCGATGACTCAGCTTCATCAGGAATCAGGTCTGCCGCGGGCGGATCTCTCGCGTCTTCTCGCCCTTTCAATTGGCCCAACATGACCTTCAACGCGACCTTTATCACGCTCTATCCGGAGGCTTTCCCGGGTCCGCTTGGCGTTTCGATTTTGGAGCGCGCGCGCAACCAAGGCCTATGGTCGCTGGACACAATTTCCCTTCGTGAGTTCGGGCTCGGAAAGCATAAACAGGTCGATGAGAAACCGGCGGGCGGCGGAGCTGGCTTAGTTTTACGACCGGATGTCGCCGCGGCCGCGCTCGATCACGTCGTGGGTTCAGACCGACCCATCATCTATCCCAGCCCGCGCGGGGTTCCGTTTTCACAAGGCCTTGCCAGCGAGTGGGCGCAGGGGCCGGGTCTCACCATTTTCTGCGGCCGGTTTGAAGGGCTCGATCAGCGGGTGATCGATGCGCGCGGTCTGCAAGAAGTTTCGCTTGGTGATTTTGTCCTGGCCGGTGGTGAAGCGGCAGCGATGGCCATGCTCGAGGCGACCCTGAGATTGATCCCAGGCGTGGCCGGAAACCAGACCTCTATTGAGGATGAAAGTTTCAGCAATGGCTTGCTCGAATATCCACATTATACCCTCCCCCGAACCTGGGAAAACCAGCCAACTCCGGACGTCCTCCTGTCTGGCGATCACCAAGCTGTCGCGGCGTGGAGGAATCAGCAGAGTGAGGCATTGACAAAACAGCGCCGACCCGATTTATGGGCGGCTTTCCGAAATGGACCCAAATTGCGAGCGTCGGAGACGGACGATGAACATGATTGAACAGCTTGAAGCTGAAGAAGTTGCCCGCGTCACCGCTGGCAAAACCATCCCAGAATTTTCGCCAGGCGACACGTTGTCAGTCAACGTTCGTATTAAAGAAGGCGACCGTGAGCGCGTCCAGCGCTATGAAGGCGTATGCATTGCGCGCGCCGGCCAAGGCATCAATGAGAACTTCACGGTTCGCAAGATTTCGTTCGGCGAAGGTGTCGAGCGTGTCTTCCCAGTTGTCTCTCCGATGATTGAAAGCATTGAAGTGAAGCGCAAAGGCCGGGTTCGCCGCGCCAAGCTTTACTATCTGCGCGACCGTCGCGGTAAATCTGCCCGTATCGCAGAGCGTACAACCGGGCACGGTATGGAAACCACCGAGATCACAACGTCTAAAACTGAACTTCGCCGTCAGCGTGATGCTGCGAAAGTTGCGCGCCGCGAGGAAGCTGCAAAAGAGCGTGATGAGATGGCGAAAGCCAAAGCGGCTGAGGCTGAAGCCGCAGCGGCCGCGGCAGCTGCTGAGGCGGCCGAGGCCGAAGCTGCCCCAGACGGCGGTGAAGAAGCATAGTTCGCTTTTCAAACCCAGACTTTCA
>JBCBQS010000204.1:0-5289 GCA_039820085.1 Pseudomonadota bacterium
CGTTAAAGGGTTTTGAGCCGCGCGATCCGATGCATTGTTGCCGGCTGATTGACATCCGGTGAGCGCTAAGATGAAGCCCGTGGTGGATGCCATCCCGTCATCAGCGTTAGGCGCGCAAGAATTGACAGCTGGCGAATGCGGATTGTTCCTGTGGAGCAAAACCGATGTCAGCAAATTTATTTTCTTTTCTAAAGCCTTATCCGGAACGGCCTTGTTTGCCCAAGGAGAAGTCCCAGTCTCTATGGCGCAAATCTCAGCGGGTGGCGACATTTTCGGACAATTCAATACGCGGATGAGCTATCAGACCAATGATGGGCGTCGCTTGGCTCTGACAATCGAGCCCGGCGAGGTGCTCGAAGGCGGACAACGTCTCGAGAGCGGGCTTATCACTGTGACGGACACAGAAGGCTGGGAAACAAAACTGCCCGTCCTTGGCGTTCGTGCTTGCCAGCCGGAATGACGCTTTCTGCCTTTGTGCGTCTCTATACCGACAATGCTCCGGGGGAGTTTCGGGCCGTTTTGGCGGATCGCGATAACCGCGCGAGCGCGCTGTTTCTGCAGCGCTGGGACGGTGTTGGCGACCGTGCGCGCTTCGGTGAGATCACTCAAGCCCGCATTCGAGCTTTCGCACCTGAAGCTGGCGGCGCCTTTTTGGAGCTCAAGTCCGGAGAGGAAGCTTTTGCGCGCCAAGCCGCACAGACTGGCCTAACCGAAGGCGCGATCCTGTCCGTCGAAATCCGCAGTGAAGCGCGAGCCGGAAAACTCGCGCGCGCCGAACCGACAGAGCGGCGCCCGAATGATCAATCCTCGTATGAGCGCTGGTTAGCGAGTGTTCCAGGCGGAGGGGCTTTGGTTCCTGAGCCAAACGCTGAACGCGTTAATGCGGCTTTCGAGGAAGCGGAAACCCGATTTGTGACGCTGGAAGGCGGCGGCACTTTGAGCCTTGAGCGCACCCGCGCCTTGATCGCGGTCGATATCGACACAGCGGGTCGACGCGGACGCGGCAGTGCGGCGGCGCGGGCACTGACGATCAATCGCGAAGCGGCGCAGGAGGTTGCCCGCCAAATCAGTCTGCGTGGATTGGGTGGCAATGTCGTCCTGGACTGTGTGGCACCGCTCAATCAATCGGCGAGCGATCAAATCCGCACATCGACCCGCCGCGCGTTTGATCACTATGCGATATCACAGGCCAAAGTGCTTAAACCGTCATCCATAGGCCTGCTTCAAATCTCTGTGCCATGGCGGTTTATGCCGATCGAAGACCAACTTCAGGCGGACCCTGGCGAGACGCGGTTGATCAAACTGATGCGAGACTTGCAACGCGAGGCGACGCAGTATCCGATGCAACTCTATACTTTGAGGCTTGGCGGATTGGAGCGAGACGCCTACCTCTCGCGCAAGGAAAATGTGACCCTGGCGCTCGAATCGCATTTTGGCGCGCGGGTTTTGGTTGAGCATTCGACCGAAGCAAAGAGTGAGGCAGTGAAACGATGAGCGGAAAAATATGTCCAGTCTGCGAAACACGATTGGTTGTGCCCGAGTTCAAACCGTTTTGTTCCAAGCGGTGCGCTGACATCGATTTGTCGCGTTGGTTGAAAGGCAGTTACGCAATTCCGGGCCGGCCGGCCGACCAAGCTGAAGAAGTCCCGAGCAAACCGGACTCATCTGAAGCCTAAAAACTTCGCCGCATAATCGGGGCTTGCCCTTCGGGGGTGACTCAATTAGGGAGCCAAAAAGGGAGCTCCCCACATGAATATCCGACAGGCCATTACCTTTGACGACGTGCTTTTGCAGCCCGGCGCAAGCGAAGTGACACCCTCAGAAGTCGATGTTTCCACGCAGCTGACAAAATCCATCGGCTTGAACATTCCGCTCATTTCAGCGGCCATGGACACAGTCACAGAGGCGCGGCTCGCGATTGCGATGGCGCAAGCGGGTGGAATTGGCGTGGTTCACCGTAATTTCTCGATCGAAGAACAGGCGGCGCAAGTCACGCAAGTGAAAAAGTTCGAAAGCGGCGTGGTGATGAATCCCGTGACGATCGAACCTTCGGCGAGCCTGGCAGAGCTTAAAGCGCTCAAAGAGCAGACCGGGTTTTCTGGGATTCCCGTCGTCGAAAATGGAAAGCTTCTTGGCATTATCACCAATCGCGACATGCGGTTTGCGCCCGACCCCAATCAACAAGTCGGCAGCTTAATGACGCGCGATGTGGTGACCGTCACAATGGATGTTCCGATCGAAGATGCCCGCACCCTGTTGCACAAGCATCGGATTGAAAGACTCGTGATCGTTGATGAGGCTGGCAATTGCATCGGGCTTTTGACGGTCAAAGATATGGACAAAGCGGCGGTCAATCCGAATGCCGCAAAAGATGATGGCGGACGGCTGCGCGTCGCGGCGGCCTCCACAGTTGGCGATACTGGGTTCGAGCGGACAGCCGCATTGATCGAAGCCGGCGCGGATGCCGTCATCATCGATACGGCGCACGGCCACTCAAAAGCTGTCGGTGAGGCTGTTACGCGGGCCAAAAAGATCTCAAATGCGGTGCAGATCATCGCTGGGAATGTCGCAACTGCTGAAGCGACCAAAGCCTTGATTGATGCTGGAGCGGATGCGGTGAAAGTTGGGATCGGTCCCGGTTCGATCTGCACGACACGGATTGTCGCCGGGGTTGGCGTCCCGCAGCTCACAGCCATTGAAGACTGCGCAAATGCGGCGCAAGCATCCGGCGTCCCGATCATTGCCGATGGAGGGATCAAATTCTCTGGTGACTTCGCAAAAGCGCTCGCCGCTGGCGCATCCACAGCCATGATGGGTTCGATGTTTGCCGGGACGGAAGAGGCGCCAGGCGAGGTGTTCCTTTACCAGGGCCGTTCTTATAAGGCCTATCGCGGCATGGGCAGCCTTGGCGCGATGGCGCGCGGCTCTGCCGATCGTTATTTCCAGAAAGACGCCGCCAGCGACAAACTGGTCCCAGAGGGCATAGAGGGGCAAGTCCCATTCAAAGGCCCAATCGGTCCAATCGTGCATCAAATGGTTGGCGGTCTACGCGCGGCGATGGGCTATGTCGGCGCGCCGACCATGGCTGAGCTTCATGCGCGCGCACAATTTGTGCAGATTACCGGCGCAGGCCTTCAAGAGAGCCATGTCCACGATGTGCAAATGACCCGCGAAGCGCCGAACTATTCTCTCAGTCGGGGTTAAGTTGCCGTCGTGGGCGCTCGCCACATGGGTTCCATGACCGGCGTTCCATCGCCTGCCACGTTAAACACGCCCATACGTTCAAAACCGTGCGCCGCGTAAAACCCGGAATTGTCGGGATTTGAATTCTCCAAATAGATTGGCATGCTGGCAGCATCGCAAGCGCTTAAGACTGGCTTGAGTAAGCCTTTGCCGACGCCTTTGCCCCGCGCGGCCAGCGTGGTCCCGATTGAGAACAAGTAAAAATGCGGCTCTGCGGGATGCCATTCTTGCATTTTCTCAGACACTGCCAAGCCGCGTTTGATCGCGCTTGGTGTGCCGTTTAGGAGTTGGCCTGCTGCGAATTTTAGCAACCCAAACGTGCTTGGGGCAGCATCGACGCCCGGCGGCATCCACATGGTTGCACCGCCAGCCGGGTGAAGATGGCACATGCCCTGGGGCAGGTACATCTCACGCGCCAGCACCCGATACATTGAGCGGATAGAGTTCGGGTTCCCAAAAACGAATTGATTGATGGGATCATTCGCAAATGCTTCACCTGTGATATCCGCGACTGTGCGCCATTCGCGCTGTTTCGCGGGGCGAAGGTCGCTGTTTTCTAGGTCAATTTGCATATCGCCCCTTTGACTCCAAATGTTCTATGCGGGTTGCTCATTTATATATCTGTCCTGCGACCATCTGTAAAAAGTGCATTGCTGCCGCCAAAGACGGTTGCCAGCGCAACCACGCATAGCTATATCGGCCCCTCAACCGCGCGCTCCCTTCGTCTATCGGTTAGGACGCCAGGTTTTCAACCTGGAAAGAGGGGTTCGATTCCCCTAGGGAGTGCCACTTGGTTGAACGTTCCCCAAATCAGAACGATCCTCGAGGTTGTCGCACACCTGCGATGAGGCCTCTGGCAGCGACGCTTAAAAATGAAGTGTCTTCGCTTAGCGCTTGAGAATCGTGCGGGCCGAGAATCCAGTTGCATTTTAAATCAACATCCCCGAACGTCTCGATAAGGGAATAAAACGGGGTGTAGGATGAGGTTCGTATATAGACTTGGCGCAGCGATGGCTGGCCTTGCGGTTTTGGCGTTTTCTATGAGTGCGGCGCCCGTCGCAGAGGCCCAATCGGAAGACGAGAAAAGCCCGAGCCCGCTCGCAACTCTTCCTCTGCGATTGATTGGTCCGGCTTATCCATCCGGGCGCATTTCCGACTTCGCCTTCTTCTCTGGCGGTCATCACGACTATTTGGTCGGTGTTGCATCAGGCGGTCTCTGGCGGACGCAAAATGCAGGCACCACTTGGAAACCGATCTTCGACAATCAGGGCACGTATGCGATTGGCGTCGTCGAAATCGCACCATCTGATGAGAAAACAATCTGGGTCGGCACTGGCGAAAACAATGCGCAGCGATCCGTCGCGTTCGGGGATGGCGTTTATAAGTCGACTGATGAAGGACGGACCTGGACCAATATGGGTCTGAAAGAGTCTGGTCATATCAGCCAGATCTGGATTCATCCTGACGATGCTGACACGGTGCTTGTGGCCGCTCAAGGCCCGCTTTGGTCAAATGGTGGTGATCGCGGACTCTACAAAACAACCGATGGCGGCGTTACGTGGACATCTATTCTCACTGTGGATGAGTATACGGGCATCAATGAGTTTATCGTCGACCCAAACGATTTCGATACGATTGTCGCTTCCAGTTATCAGAGACGGCGCCACGTCTGGGTTCTGATCAATGGTGGACCTGGTTCCGGCATTCACCGCACCACGGATGGCGGTGAGACCTGGAGCGAGGTGAACGCGGGTTTGCCGCGCGATGATATGGGGCGCATTGGTTTGGCGAATGCACCCTCAAATCCCAATTTGATCTATGCCATCATTGAGGCCCAGCCGGACGAGCAGGGGGTCTATCGATCTTCGGATTTTGGTCAGAACTGGGAGAAACGTTCCAGCCATATGACCACTAGCCCGCAATACTATAATGAGATTGTCGTCGACCCAAAGGTCTTGCCGCCATCTATGGACCGCTTTGTAAATGTATCGAGCGCGTAGAGGACATCTTCGTCCTTTGGGTCGACGACAATCTCATTATAGTATT
>JBCBQS010000205.1:0-5234 GCA_039820085.1 Pseudomonadota bacterium
GCTCAAAGTCTTGCTTAAAGCTGTGAGCGATGATGCGAATGTCGTGCCGCGTCTGATCGCGAACTCGGCAGATATTGAGCGTCTTGCACGAGGTGAAACGTCGGAAGATATCGCTGCGCTTAATGGCTGGCGGCGGGAGTTGTTCGGCGCAAAGGCGCTCGCGCTTCTGTCTGGAAAACTTGCATTGTCGTTTGAGAATGGTCAGGTCAGGCTGTTCGAACTCTAGGCTCTGACACAATGAGCTTCGGACGCAATTTCATCAAACCCGCGAGCTGGCTCAACCGCCTTTGCACAGTTTCCGACACGAGATCCTGGTAGTCTGGATCAACACAAAGTTTGAGTTGACCGTCATCCGCTTTCAGTCCCGCTGTTGCCAAAATTGGACCAGACCGGCCGGAATAAACTGAGCCAAGACGCATCGCCGTTCCCATGATTTTGGCACGCCGTTTCGCAGATACACTCAGCATGCGCGCATATTTGGGGTCTTCGGTGAATTTGAACGTATAGCGCGCCGCCGCCGCAGAGGCCGCAAACAGGCGCTCGGTGTGACTAAGTGCGGGCAATGGCGCGCGCAAGACCTGTTCATGAACCAATTGAGCGCGATGGTCAGCATGCATGCCCGCACCGGCGTCGGCCATCAAACAAATCGCCCGCAAAAGTGTCTCGCTTTGCTTAAACTGCGAAGAAATCGGGTGAATGAAGCTGTAAAGCTCTTTGCCAAACAACCGGCTTTGCTCAGACGATCTCAAAAATAACGGCGCAGCGTCAATCAATCCGGATTTTCCGCTGATCGATAGGCCTTCTGCCGCGACGCCATCACGCAATCCGAACGCAGAAATCGTGACGCGCTGTGCATCGAGCTGTTCCATCAAAGTGCTCAATAGCAGCGCTGCGTGGGGCAATGTGTCTAACCTGCGTTTAGAAACGCTGGTGAGTTGTTCGCGTGTCATCTTATCCGATAGCGAAAGCTCAGCGACATCGATGACGTTTTCGACATCTTTTCGGGACATTTCGTAGCCGTGCGGGACGCGAAGCGGGTAGTCCCGCAACATCATGTGTACAGCGGCAACGTTTCTCCAGGCCCCACCGATGGCGTAAAGGTTATCGCGAGACACATTTTGCGTCAGACGCCCCTGCTCTAAGATCTTACGCATCGACTTGCGGCGCTTATCAAAAGACAACTTACTATCGCTCGATCGTGCCAATGGTCCTAAAAGGAAAGACTCGCCTTTTGCCTCACCATTGACCGGTCGTAATTCCATACTGGTGCCGCCCAAGTCCGCGATTAAGCCCTTTGGACTGCGGAATCCGATCGCAACGCCGAGCGCGGATAACCGCCCCTCTTCTGCGCCGCTTAGGACTTTAATCGGCACCCCAAGAATGCTCTCAGACTGCTTGCGGAAAGTGTCACCATCTGATGCTTCTCGAACGGCCGCCGTTGCAACTGCGCGCACGTCACGGATATCGAGGCTCGCTGTAATCGCTCTGAACCGGTGAAATGTTTTCAGCGCGAGGTCAACGCCAGTAGCTGAAAGTCGTCCTGTTTCTGACAAGCCGCGTCCCAGACCTGCCATGGTCTTTTCGTTGAAGTAGGGAATGAGCGCCGATCCGGCTTGCTCATAGATCACCATTCGACAAGAGTTCGAGCCGATATCGATAACGGCTATTTTTTGGGCCGTCTTCATTTCGCCTTGCGCTCTCGCTTACGCGGCGCGAGACGTGGAGGCTCGCTAATGACAAGCGCGCTGCCGCGCCCGGATAGGCTTGGATTGTCCATGAAATATCGGTGAGCACTAAAGCCACCTTCCGCGCCAGCCGGTTCAACGCGGGCATAATTGCCATCTTTTGTCATTTCCCAGCTCTGCTCGTCATCATTCAGATTCGCAACCATAATTTGGTTGAGAACCTGACGGTGAACTGTTGGGACTTCAATCGGAACGAGCGCTTCTACACGCCGTTTTAGATTTCGATCCATCCAGTCGGCAGATGACATATAGACTTTGGCTTTCTCAGACGGCAGCGTTTCGCCATTTGCGAAGCATACAATTCGAGAATGCTCCAAAAATCGCCCAATCAGGCTTTTGACTTGGATCGTTTCTGAAAGACCTGGCACGCCTGGTCGAAGACAACATATGCCCCTGACGACGAGGCGGATCGGCACGCCAGCTTGGCTCGCGCTGTAAAGTGCATCGATGACGTCCTGATCCACCAAGGAGTTCATTTTCGCCCAGATGCCGCTCGGCTTTCCAGCTTTGGCTGCTTTCTCTTCGCGCCCAATTTGTTCAATTAAGTAAGCCTCCATCGCGAATGGCGACATCACGACTTTTTCAAGCTCAGGCCCGATTTCTGGCGGCTGTTTGTAGGCCGTAATGTAATTGAACAATCGCCCAGCATCGCGGCCTAAGACGGGATCCGCCGTAAACAATGCGAGATCGGTATAAATGTTAGCCGTTACGGGATGATAATTGCCGGTGCCGAAATGGGTATAAGTTTGCAATCCGTCGGCTTCCCGCCGGATGATGAGTGAAACTTTTGCATGGGTTTTATAGTCGACAAAGCCATAAACAACCTGGACCCCTGCGCGTTCCAAGTCTCGCGCGAGCCGCAGGTTTGTTTCTTCATCGAACCGCGCTTTGATCTCGACCAGCGCCGTAACATTTTTGCCTTCTTCGGCCGCTTCAATGAGCGCTGAGACAATCGGCGAGTTCAGCGTGGTGCGGTAAAGCGTTTGTTTGATCGCGACAACATTCGGATCGCGCGCGGCTTGGCGGATGAACTGGATCACCACGTCAAAGCTCTCATAGGGGTGATGGACCAGAATATCTTTAGCGCGGATTGCCTCGAAGCAATCCCCGCCCATTTCGCGAATCCGTTCAGGGAAACGAGCTTCGTATGGTTCGAACAGAAGTTCTGGGCGATCTTTCATGATCAGGCCCGAAAGGTCTTTCATGCCAAGTAAACCACCCAGCAATGTCACATCTCGCGTATCTGCACCGATCTCTCGTGCCACGAACTCTCGCAAGGGCGCGGGAGCGCCAGAATCAATGTGAATCCTGACAATCCGACCGCGTCTGCGTTGTCGGAGCAAGATTTCAAATTCTGCGATCAGATCTTCGGACTCTTCTTCGATCTCAATGTCGCTGTCGCGAACGATGCGAAAAACACAATGCCCGTGTGAGTCGAACCCAGGGAAAAGCATAGATTGGAAGTGCGCGATTACGCTTTCCAGCGGAACGAATCTCAACACGCCCGATTTTTTGTCGGGCAATCGAATGAACCGTGACGAAAACGCTGGCATCGGCACAAGGCCGACCATGGGTTCGCCGCCCCCTTTAATCGGCGATAGCTGAAAGGCCACCGCAAACCCGAGGTTTGGAATGAAGGGAAAGGGTTGCGCAGGATCGACCGCTTGTGGGGTCAAAATCGGGAAAATCTGGCTCTCAAACCGCTCTTTTAGCCATGTCATATCTGCGCGCTTCACATCGGAGGCGGATAGAACCTCAATGTTCTTCTCGCTTAAGAGCTCGCTCAGTTCCTCCCAGCAATCCTGCTGATCTTGCATTAAGCGATCAACCGACGCTTCAATATCAGTGACCTGTTCCGAAGGGGTGCGCCCCTCTATGCTAAGTTTTTGGATGCCGGCCCGCACCTGCTCGCGCAAGCCTGCATATCGCACCATGAAAAACTCATCCAAGTTGTTGGCTGAGATCGATAAAAATCGCAGACGTTCCAGCAAGGGATGGTTTTTATTGTGCGCTTCTTCCAAAACCCGTTCATTGAACTTCAGCCAAGAAAGTTCGCGGTTGATGTAGCGTTCGGACCGTTCCGAAGGAGCTGCTGATTTGGTCATCCTTGATGGTCCTCAGCCACTTCACCGTCTCCCTCTTCACCAAGGATGTCTCGCGCCAAAGGAATGGTGAGGGGTCGGTCGCCTGTGGCGCCGGCGAGAGTCTCTGCGGTGTGTTCGATCAGCGCATAGTCCAGTCCAAGACGGGTTACAAGATAGTCTTCAACTGGACCTGGAAGATCAAGATAGGACCGAGCAAAGGCCCGCTTCAATCGAACCCGCATTAGCGGCTCGTCTGGCGCAGGAATTTCAGCCAGTGGCGCGGCCTGTAAACGCGATTTCAGATCTGGTGATTGGACACGCCAGAGCGACGGCACAGTGTGCGCAGCAAGCAGAATATGCTTCTGGTGGCGCTTAATGCCGCTGAGTAACAGGAGCAGCGCTTCAGCGTCGTTCAGATCATGCACATCATCGACAACCAGGTCGGTCTCGGTCATCGTCTCAATGTCTGAAACTTCAATCTCGGAGAGCTTCGCCGCTTCGATGTAATGGGCCTTGCGTTCTTCACTCCAGGCTTGTGCGAGGGTCGTAACGCCGCTTCCTTTCGGGCCGATCAAGCAAAATGCATGGTATGGCCAACGGTCCGGCTTGCGGATCGCTGCACATATGGAACGGGTGGCGTCGGTCACCGCCATGTCTTGAAATGATAGGCGGGTCTCGGGAAAACTAATCGGGATCTGCCTCGAAGGTGGCATGATCTAATCGCTCTCGACCGGCGGCCCTGCGCTGATCGCTGAGGTCAGCACCCAACCAATTGGTTCAGCACTGATGACAACGCCGCGGTCACGCAAATCAGACGTCAATCGCTGACCATTCCCGGCAAATGCGAAGGCGACGACGGAGCCATCTGTTGAGATCGCCCGGGTTTGAAAATTCGATACCAACGGAGACTGCGCCAGCGCATTACGGAGCGTGATCCATTCGGCAAGCGATGTATAACGAACGGTCGCTTCAATTAGTGTCCGTGTTGTGTCTCTGATAATCGACGTTTGTTTCCAATCGTCATTCAAACGCACGGCGACAGCCTCGATCGCGCCTTCCAGCGTTGGCGCCCGTCGTGTGACCCCGATGCGGCGGGGCCCGGAGGGCGTGACGGAGATCAGTTCAACACGGTAGCTGCCTTGTGTGCCCCGTAGGTTTGCGAAGATTGCCCGTTGCGCCCCGTAAAGCGAGAGCTCGTCTTGCAGAACGTCCCAGGGCATTTCAGGAGAATACCCCGCGCTTCGACTGATAAGGAGCGGCACAAGACTTCCTTGTGGCGATTCTTCCCACGCCAGGTTCCAGGCGAGATCCATCCCATTCGACGATGTCGTAAACAAAACCGCTTGCGGTGCGAGGCTATCGGTGAACGGCAATCCGACTTGCGTGAGAATCGCGCGAACTTCTA
>JBCBQS010000206.1:0-5216 GCA_039820085.1 Pseudomonadota bacterium
TTACTATTCATGCCACTGATAGAAAAGGGCGGATGATGCCGGTTTTGCCGGACAAATGTCGTAGACTTAACAAAAGGGAATATCTGCTGATTTCGGTGCGAACCGATAGATCTTTCGACAGTCGATACTTCGGGCCTGTAAAGGGGGCGGATATTTTGGGAGCGGCCGAATTTATCGGTTCGTCGGTAGAGGTATCAGCTTCGGATAATCGGGAGAAGGGTGGGGCGCGGGGACCGGGCGCGCAGGGCAAGATAAAAGAGCGTGGTACTAACCTCTCTCTAAGTCATTGTCTGCACATCGATTTTTATAGTACCAATTGGTCCGGCATAGTACCAAAGCAACGCCTCATCTGTATTGGTGATGGGCGTTTGGGATGGTACTATTTCACGATTGATCACGAACGGTCACCGAGACCGGGCTGGTGAAGGACCGCTCCGAAAATCCATTTGAGCCGCGCCTCGGGCGTATGCGTTCTGGCGGTAATGGACCGCGCGGTCGAACCTTTATGTCGAAGGTCGCACGATCTGTGAGCCGGGCTGGGTCAAGCGCCGGGCGATCACGGCGAGGAATACGCTCATATGCGAGGCGAACGCATAATCGGCGCGTCATTGTGAAAGCGCGATTTGTGCGCAGTGCTATGTCGTCGCCAAAAGCGCTATCTCAGCACCTTCGATACATCAGCCGCGACAGTGCTGTTCGAGGCGAAGATCAGGGCCGCGTTTTTGATGGCGCGAGCAATGACGTGAACCGCGACCAGTTTGCTGAGGTTGCGAAGGATGACCGTCATCACTTCCGACTGATCGTTTCGCCGGAAGATGGCGTTGAAATGCAGGATATGAAACCATTTGCACGAGATCTCGTTTCCGCCATGGAAAAAGATCTCCAAACCAGACTCGAATGGGTGGCGGCGGTGCACGACAACACTGATCATCCACATGTGCATATTGTTGTTCGTGGCAAGCGAAATGATGGCCGCGATCTAGTCATGCCGCGGGCCTACATCTCACACGGAATTCGTGAGCGGGCCGAGGAGCTGGTCACGCTTGAGCTTGGCCCTGAAACACAGTTTGAGCGCGATGCGAAACTTGCGCGCCAAACCGGCGCCGAACGCCTAACCCAAATTGATCGCACTTTGGATCGACTGAGCGATGAAAATGGATTGCTCAATCTCGCTAAAACTCCGGCGCGCTACCGGTCAATAAACGCAGCCCGACTTCGAACACTAAAATCACTGGGTCTTGCTCGGCACCAAGCGGGTCAGCGATGGCACTTGTCTGCCGGGTTTACCCGCACATTGAAAGAACTCGGCGAGCGGCGCGATATTATCAAACAGCTTCATCATGCCTTGGGAAATCGAACGGACCGCATCGTCGACCCATCCCGCCCATTTTCAGGCGCGGCAGGCCAAGTCCATATCACTGGTTCCATTCTGAGATTGGGTCTGCGCGGCGAAGGCCATGATCAGCCTTTCATAATGATTGATGGATTAGATGGGCGCGCGATCTCCACTGCTGTCGCCAACCGAGACATGCTGGAGGGCTTGAAACCCGGTATGATTGTGACGCTGGCGCCGTCCAATCCCGAGCCACATCCTTCTGATCGAACCATTGCTGCGATCGCAGACAAGAATGGCGGGATCTACTCTGCAGCGCTTCACCGCGGAGTAGACCCGCGCTCTACGCCAACATTCGTTGTCGCTCATGTCAGGCGTCTTGAGGCTCTGCGGCGTGCTGGATTGGTGGAACGCCAAAGTGATGGTTCATGGCGGGTACCGGAAGACTATTTGGCGCGCGTGCGAAAGCACCAAGAGCAACGCTGGCGTCTTAGAGGGGCAGACGTTCAAGTTCAGAGCTGGACAGGAATTGCCGAACAAGTTGATGCGAGCGGATTGACTTGGCTCGACCAGGCTCCATCAAGCGAGGCAAAGGCACTTGGGTTTGGTGGCGATGTTCGCAAAGCCGAGGAACGAAGGCGACTACGTTTGGTGGAGCGCGGAGTCCTCAAGACAGTTGAAGACCAAATAGATAGCACCAAGGTCGAGCAATTGAGGCAAACAGGGCTGCACGACATTGCAAACGAACTTTCGCAGGAGCTTGGGAAAGAGTACGCGCCACTGCCAGTGCGCGGAAAAATCCAAGGCGTCTATCGAAAAGCAATCGTCCGCCCAGAGGGAAAATTTGCTGTGATCGAGCGGCAAAAATCGTTTTCGCTTGCGCCATGGCGGGCGGTCATGGAACGCGCGCGTGGCCAGGCAATTTCTGTAGCGATCAATGGAGGAAGCATTTCTTGGGCGATTGGCAGACAGAAAGGGCTATCGATTTAATGTAGCGGTCGCTAATGGAAAATCGCTTCCCGCCCCAAGAACGGGCGGTCGCCCAGAGTCTGGTTTGGGGCGAATTTAAGCCGCCCGATGGCGTACGGTGTTTGCGTTATCCATATCTTTCGCATGAATTTCGCACATAAGCGATTTAATGGCGTCAGACGGTCAATGAAAACACACGAAAGAAAAATAGACCTGAACGGCCAAATCAATGAAAAGAAGTGGAGAACGGGTCCAAAACACCCGCGCTACCTGATTGCACTAGGACTGATCCCAAACCGCTTGCGAAACGCTGCAGAAAAGTTCTCAGGATGCGCGTAGCCAACAAATTTTGCGGCGGACGCAACACTCCAACCGTCTTGTTGTATCTTGATGTAAGCGATCTCGAGACGGGTATCTCTTAGGAATTGAAATACAGGTTGGCCGGTTAATAGCGGAAATTTTGACTTTAGGCTGGATACGCTGACACCGGCTGTATTTGCAAGACTCGCAAGCGTATGCGGAGCGCCTGGTTCCGAAATCAATACATCACGTACTGCACTCATTTTTTTCGAGCTCTCCAAGTCGAGTTTGGAGTTAGAAGTGTTGCCTTGGATTCGGTGTTGTAGCGATCTTGCAAAAAGCTCAAAAGCAAAGCTCTCGACGAGCAACTGCCCCATATGCCCTTCATAGTCTCCACTGAAAATATCATCCGCAAGCGCCTTCAGCCGAGCTGAGAGTACTCTTGTTTCCGCACGATCTGTGGTCGTCGCGTCAAACACTTTGGCGGCAAGTTCTTCATCGAGAATGTTTTCCGGTTGCGCGTGGATGTTTACCGCCTGGGTTCTTTGGCCCGCGAACATCGTTGTAGCCATCATCCGGTTTTCGCATATTGATATGCTCGCAGTCTGTCCGGGATTGAGTATTGGTGAATCAAACGGGAGATCTGCGCGCGCTTCCATATTCCCACATCTGAGATACAGAACGTTGAAAGATCGCGGAACAATCCCGCTATGCTTCTGATCCGACAATGGTGAGACATCACTCACCGAAAGGCTGGCACCGAAAGATGATTGGTAGACGCTGATGTTGCCTTCAAAAGCCTGGGCATCCGGTTTTTGATCGGTGCCGTTCAACTCTTCGAAGCTATGTTCATAGTTCATCTGACTTGCGAGGTTTTCAACAGTCTCTGCGTCAATGATCTCATCTTGATCTGCCACACGGTACTCCAACATCGGTAATCTGAAATTCTCCTTTGAATGGAACAGAATTAGCTGTTCGCATAGGAGATATATCCGATGCCACAGGTTCCCTCGGTTTCGCCCGACCTGAAATTCAGTATCCCTAGAAATGAGAACGGTTCTCACCTGGGGATCGTACTAGCGAAACTCGAGGAATGATTTATGCGAAACAGTACACGATTTGAGAAACGGTTTTTATCCGCCAGTGCGTTAGCTGTATGCGGACTTGTTTGGATGGTCGCACCCGCAAATGCGCAAAGCCAATCAGATGAAACCGTTTCAGATCAGCAAGAAGAATCAGAAGCCGATCGAAGAGTCTTTGAAACCATTATCGTGACGGGTCAAAAGCGAGAGCGGACGCTATTGGAAAGTGATGTGGCTGCAACCGTTTTAAACGCAGACCAAATCGATGAACTGAGACTGCGCGATATACGACGACTAGATGATGTCGTTCCGAATGTTCAATTTTCGCAAGGTAGTCAGGTCAGTCCCGTTTTTGCATCCATTCGAGGGATTGAGTCTAATCCAGCAATTGTGAATCGAGCTGCGATCTACATAGATGGCATTCCGTTTCGCGAGTTGAGCAACGCGGTTTTGGAGCAAGTTGAATCAATTGAGGTTCTAAGAGGTCCCCAAGCAACGCTGTATGGCGCGAACAGTGAGGCGGGCCTTTTCATCATCAATAGCCGTCAGCCGCGTGATGAGTTTGAGGCTGATGTCCGGTTTGATGGCGCGACGTACAATGATGAATACTACTCCTACGGCGCGAGTGGGTTCATCGGCGGACCGATTGTAAAAAACAAGATATTCGGATCATTGGTCTTAAGCTACTCCAGTGAAGACTCGTTCTTACAAAACCCTTTTGCACCCGAAGTGGATACGGCGGAAATACGCGGGTCGTTTATTCAGGGACGACTCACATTGACGCCGAATGAAGCGCTGACCGTCAATGCGACCGGCTATGTGCTTGAAGAAGAAGCGCCCGGACTCTATGAGGGCGCATTCGCACCAATCGATACAGCGGCATTTGACGACAATATCGCCTTTAACCCATTCACCGGACAGGTGCTGGGGCCATACATTACGCTGTTCCATGACGGGCGGGAGATTGGCGATTGGGAATTTTTCAGTGATGTTCCGCAGCGCACGGATGAGCGCGACATTGTAGCTGGCCTAAGTGCGAACTATGAGTTGGATCAAGGTGAGATCGACTTTGCTCTATCCTATTCGAACCAGGACGCAGAGAGCTTTGGCTTGGACATCGATTTCTCGGCCTTTCCACTTCAGGTCGGTTTTGCCAATGACGAACTCACCGTCTATTCGAGCGAGCTTAGATATACCTCGCCGGACAATGACCTGTTTGAATATCTATTCGGTGTCTCGTACTATAATGAAGAGCGCGTCAGTGAGCGCAATGTTACTTTTGCCGATCCGTTTAATGGCGGGTTTCTCCCGTTTGACGACATTCCTCAATTGTTCGCAGAAGGTGAGGATCTCGCCGTCTTTGGCTCGGCAAGTTTCGGGTTGGGTGTCGAAGGTCTGCGCGGTACAATAGGTCTTCGCTATGATCATGCGACACGCCAGGCGAGCCAAGAGGCCTACTCGGTTACCTTTGGACAGCAAACCCTATTTTTATTGGCCGCTGAAGGCGAGACAACGTTTGAGCAATGGCTTCC
>JBCBQS010000207.1:0-5198 GCA_039820085.1 Pseudomonadota bacterium
CAGACTATCGGTTTTGCTCAACGAAGAGGGGGGTATTCTCGATGATCTCATCATCACGCGGATGCCGGGCGAAGGCCTTGATGGAATGCTTTACATCGTCGTCAATGGCGCGGTCAAAGATCAAGACTGGGCTTTGATGGAGAACGCACTCGGTGATGTTGCTATGCTGCAGCGCGCCGATGATCGCATTCTCATGGCGCTCCAGGGTCCGAAGGCGGAAGCGGTTCTGGTCCAGCATTTCCCGGAAGCCGCTGACCTGACCTTTATGCGCTGTGCCTATCTGCAAAGAGGCGACGAGAAGATCATGCTGTCGCGGTCCGGATACACGGGCGAAGACGGCTACGAGCTGCTGCTCCCAAACAATGCGTTTGGTCTCGGTTTGATTGATGAGCTGCTCGCCGATGAACGGGTAAAACCGATTGGCCTTGGCGCGCGTGACAGCCTGCGTCTGGAAGCAGGTCTCTGTCTCTATGGGCACGACATGGACGCAAGCCGCGATCCAATTGAAGCTGACCTTGGCTGGGTGATCCAAAAGTCTCGGCGCGAGCGCGCAGACTTTCCGGGCGCCGACCGAATTTTGGCGGCATTTGAAAACGGACCGGCAGAAAAACGTGTCGGCATACAACCTTTAGAGCGGGCACCTGCGCGTGAAGGAACCGAGATTCACGTGAATGGGGAGCGCATCGGCGTTGTAACGTCAGGTGGCTTTGGCCCCAGCGTCGATCGACCGATCGCTATGGGATATGTCCGCGGCGACCTGACCGCGCCCGGTACCAAAATCGACTTAATGGTTCGAGGAAAGGCTCGCCCCGCAGAAGTCTGCGCGCTGCCTTTCGTTCAACCAAATTACAAACGCTAATGGGGTGAGAGAGATGAGCACTTATTTTACAGAAGATCACGAATGGATCACCGTCGACGGCGAAACCGGGACGATCGGCATTACAACTTATGCGGCTGAGCAACTCGGTGATGTCGTTTTTGTTGAAGTCCCAGAAACCGGGGCAAGCTTCGGCAAAGGCGACGATATGGCCGTGGTCGAAAGCGTCAAAGCCGCGTCGGACGTCTATGCCCCGGTGGCCGGTGAGATCACAGAAGGAAACGAGGCTTTGGCCGATGCGCCAGAGACCGTGAATGAAGACCCAGAAGGCAAGGGCTGGTTCTGCAAACTCAAGCTCAGCGACAAAGCCGAGCTTGAAGGTTTGATGGATGCAGCCGCCTACAAATCTTATTGCGAGGGCCTATAACGAATGCGCTATTTACCTCTGACTCCTGAAGACCGCTCAGCGATGCTCAATACAATCGGCGCTGCATCGGTCGACGACTTTTATCAAGACGTGCCGCAAAGCGCCCGATTAGATGGCCAGATCCATGGATTGCCCGACCATCAAGGTGAACTCGCGGTCGAGCGTCACATGGCGCGACTTGCGGCCAAGAACACCACTGCGAGCGATGGTCCGTTCTTCGTTGGTGCTGGCGCTTATAAGCACCACGTTCCGGCGAGCGTGGACATGATTATCCAACGCTCGGAATTTCTGACCACGTACACGCCATATCAGCCAGAAATTGCGCAGGGAACGTTACAGACGCTCTTCGAATTCCAGACTCAGGTCGCTGAAATGACCGCAATGGATGTCGCCAATGCGAGCATGTATGACGGCTCGACCGCGTGCGCTGAGGCGGCCGTGATGGCGTGCCGGGTCACGCGTCGCAAAAAAGTGGTTCTATCCGGTGGTCTGCACCCTCACTATGCCGCTGCGACCCGTCTATTGTGCGAAGCGCAAGGCATCGAGGTGATTGAGCTGCCGCCCGCGATTGATGGGGAGCTGGAGCTTGCCAAACATGTTGATGATGCGACGGCCTGTATCATTGGCCAATCGCCAAATGTGTTCGGGACGGTGACCGATCTGTCTCCCGTTGCTGACGCGGCTCATGACAAGAAAGCGCTCTTAGTGAGCGTATTCACCGAAGCGGTCTCGCTTGGCCTCGTCACACCGCCGGGCGAAATGGGCGCCGATATTGCGGTGGGAGAAGGCCAGTCAATCGGCAATCCATTGACGTTTGGCGGGCCTTATGTTGGGCTCTTTGCCTGCACCCAAAAGCTGGTTCGGCAAATGCCGGGTCGTCTGTGCGGCGAAACCGTCGATGCAGATGGGGAACGGGGCTTCGTATTGACGCTTTCGACCCGCGAACAGCACATTCGGCGCGACAAGGCGACGTCAAATATCTGTACAAATTCGGGACTTTGTGCGCTGGCCTTCACGTCCCACATGACCTTGCTCGGAGGTGCAGGCTTTGAGCAGCTTGCGCAGCTCAATCATGAGACCGCGTGTGACTTGGCTGACGCGCTGGAAGCGGTTCCAGGCGTCAAGATTTTAACCCCGCGGTTTTTCAACGAATTTGCGTTTGAGACACCCGTGGACGCAGAAGCCGTGCTTGCCATGCTGGAGGAGCGCGGCGTCCTGGGCGGTGTCCGCGCTAGCCGGCTCGTTCCGGATGGAGACATGGGCAATGTCATCATCGCCGCGGCGACGGAATGCACGACACAAGACGATATTGCGGCCTATGCGGCGGCACTGAAGGAGGTGATCTAATGGGAATGCAGACGATTGGACGACCAACGACGCCTGTCGCAGTAGCAGGCTCCAATGGCGGGACTATTTCTGGATCTAAAGGCCTGCAACAGCGTGAAGATCTGATTTTTGAAGTCGGCGCGCTGGATAAGACCGGTGTCGATTTGCCGACCCCCAAAGGCAGAAAAGATCGCCTCGGCGGTGTTGCGCGCAAAACCGATGTCGCTTTGCCGGGGCTCTCCGAACCTGAGGCTGTGAGACACTATGTGCGCCTCAGCCAAAAGAATTACGCGATTGATCTTGGCCTGTTTCCGCTTGGCTCCTGCACGATGAAACACAATCCGCGCTTGAATGAGAAAGCCGCGCGTATGGCAGGCTTTGCCGACATTCACCCGATGCAGCCTCAGCGGACCGTTCAAGGTGCCTTGGAGCTGATCGACGAGCTTGCGACCTGGCTCAAGACTCTGACCGGTATGCCTGCCGTTGCGATGAGCCCGAAAGCTGGGGCGCATGGCGAACTTTGCGGCATGTTGGCGATCCGTCAGGCCCTGATTGCACGCGGTGAAGCTGCAACGCGCAAACGGGTTCTCGTGCCAGCCTCAGCGCATGGCACCAATCCAGCGACAGCGATCCAATGCGGCTTCATCGTCGATGAGATCAAAGCCGATGCGCGCGGCCGCGTCGATATGGACGATCTCAAAGCCAAGCTCGAGACGACAGACGATATAGCCGGCATCATGTTGACCAATCCAAACACGTGCGGCTTGTTCGAGACCGATATGAAAGACATCGCTGATCTCATTCATGAGGCGGGTGGGTACTTCTATTGCGACGGGGCAAATTTCAACGCGATTGTTGGGCGCGTTCGCCCTGGTGATCTCGGCGTCGATGCGATGCACATCAACTTGCACAAGACCTTCTCCACCCCGCATGGCGGTGGTGGCCCAGGGTCGGGTCCGACAGTTTTGTCTGAAGCGCTCGCACCATTTGCACCGGTGCCTTATGTCATCAAAGACGAAGATGGGTTCCACTTGGTCGAAGACATAGAGGGCGAAGCGGCCAATGCTTTCGGTCGAATGGTGGCGTTCCACGGGCAGATGGGCATGTTTGTTCGCGCGCTGACCTATATGCTGAGTCATGGCGCGGATGGTCTGAAGCAAGTGGCTGAAGACGCTGTCCTGAATGCGAACTATATCCAAGCGCGAATGAAAGACATCATGACGCCCGCCTTTGATGGCTATTGCATGCATGAGGCGCTGTTCTCGGATGCCTTCGCCGCCGAGGGTGTCGAGACCATCGATATCGCCAAAGCGCTCATCGATGAGGGCTATCACCCGATGACGATGTATTTCCCACTGGTTGTCCATGGGGCGATGTTGGTCGAGCCGACGGAGACCGAGAGCAAGCAAGAACTAGATCGCTTCTGCGATGCGCTAACGGGCGTTGCCAACAAAGCTGCGGCTGGAGATCCATCGCTCAAAGGTGCGCCTTATTTCGCACCCAAGAAACGCCTGGATGAGACCCAAGCAGCGCGCAAGCCAATCTTGAAATGGACGCCGCCTGTGCCGGAGGCCATCGCCGCAGAGTAAGCAGCTGCGCCCAGACTTATCAGAACAGCCTGTCACGCAAACCACGTGACAGGCTGACTACTGGCTTTTCAAACAAATAGTAAGTCATCGCTGCGACCGCGATTGCGGCGAGGGGAGCGATTGCCACAAAAATCACATTATCGAGCACGCCTTCCGCATCGAAGACGTAAAAGAACAGTCGTCCGACAAGGCTCAGAACCAAGATGTGGCAGAGATAGAGCGAATAGCTCCAGTCACCCAATTTTATGAAGAACTCGGGAACAGCCGCGCCGTTTGACGTTCTTTGTTCAAGCGCGACAGTGGCATAAACAATAAAGGCAAATGCAATCCCAAAGCCGAAGGTGCGCCGGACCGGAAAGATCAGGTCAGTGCTCCGAACGTCGATTAGGACTGTCGCCGTGAGCAACCACACCAAACCGATCCCAAGTGCTATCCAGGCAAAGCGCGTCCAGCCGGCCTTTATCAGCCAGGCCACACCAGCGCCCATCAAAAACTCAAGCGTCATCGGGAAAAGAACGAGGTTCAAGATCGAGTTCGCGTATGTGTTTGTCGCTTGCGCGAGAATGGCGCACAGGATGATGGCAGCCCAAACATAACACGCATAACGCCGCCAGTGCACAGGCAACAATAAGAGCCCTGTAAAGACGAGATAGAAATACATCTCATGGACCAAGGTCCAACCGACTTGCAGAACCGGAAACGCCGCGTGTGGGATGAGCAGGAATGATTTGATGAGGTGTTCAATGCCCCCAACGCCGAGGCTGGACAGCATCTCAGCGTCCCAGGGCACGCCATAGGCAAACAGAAAGTACCCCGCCATCACCGAGGCAAAAAGCCACCAGAGCGGATAAATTCGCATCACACGGGCGAATAAGAACCGGCTGGCCTGCTGTCTGCCTGGGGGCGTATCGCCAGCGATCCAGACCATAATGAAGCCTGAGATCACAAAGAAAAGATCGACTCCACTGACCCCAGAGATCAATTGTGTTGGGAGAATGCCGCCATTATCGGCCTGGCGTGCTTCGATACCTTGCAGGTG
>JBCBQS010000208.1:0-5165 GCA_039820085.1 Pseudomonadota bacterium
CTTGCCGCAGGCTTCCTCGGGATCACGGCTAAATTCCTGATCCGATATCGGGGCAAGCCAAAACCAGAGCGAATTGGCGCGCAACAAGATGGACAGCGACAAAGATGTGATCAGCGCCGATTTCCATTGAAAGTCAGCGAACCAGCCGATTAATCCGGCCTGCAGATGCGACGCGCGCCAATGGCTTCCCGTGTCGGCCTGGCGTTTGGCTTTACGGGCATTGGCCCAAACGGTTCCAGCCAATTGCGCCGCCATGGCCCCGGAGATTGAGGCCAAGAGCGCAAGCGGTGTCGCGCCAAAGTCGCTGGTCGTGAGCGAGAGTGTAAAGAGACCGGACAGCGCCAAAATTTGCCAATGGCGTGCATCTCGATCAATGGCTTTGAAGAGCCTGACTGTCTGCGTCCTCACTCCCATGCCGAGCATAGAACACACCAATTGCGGGCGAATTTGGGCGGCGTTAAACACTTCCGCGACACACGCGCCCATAGCCCTTTAACGCTTCTATGCTAGATGGGCGGTATGAGTGAGCAAGACACCGTTACTTTCGGCTTCGAACAAGTCACCCCGGACGAGAAAGTCGACCGGGTTAAAGGCGTGTTCCGCTCGGTCGCGTCAAAGTATGACGTGATGAATGATTTCATGTCTGTCGGCGTTCACCGCCTTTGGAAGCATGATGTGATGAACCGGGTTAATCCGCAGCCCGGCGAAGCGCATCTCGATGTGGCTGGCGGCACCGGCGAGCTTGCCCGCGCGTTTTTAACGCTTGCCGATCAAGCGGGAAAGCGCCGAGGCGACACCCGCCAAGCCACGGCCATTGTCTGCGATATCAATGATGCCATGCTCGAAGCTGGCAAAGCTCGCGATGACAATGCCGCTTGGGGCGAGCGGCTCAATTGGGTCTGCGCCGATGGCACCGCCCTGCCCTATCCCGATCGCAGTTTCGACGCGGTGACGATCAGCTTCGGCATTCGCAATTTCGCTGACCGGGTCGCTGGTTTGGAAGAATTTCGTCGCGTGCTCAAACCCGGCGGCCGCCTTGCTGTGCTTGAGTTCAGCCAAATGACTGCGCCGATGCTGCAGCAGGCCTATGATGCATACAGTTTTACGGTCATTCCTGAGGTGGGAAAGCTCGTGACCGGCGACCGCGACAGCTATCAATATCTGGTCGAGAGCATTCGCCAATTCCCAGATCAAAACACGTTTAAGGCCGAGGTCGAGTCGGCTGGCTTCTCGAATGTGACTGTCACCAATTTCTCTGGCGGTATTGCTGCGCTGCACTTTGGGTGGGCCGTCTAGACCATGTTCAAGGCCCTTGCAGATTATGCCCGGCTTTTGCGCGCAGGCACAGCGCTCGCCCGTCACGATGTGATCCTGCCCGGCGAGTATCATTCGCGCCTGCCCGTGCCAGCCAAGATTGCGGGCAAGACGCTGCGCCTGTTTGGCGGCGGCGCGAAAGGACGTCCGGGCGAGCGGCTCGCGACGGCGCTCGAAAAACTCGGCCCGGCTTACATCAAGCTCGGACAGTTTCTTGCGACACGCCCAGACGTGTTCGGCGTTCAAACGACGACCGACCTCTCGCGCTTAAAAGACAAGCTGCCGCCCTTTTCGATGAAAGCCGCGCAGGCGGCGCTCGCGGAAGAGTTTGGCCCCGAGGCGGTCGGTGACCTTTTCCCTGACCTCTCCGACCCCATCGCTGCCGCCTCCCTTGCGCAAGTGCATCGCCTGCAAACGCCTGATGGCGCGCGCGCGGTTAAAATTCTGAGACCGGGCGTTGAAACCGTCATCAACCGCGAATTGCGGGCCATGAAGCGCGCCGCGAAAACCGTTGAACGGGTGAGCGCCGATAGTCGCCGCTTAAAGCCCGTCGCGTTCACAGAAACCGTCGCGGAGTCGATGCAAAAAGAGCTCGACCTGCGACTTGAAGCGGGCGGCGCCGACGAAATGCGCGCGCTCTCTTACAAAGCCGGATACTATCACATTCCTGAGGTGGATTGGTCGAGATCGGGCAAGCGCGTGCTGACGACCGAATGGATTGACGGCAAACCACTGACCGATCCGACCGCCGCAGATACGGCGAGCGTTGACCGGGCCACCCTCGCCACGATGGTGACGCGGGGCTTCCTGGATCATGCGATCCATCATGGCGTCTTTCATGCGGACATGCATGAGGGCAATATGATCGTCACGCCGGATGGCCGTCTGGCGCTGGTTGATTTCGGCATTATCGGCCGAATTGGCATGAATGAACGCCGGTTCCTGGCTGAGATCCTTTGGGGCTTCCTGCGCCGCGATTATCACCGCATCGCCGAGGTTCACTTTGAAGCCGGCTATGTGCCGCCTGACAAATCGGTGGGCGATTTCGCGCAGGCGCTGCGCAGTGTCGGCGAGCCAATCCATGGCAAGTCCGCGAGCGATGTTTCGATGGGGCGCCTTTTATTGCAGTTGCTTGATTTTACCCACACGTTCGGGATGCAACTACGCCCCGAATTGGTGCTGTTACAAAAGACTATGGTGCAAGTCGAAGGCGTCGCCCGCGGCATTGATCCGAGCCATGATATTTGGGCCGCTGCTGAACCGATTGTAAAAGACTGGATCTCGCAAAACCTTGGACCAACCGGCGCGCCAAAATTCATTGCGCAAAATGTCAAAGACGTCACGGATCGCTTGAAGCGTTTGCCCGCGATCATGGATCAGTTCGAAGCCAAGCTGAACGCGCCGGAGCCGACGCCAGCGCCGCGCGAACGATTTGCGCCCTGGTGGGGCTGGCTCGGATTTGTTGTGTCGCTCGGCCTAATTATTGTGGCGCTCGCCTATTCCGGTTAGGCGCTGCGGCTCGGCAGGAAAACCACAAAACGCGTCCCAGCCGCTCCCGTTTCGCTGAGCTCCAAGTCGCCGCCCATGGCGCGCGCGAGATCACGTGACAAAGCCAGTCCAAGCCCCGTGCCGTCACGCCGGGTCGAGCCAGCGAAGGGTTTGAACAGATTGGCTTTCGCTTGCTCTGGCAGTCCCGGGCCTGAGTCCATCACACTCAAAGCTGAGCCATCAAATCCGACGGACACCGTGCCCTCACCGCCCATCGCCTCCGCCGCATTGCGGATCAGGTTGGCGCAAATGCGATGAAGGTGATCCGGGTCGGCCTGAATTTCGGCCTCCGGTACCACTTCATTGGCGAAGGTCACACCGCTATGTGCGGCGAGCGCCTCCTCAGCCGCTTCTGCGACAATGTCATAAGGTTTGACCGATTGCAGATTGGCCTCCGGCACCGATGAGCGGCCATATTTGAGCGTATCGCTCGCCAGACCAATCGCGCGCTCAAGCGCTCGTTCGAGCCGCGGCAGGCTTTTGGCCACGCGCGGATCTTCCGATCGCGACAGCGTGTCAGAGACCAATTGCGCCGTGGCGAGGGAGTTGCGCAAATCATGATTGATCTTTGCCACCGCTTCGCCAAGCTGCGCCAGGCGCTCTTGTTGGCGAAAAGAGTTCGAAACCGCTTCTTCCATGTCCGACAGAGCATTTTGAGCGCGGCCAATTTCGTCACTGCGCCGGGTCGGCGACAGGCGCCGCTTCCAGCCGCCTGGGTCATCTTTAATCTGCTCCACCGATTGAGTGACCCGGCGGATCGGACGCACGACCGTGAGCAGCAGCATCAGGTAAATGAAGCCACCTGTGACCCCTGAGATGAGCAAGGATAGACCGAGAATTCGGTAGCCATACGCTTCCATCTGTCCGCGCAATCCGCTTTCATCGACGACGATCTCGATCACCCGACCCGGTCTCGACCCCGCAGCGCGAATGACCAAAAACCGGTCCCGTGGCGCAAAGAATGTCTCAAGCGTGTCGACGACTTCGGTGAGATCTGGGTCGACATCGTACAAAATGATTTTCCGCGTACAGCAGATCTCCTCGCCGGGATTGAGGATCATGTCGCGGCGCTCATCATAAAGCTCCGCCACTGCCAGCACCATGGCGCTGTCGAGGAGGTCACGTTCCAATTCTTCCGAAACCATTCGGCTGGGCGCGGCCTCAAGCGCTAAGGCCGCAAGCCGCCCGGCAGCGATTTGGTCGGACAACCAATTGTTTCTGAAATTGGTCGCGCTCGGTACGAAAATGAACGCCTCAACGACCAATACGGTCGAAATCGCGATCATAAACAGCCGAAAGGACAGGCTATGGCGCCAGCGTAAGGTGCGTTTCAACGCTGAAAGAGACTCTGCCTGTTCCACCCTTCGGCACGTAGCTTATGGGATGCGTTGCAGCAACCCGACCAAGGTCCGGGACGCCTTTCCAAACACAGTTGGCGTAAAGTGCGCACTCGCCGCGCGTTTCACCACCTCAGCCCGTGTCGGATAAGGTGAAATGAAATTGGTCAGCGATTGCACCCCAAGCTTGTTCGACATGCCGTAGCCAACGATTTGGATAATATCGCCGGCCCCGTCACCCACTACAGATGCGCCGAGGATCTTGCCCTTACGGATCACGAGTTTGGCTTCGCCAAGGGTTTTTCCTTCTGCGATCGCGCGGTCATTCTCGTGGAACGGGAAAGACGATGTGGTCACGCTGTCACCAAATTTTTCGCGCGCCTCGGCCTCTGTCAGTCCGACTTGAGCGACTTCTGGCGCAACATATGTCACCGCCGGTAAGGGCAGATCGCTCGCCTTGCTGTTTTGTTTGAAGAAGGCGCGGCGCGTGAACACGCTGGCATGCCAGCCGGCAAGGTGCGTGAACTGGCCTTGGCCTGCGACGTCGCCGAGCGCCCATACGCGCGGATTGGAGACGGAGCGAAGTTTGTCGCTCGCTTGAATGCCGCGCGCGTCAAAATCAACATTGCCCGCTTCGAGATCTAACCCGTCGAGCACGGCGCGACGTCCAACCGCGACCAAAAGATGGCTCCCTGTAATCGTTTTGGCGCCATCATTGCTCTCTGTCTCAACAGAGATGTTGCCAGCCGTGCCGGAAATCTTCACCGCTTTATAGCCTTCCAAAACGGTGACGCCTTCTTCGCGTACCGCATCAACGGCGATTTTGGCATGATCGGCGTCAGCGCGGGCCATCGCCCGGCCCATTTCGATGACCGTGACCTCAGAACCCAGGCGCTGAAAGGCCTGCGCCATTTCCATGCCGATCGGGCCGCCGCCGAGGATGACCAAATGCTTTGGCTGTTCGGG
>JBCBQS010000209.1:0-5143 GCA_039820085.1 Pseudomonadota bacterium
AACACACCAATGCGATCCCTGCGTCGGTTATCTCTTTCTGTTGCAAATGCGCGCTCACCAAGACGGCGCTGTAGACCAACACAACCGAAAGGGTGCCAAGCAAACTTGCGGCAGCCCCAGAAACGGACCCCATAATCAATGGAATGAGGACCAGTGTTATCAAAGACAGACGCTCTGGCTCGCCATAGAAAACCGGTCCAGTCGCGATGATGCTGAGCACCCAAAATCCAAAGATCACACCGACCATACGTTCCGCACGGAACGTTCTTGAGATGACGAGAAGCAACAGAGAAAGGACAATCAAGCCTCCATACCAAACAAGCGGAGACTCAAATTCGAAAACCGGGCGATCAGTGTTTCCAGTGAACACAAGTAAAGGTGTGATCGTGGTCAGCAATAGGAAAAGAATCCGAACGCGGCGACGTTCGGAATCGTCTCGCGCATTATGCGCCCCTGCGATCCAATCGCAGAGTTGCATAAACCAGCCAAACCAATGGCGGATTCTCATTTTCGAGGAGCGCTCTTCCATCAGTCCAGCATTCACCCGCGTTTACACCCAGCCAACTGAGAACGCAGATCAGCCGATCAGAGCTACAGTTTGCACCTAAGGGTTGCGTAACCGTGATTGGCTTCGATTGATGGAATCAATTCGATCAAATTTGATCGATTATTCGCTTCTAACGCTATTTTCTCGATTTTCTAGCGTTGAACGCCGCCATCTGTTCGGGTGTCGCGTCGCCCTGGAATTTCGATTTCCAGTCCGCATATGGCATGCCATAGACCCGCGCGCGGGCAGCGTCTTTGGACATTTCTAGTCCCTCTGCTTCCGCCGCTTCGCGATACCAATCGCCGAGACAGTTACGACAAAAATCAGCGAGGATCATCAAATCGATGTTTTGGACATCTTTGCGATTGTCCAAATGCGAAAGAAGACGACGAAATGCTGCCGCATCGAGGCGATCTTGTTGAGCTTGTGTCAAATCACTCATTGCTATTCTCCAACGGCGCGGACATCGGCTTCAACGACGAGCGTCATCGGTGCGCCATCAGCCTCCAGGTTCAGGGTGATATCAATCGTTTCCCCAGCAACGACGCCTTCGCCGACGCCGAACAGCATTAAGTGATTGCCGCCGCGTTTGAGTTCCAGGCTTTCGCCATCCGCGATTTCAAAGCCCTCGACTTGGCGCATCTGCATCTTGCCGTCGGTCATGCTCATCGTGTGCAGTTCGATCGTGTCGATGCTTGGCGAACTTGCGCTGGTCAGCGTCACGTCTCCGCCATCGGTGCTCAGCGTTAGGCCACCCATGGTGATATCTCGACCGGCAATCGGTTGCATCACAAACGCGTCTGAATAAGACAAGACAGGCACAGACGTTTCCGTGCCAGAGGAAGATGTCTCAGCCGGCGCGCAGGCGACGACGAGACCTGCGAGCGCGACACTCGAGAATAGACGGAACATAGCAAAACCTCACGTTTGGTCAGTTTGATATAAGCCCTGCTTACACCTGCCAGAAGCCCACAACGCGTCGCACCTCTTCGATAATCGGTTCTGCAACCGCATTTGCCTTTTCAGCACCCTTGCGCAGGGCAGCATCGATTTCGGCAGGGTCGTCAATCAAACGCCGCATCTGCTCGGTGATTGGCGCAAGATGCTCAACTGCAAGGTCTGCGAGTGCCGGCTTGAATGTGCCGAACCCTTTGCCGCCATACTCCGCTAGCACCTGCTCATCCGACAAACCCGCAAGTGCCGCATAGATGCCAACCAGATTGGCGACTTCGGGACGGGCTTCCATCTCTTCCAAGCTCTCGGGCATATCGCCGAGCGTATCGGTTTTGGCTTTCTTGATCTTCTTGGCGATTGTGTCTGAATCATCAATCAAATTGATTCGAGAAGTTTCTGCTGGGTCGGACTTCGACATTTTCTTGGTGCCGTCTTTAAGGCTCATAATCCGCGCGCCGGGCCCCTCAATGAGGCCCTCTGGAAGTGGGAAGAAGTTTGGCACGTCGAATTGTTGATTGAACCGCGCGGCAATGTTCCGGCTGAGTTCCAGGTGCTGTTTTTGATCTTCGCCAACCGGTACATGCGTCGCCTTGTAAGCCAGGATGTCTGCTGCCTGCAGGACCGGATAATCAAACAGGCCGACGCTCGCCCGCTCAGAATCCTTACCGGATTTATCCTTAAATTGGGTCATCTTTTCGAGCCATCCCATCCGGGCGACACAGTTAAAGATCCAAGTCAGCTCGGTATGCGCGCGCACGGATGACTGGACAAAAATTGTCGATTGATCGGGGTCCAGCCCAGCCGCCATCATCGCGGCTGCGATCTGTCGTGTCTGATCAGCGAGGGCGCCTTTTGGTTGAGGCAGGGTGATCGCGTGTAGGTCGACCACGCAATAAATCGCCTCCCAACCTTCGGCCTGCAAATCTGAAAACTTTTTCAGGGCCCCAAGATAGTTGCCGAGATGAAGATTGCCGGTCGGTTGGATGCCCGAGAAGATTCGCTTCGGGCCGGAATATGTTGCTTGATCAGTCATGGCAGCGGGGTTTAGCGCTTTTTGAAGCGATGACCAGAGAAAAAAATCAAGCTGTGTTTCGGCGCGCAAGGGCCTTAAGATCGCTCGGTCGGATGGCGCCAAACACGAGCGCAGCAATTGCATAAGCTCCGGCGCCAATGGTTATGAAACCGAGCACTTCGACGAATTTGCCATAGGGCAGCCAGCTCTGCAAAAGTGCTCGCTCTTGCAGTACAAAGAAAAGGGCGCCGCCCATCGCGAGGCTGGCAGCGCCAACGGAAAACAGGCGCGACACAAGCCGCGGACCGGGCTTGTACCATCCACGTGATTGTAGACCGAAGAAAAGAAGCGCTGCGTTCAGCCACGCCGCAACACTCGTCGCAATGGCGAGGCCCGGAAACCCATCCCACCCTTGCGACCGGAACCACAGGAACAGGCCCGCACCAAGCGCTGTATTGAGCGCGACTGTAAACAAAACAAAGCGCATCGGTGTTTTGGTGTCTTCATGCGCGAAATAGCCGGGTGCTAACACTTTGATGAGAACGAAGGCCGGAACCCCCCAGCCGTAATGGACCAAGGCAAGGCCAGCTTGCTGCGCATCATTCAGCGTGAAGGCCCCGCGTGCATACAACCCTTCAATCAAATAAGAAGGTGCGATCATCAGAGCGATCGCGGCGGGAAGCGTGAGCGCCATCGCCAAACCAATTCCATCATCCATCAGGGTATTTGAGGCTTTCCCGTCATCCGACCGCGCCGCCCGCGCCAACCGAGGCAAAATCGCCACGCCAACGGCAACTCCCACGATTCCAAGCGGCAGTTGATACAGCCGATCGGCGTAAAAGAGCCAAGACTTAGCGCCTGGCTCAAAACTCGCCAAAGCTTGGCTGACAAGGATGTTGATCTGGGTGCCGCTTGCCGCAATCGTTCCAGGGATGGCGAGCCCGATGACTTTCTTTACCGCAGGCGTGAGTTTTGGCCAGCCAAGCGAAAGCGACACTTTTTGGCGGCTGACCCCCCACCACAAGAGTGCGGCTTGAGCTGCCCCGGCGAGCGAGACAGCGATTGAGGCAAGAAACGCCGTGTGACGTTGATCGTCTCCAAGCAAGGCAGCCAATATTAAAAACAGGTTCAAGAGTGTCGGCGCGCCAGCAGAGAGGACGAAGCGTCCCGCTGAGTTCAAGACCCCAGACAGCAACGCCGCCAGCGCCATACAGGCGAGGTAAGGCATGGTGATTTGGGTCAGCAAGATCGCAAGCTGAAAGCTTTCGCTGCTTTCCTCATAGCCGCCATGAATAACCTTCATAATCCATGGCATCGCAAATTGCGCCGCGATGACCAAAGCCGCGGTTGCCGCAAACAGTCCGCGCATGGTCTGTTTGGCAACCTCTTGCGCCGCTTCAAGCCCCTCGGCTTCTAGCGTGCGGGCATAGGCGGGGACAAAGGCTTGGGCGAACGCCCCTTCGGCAAAGATGCGCCGAAAAAGATTGGGAAACATAAGCGCCGTGACAAAAGCGTCGCCAATTGGGCCGGCGCCAACTTTTGCAGCGATAAGAATGTCGCGAATGAAGCCCAAAATCCGACTGCCGAAGGTCAGCGATGATTGCGTCAGCGTATTTCGCAACAGGCTCATGCAGGACTTTCTTCGCTAGAAACTATCAGCCGCGCTGGCGCGTTTAAGTTTACGCGCTGGCGTGCGCGGCCCTTCTGGTTCCTCGCGTCCAAGCGCGGCAAGGAGTTGGTCTCGGAGTGACGATTTCATGTCGGCATCAAACCCATCCGGGAGCTTTACATAAAACGCGTCAAACACCCGTTCCCCATAAGACCCAACGTGCGCTGAAACGATCGACACGCCCGCTTCAGCGAAAACGGCGCTGACATCACTCAAAAGGCCGGGGCGGTCGCGCCCAGAGACATCGATCACGGTATTGGCTTGGGACGCGTCCTCGGAAATGGTGACGCGAGGTTGGACGATAAAGGCGGCATTTCGAGGGGATTGCCGCAAACTCGGCTCGGGGATGGGGCCGTCTTCGTCAATCGCTTTTAGAACCGTTTTCTCCAGCCGATCAAGGCGGTTGCGGTCTCCCTTGGCGAACGGCTCCCCTTTGCCGTCTTCCAGTACAAAGACATCGACGATGCGCCCAGATGGCCCGGTATACACTTGCGCCGCAACTGTGTGTGCGCCCAGACCGCCAATGGCGCGCGTTAGCCTTGCAAACAAACCAACGCGATCAGGCGCAGAGACAAACAGTACAGTACGCCCTTCGGCGCCAGAGCTCGCATTGACGATTACATCTTCATTGTCGGTGAGTTTGCGTGCGTGTTCGATCAGTGTTTCGACGTCAAAGCCCGTCCAATAAGCTTCATCCATTTCATCCATGACGTTTGGCAATGTGCCAATTTGGTCGACCACAAGACCGCGATATGTTTCTGCGCGGGCTTTCAGCTCTGCCGTCACACTCGACTCATCCGTCCGACCGCCCCGCAGCGCGGCTTCGGTATTGTGATAAAGATCGCCGAGCAACTGTCCCTTCCACGTGTTCCAGACATTTGGGCCAACCGCGCGAATATCGGCCACCGTCAAAATGTAGAGCAGACGCAAATGCTCCACATCCATCACTTTTTCGGAGAAT
>JBCBQS010000210.1:0-5123 GCA_039820085.1 Pseudomonadota bacterium
AGCTTCACCGATAAGCGCTTCCGACAATGGCGTCGCGACCAACGCAATACCGGTCGCAGCTGGAACGCCAATGAGGAGCAGAGTGCGGATCAAGCCGCGGGACTCTTCAGCGGCCGCTAAAGCACCGCCACGCTCGTACGCCGCCATGACCAGAGGTGAAGCGGCCATCGCTGCCCACGCGCAAATCAGCAAAACAGACTTATCCGCGACGCCGTATCCGGCGGCATAGGCGCCAACGGCGGCTTCGCCCAGAAAGAGCGCGATCAAGAAACGATCCGCTGCGGAGAGGATCAGGTCCAAGACCAAAGCTGCCGCGATCGGCGCTCCAAAGAAGAGATAAGCGCGCCGACGTTCTGCGTCTGTTTGTCCGCCCTTTGATTGTTGCAACAGCCACCGGCTCTCGGTCACACACCAAATCGCGCCTGCAAGGAGCATCCCGATAAAGGGTGCAGCCGCGCCGAAGCCCGTCTGCCAGGCGATCAGGGCGCCCAACGCAAATCCACCGAGGATCTTCGTGGTTGCAATCAGCACATAGCGGCTCACCCGTTCCTGCGCCCGGTGTGCCTCGAGCGCCATTTGAATGACCGAGTTGATTGGAATGAGCAGCGCAATCCAGGGCAAAATCTTGAGATAATTCGGTAATTCGCCAAGGGCGAGCGCGAGCACACCGGTCAAAAGAACGGCGACCAAAAGCGACCGAACCGTGAGCGACAGCACGGTTTTAAAATGATCTGGCAGGCGCTTTTTCGCCTCAGCCTCGCCGGTAAATCGGAATGCGGCCGCTTCGGCTGAGGTGAGCGACAGCAAATGGACCAGCGTCATTACGGAAAACATAAGCGCATAGCGCCCATACTCCTCCGGACCGAGCAAACGCGTATAAACGAAAACAGCGCCAAATGCGGCAATCGCGCTCGCAATTTTCACGGGTAAATACCCGGCAAGATGGCGCAGAAGCTTCATGTTATGTTTGAAGCATTCCGCGTGCCAACCCGCGGCTACGGGGCGAATTCAAGCAGCATCAGGCCAAATGCAAGACAACTCGCCGCTAAGATGCGCCGTTTCCCAAACGCCTCCTTGAGGAAAACCGCTCCTAAAATCGCGCCAAAAACGACCGAGGTTTCGCGGATCGCCGTAACGTTTGCGGCCTCCGTCAAGGTAAACGCCCAAAGGGCTGCGCCATACGAAATTGTGCCGAGAAAACCGCCAATCGCACCATCCCGAATTTGCGGGGCGATGTCGGTCCAGACAGCTCCGCGCCGGATCCAAAACATCGCTGCTGTGATGCCGATCCAGTCGAGCATGAACAACCACACGACAAAGGTGAAAAGCGTTGCTGTGTCCGCGGCGAGCCGCGTGCCATTGGCATCCGCTACGGAGTAAGCCGCGATCCCGAGCGCTGTGACCATCGCCCAAAACAATGCGGCTTGCTTGATCGGCGGGTGCGCTTGGCCTTTTTCTTCTGGCATCGCAAAGACAATCAAAGCCCCTGTTGCGATGATCAGGCCGAGCCAGCCAAGCAGGCCGGGCGTTTCGTTCAGAAAGACGGTCGCCATCACCGCTGTCAGGAGCGGTGCCAAGCCGCGCATCACCGGAAAGACGAGCGAGAGATCGCCGCGATGCAGCGCCCGGATCATCGCGAATTGATAGAACCAATGCACGACGACCGATATCATCAGCGCGCCCCAGATTGCCGGCGTCGGGAACGGCACGAAAGGCACAAACGGTAAGACGCTGAGCATCATCGCAATCGACACGATCATCCGTGTCGAGAGGACGTCGCCGCCCCGCTTTACGAACATATTCGTCGCTGCGACGGTGATCGCAGAGATCAAACAGAGAATGATCGGAAAGGCGTCTGAACTCATCCCGCCGCGTCGCCCATCGGCGGCACGGAAGTCAAGCCATGATCACGATCTTATAGCGCAGCTTCGACCGCTGTGACTTCTGGAACATAGGCTTTGAGCATGTTCTCAATGCCTTGCTTCAGGGTCATCGTGGAGGACGGGCAACCCGCACACGCGCCGCGCATCGCAAGGTGGACAATTCCTGAGTCGACATCAAAGCCGTGAAAGACAATGTCGCCGCCATCTTGTGCCACAGCCGGGCGCACGCGCGTTTCGATCAATTCGATAATCTCGCCGACAATCTCAGCGGCGTCGCCTTCATAATCATCCACTGTAGCCCCTTCACTTTGGGGGTCCGACACCGCGCCCGTTGCCATCACTGGCAGTCCAGCCACGAAGTGATCCATAATCGAGGCGAGGGCCATCGGGCGGACATGTTTCCAATCCGCGTCAGGGTCTTTGCTGAGCGAGATAAAGTCGCTGCCGAGGAAAACGCGGATCACGCCTTGCACTTGAAACAAAGCCTGGGCGAGCGGGCTGGTTCCAGCTTCGTCAATCGAGGCAAAATCATAAGGCCCGGTCATGCCCGTGACCTCTTGTCCAGGCAAGAATTTCAGCGTGTCTGGGTTCGGCGTTGGTTCGGTTTGAATAAACATGGGCGTGACGATAGCCTTTCGCGCTCGCGGGTCTTCGCCTTTAAATGTGCGAAAGCGGGGTCAGATTCAAGATCTGGCCGCGTCTCTATTCAGCCGTCCCGCTATCAGCGACCGCCACCATGTCTTGCTCTTGCGCTTGGAGCGCATCCATGAACGCGGTTGTCGAGGCGTCTATTTCGCTAAGATAATACATCATCGCAGCCGGATGATCAGACAGGATGCTGCCCGTTCCGGCTTGGCTTGAAATCATAATTGGGTTGAACGCCGCGGCGCGTCGCCAGGCAAAAATCGCACGGTCTCGCGCCTCACGAACCGGTCGCGAGCGCACCAGCTCTGGCTCTTGGATCAATGACGAGATCATCAATTGCGAGGCGACTTGCGCATAGGCGCGTGCAGAGTAAAGCGCTTCAATGTCTTCTTTTGAGGCTGGCCAGGCTTCCGCCCGATCTGCGCTTGATCTCAGCCGCGTTTGAGAGTCGCTTGCCCATCTCTTGTAGAGCGCCAATTCGTCCAACATGACACCAAGCCCGCTTGGTTTCGCTGCAAGACCTCGAGACAAGCGGCCTTCATAGCTTTGCAGCGCTTCGGCGGCGGCGTTTAGGCGCGGTGTGGCTTCGGCTTCTTGTGATGGCACAAGCAACCGCGCCGCGGCGAGCAAATCTGAATCGGGCGCCCCTGGCTCAAGCGAGGCATGCTCTGACGCGAGCAAGGCATAATCCGACAAGGCACCAGTAATTCCGTCCTGCCAGGCTGGGAGCGCCGTCAAACGAGCTTGCGGATGCCACCAAGACCGGTCTGCGGCCCATCCTGCGACCGTCAACTCGCGGCCCAAAAGCGTCATCGCTGTGCCCGTATCGTTGGAAAACCACGGCGCTGCCGCAGAGAGCACAACCGCACTCGAATCGACTTTATGGTTCATCACCGTCAGGGCCGGATATCCGCCAACCAACATCAAGACGAGGCTCAATTTGAACAGATTGATAATGCGCTGCCAAAACCGCGAAAGCGCCGCCATCATAGGGCTGGGTTCGGCATCGTCTAAATATTCTTCGGAAATATCCGCACCAATCAGCGTGACGACTGGCTTACCACCCTCATTGTCTGCATCTACATATTCTACGGGTAGCTTCTCAGCCGCTGTCATTTAATTGGGTACTCGCAAACTGTGGGGTTTCGATCACATGGCGCAAAAATCGCGCCGTTTACAAGTCATTAAGAGTTTAAACTTTGGCAACACTAAGTCCGTGCCCTGATTTTATACAGGAATCTGTGGATAGAATTACAGTTTGCGCCTAATCGACCAGCCAGCTTGGGTCGACGATCACGGGTGCACTGGCAACTTCAACTGTCTCATCTTCGACCACTCGGCCAATTCCGCCTTCGCGGCGTTCATAAGCTGAGACCAAAGACATATAGGGGGGCACATGCACGATCCCTTCGCCTTCAACCGGAGCTTTAATCTCAAAATGAAGGTGGTAGGTCGTCGGTGTTCCGCCAAAGTCATTGGAGACAACACCGATCACATCCCCGGCTTTGACCTCTTGCATCGCAGAGACCTGCAACCGGCGCATATTGAGGTGCACATAGGAGTAGATGAACCCGGTTTCTGTCCCTTTTAACTGCAGCGAGTAGGACCCAATATATTGGATGATCCCGTCTTCGGTCGCCACCGCCTCGTGCAATCCGCGTTCGCGCGGTGACTGTGCCCGCATCTGTAGACATTCGGTGGCCGTGCCAGTTCGAAGGTCTTGGCCCTGATGCACTTTGTTGAGCGAGCAGAGCGGCGTGGTGCGGTTCGAGGTCCGCGTTTCACAGAAATTGTCGCGCCAAGGCATGCTATAGTTTGAAATATCGCATTGATCGCCGCCAACGCCGCCGCCAGGACGATAGACCTGCGAGTTCAAATAGGTCGGTGCCGACTTGATCGGAAACACCATTTCAGGCGCATAGATCGTGTCATCAGTGCGCCCGAAGCCAGATCCCGGCAACAGATCACCGGGGGCATAATACTCAAACTTCACCGGCAAGGGCTCTGGTTCGGGTTCGGGCTCGACAGGTTCGGGCTCCGGTTGCGTGTCGACATCCGCGACGGTGTCGGTCTCTGTATCGGGATCCTCGACACCGACATCCACAGTGTCCTCAGCGCCGGGATCTTCGGGCGCAATATCGGCATCTGATGTCGTGTCGTCGGTCTCGGTGTCCGCTTCTGGGTCAGAGACATCGTCAGATAGGTCAGGGTCTGCCTCTTCAACCGGGTCTTCGACCGGATCGGTATCGGAAACCGGTGTTTCGATCGGCTCGTCTCCTTCCCCCCATGGATCGGTCACTGGTACGGTCGGCGGCGCCGGGCCGGGTGCGCCGTCTGGAATAACCGGATCGGGCGTCGGCGCTTCGCGACCATCCCCTGGAAACCGAACGACATCGCACGCCGCTAAGGCGATGGCTGAGACTGCTATCAGTCCCCAATGTTTGATCATCATCGCGTCCCCGCAATCAGTAGTTTCTCTACTTCGGCTAAGGCATCGGCCTCATTGATACAGCTTCCGTCCAAAACCGCTTCGCGGTCCTGGCACATGAATTCGACTAAGTAAGACGCGCCATATCGACTGAATGAGACAAGCGC
>JBCBQS010000211.1:0-5089 GCA_039820085.1 Pseudomonadota bacterium
GTCATCAATTCTGTTCAAAGTGCGGGGCTGAGAGCGAAGTTGCGGAAGCCGGATGGAAGCGCATCTGTCCATCCTGCGGCGCGGAGCATTTTCCGCGGACCGACCCCGTCGCGATCATGCTCGCGGTTAAAGACAATAAATGCCTGCTCGGGCGTCAGGCAGCTTGGCCAGCCGGGTTCTGGTCAGCGCTCGCGGGTTTTGTTGAGCCTGGCGAAACCGTCGAACAGGCGGCAACGCGCGAGCTTGAAGAAGAGGCCGGCATCAAAGCCGATCCGTCCAAAGCAGAATACCTGTTCTGCCAGCCCTGGCCGTTCCCATCCTCTTTAATGGTCGGGATCATTGTTGAGGCCGATACAACCGAAATCTCAGTTGAGCAGGACGAGTTGGAAGCGGCGCGCTGGATCACCCGCGAGGAAGCCCGACAAGTGATCGCGGGCGAGCACCCAGAAATTTACGCCCCGCCGCCTATGGCGGTCGCGCATCATATATTGAAAGTGTGGGCAGAGCGGGATTAGCGCCTCACACGCTATTAGAACACATTCTCGTTGATGCGTTTTCGCATTTCGCTGAGCGCCGCAACCATTGCCGCGAAAAACGCCAGCGCTGCGAATACTGATGCCCCGCTTACGAGGTACGCAACGCCAATCATGTCAGACATGTCCAACTGTGTTCCGTTCGCCATGCCTTGGCTGCGAAAATATACGATGAAACTCCCCGCAATTATAGCAACGCCTTGGAATATGACGTGCGCACCACCTAGGTAGAATACGAGTTTTCGGTGGGCGACGCGGGCGAGGATCGCGTACACGCACCCAATCGATGCGTAGAGTAGCGCCGAGACAAATATGCCTGGGAGTTGCGCCATAAAAACGGGCACCAACTCCGACTGAAAAAACGGGGAATATGACCAAAACGCGCTGCCGATACTTACGATCGACAGCGCCCACCACGCTCGATGAGTGTATAAGGACATATCATTGCTTTAGTTTCGAAGCGTAAGAAAAACAATGATTTGAATTAGCGCCTTATCGCACACGTCCAAACTTGAAGACGCCGGTAATCGCAAACACGTTTACGTCACCATCAGCCGCGTCATCTTCGACTTGAATTCTCGTATAATCACCGCGCAAACCGAAGTCTTCTGTGATCATAAACTCGCCGCCCAGACCGAATGCAAATCCGTCAAGCTCCGCATCACCGGACACACCTGCATTGGACGTTTGGAATTCTCCCGTCGTGTAACCGATCCGGCCCACCGCGCTCAAGCGCGGTAGGACAGGATAGCGCCCAACAAAATAGCCCGCGAATTGGTTCTCAAGCTCAACCTCAACGCCTGAGCTGTCATCAACTTCTTCAGCGCCAAGCCCAAACGAGGCTTCAAATTCGGCCCCAAAAAGGGTGTGAAAGTCTACGCCGCCGCGCATTGTCAGCGCATTCACTGAGGCATCATCAAGGCTATAAACACTCGCACCGCCCTCCAAATACAGATCTGACTGGGCCGCCGCCGCTGGCGTCAGGACAAAGGCGCATGCCGTCGCACACATCGAAAGTTTGTTCATGTTCGTCTCCCGAGCTTTCGCTCAACATAGTTGCCCCGACATGAAACTATGCCCGGCTTGTTTTGGCGTGAAGCTGAACCTAACAATTTCGATCTATTCTTAAGAAAGTTTAAATCGAAATCCCCCGCGTGGCAGGGGAACCACGCGGGGGATATGGCGACGCGTGCCCTGGGATAGGGGCGTCAAGAAGGGAGAGATTTCCCTAGTCTGCAAGCACGGTCGGCCAATTCTGATCTCCGCTGGTGATGAAACTTGTCCGGTCTTTATCCCAGCGTCTTTGGATGCCCTTATTGTAATTGAGGTAAAGCTTGCCATCGACAATCGCCCAGCGACGCGCGTCACCTTTGGCCGTCTTGCCTTGCGCAACCGCCCAGGCACAGTAACCGCCATATTGCGGGGCGTACTTGGCCGGGTCCGCGAGGAAGAGCGTTAGATTTTCTTCGCTGGCAAAGCGAAACTCTGCGCCTTGATACTCGGTTGAATAATCGGCCGTGCCCTTGGTTGGTTCGCCGGCTGTGAAATATGCGACCGTGTCATAGCCTTGCAGGGCGAGGTTTGAGCGTTTGGCCGTATAGATCGGGTCTTTGTCCGCAAAGGCAGCTGGAGCGGTGAGCGCGATGGGTCCAGCGGCAATCATAGCGGCGGCGAGTACAGTTCTGAGTTTCATGATGAAGGTCCTTCTAAGGAGCTTAAAGAGTGGGCGTACGCGACCGGTTATGAACGCGCAGGGAATAGAGTGGCTTTAAGGCCCGCGAGGATGTCTGACAGCTCCTTGCGGCGAACGATTATCAGGCCGAACGAGGTCATCCAAACGACCACCGCCATGAAGAACAAACCGCCACCATCATTGTTTGGATCAATCCCAAGCGGGGTCCATAGGTGGAAGTTCACTGCGCCGCTCATTACGGCAAAGGCAATCACTGCGCCAATCGCTTGCAGGCGGCGGAAGGCGGGTAGAATTCCGATCAGTAAAAGAGTGACCGCGACAAGTTCGGCGGTTCCGATTACGTATTGGCTGAACAGTCCGGTTTGCGCGAACAGGCCGTCTGCGCCGAAGCTGGCGGCCCAGTCATTGAGCTTGCCAAAAATCGTCTGTGTTTCAGGCGCGTTGGTAAATTTGAACCGCAAGCTGTCGAGGAAGACCAGCGAAGCAACCCCGGCGACCGCATGCGGCGCGTAGGTTTTAATCTTGCTCAGCAAGGTTTCAGATTGAGTTGCGGGTGTGAGTGTTTCTGTAAGAGTGGTCATTGCGTCCTCCTTGATGCATGACCTCCACTTACGCGCTCTTTCGTTCACTTACGAACCACGACTGTGTGAGCCTTAGTCACGTCGGTGTGAGCAAAATGTGAGCCCTTCGAGATCCGCACAAAAAAAGGGCCGCAGATGGCTCTGCGACCCTTTAGATTTGGGAATGGTGAGGGTTAAGCGGCGACCGTTTCGCGCTTAGATTTCGGCGTCCAAGCGTGTTTCTGGAACGCGTCATTAACCGGCGTTTCAGCAACATGATTGGTATAGTTTGAAATCACTTTCAGCGACACGCCAACAATCACGGCGAGCACCGCCGCTCGATCATAGCCTGCGGCCAAGAACGCATCGACATCCGTGTCAGAGACAAAGCCTCGATCAATCACGACTTTCTTGGTGAAGACCCGCAAGGCTTCGAGTTTTGGATCAGCAATCGGACGGTCCTCACGCACCGCGTCAATCACGCTCAAATCAAGTCCGGCGCCTTCTGAAATCGTGGTGTGAGCGGCAACACAGAAGTGACATTCGTTTTCGACACTTGCGGTGATGGTCACAACTTGTTGCTCCAGCGGCGACAAGCCGGTCTTGGCAAATTGATCAGACAATTGGGTGTAGGCATTCAACACTGCGGGGTTCTCAGCGAAGACCGCGTAAAGAGACGGGACAAAGCCCATTTTTTTCTCAACGCCAGCGATAAAGTCACGGGCGCCGTCTGGTGCCGTGCTTGAGGTATGCAAAGTAAAATCGGCCATCATTGGCTCCTTTGAAGTTCAAGGGTCGGCGGGCTGTGTTTGCCGTCGATGAGCGGTAAATGGCGCATCCCCCCCTTTTGCAGAACTCCGAGAGGTTCCATATGGGTCATGCGATTTTTGCATAGGAGCTGATGGGCATGGATCGAATTGACGCGATGAGGCTATTTTTAAGAGTCGCTGATGCGGGAAGTTTTTCGCGCGCCGCAGCAGACCTTTCGATCGGACAGCCAACCGTCTCGCGCCGGATTCAGGACCTCGAACATCAAATTGGTGCGGAGCTGTTTCATCGCACCACGCGCGCGCTCTCGCTCACCGAAGCTGGCCAACGCTTCTATAGCCGCGCCCAGGATATCTTGTCAGAATTCGACGAAGCCGAGGCGGAAGCCCGCGGGCTCGACCAAGAACCGGTCGGCATGTTGCGGGTCAGTGCACCGCACTCTCTGTCACAGATCGTGATCACGCCGACCATCGCGTCTTTCTTAGACAAGTATCCGCATATCCGCATGGATTTGATGACCGATGACACCTATACGGACTTGGTCACGGAGGGTGTAGACGTTGCCTTTCGTCTGGGTGAACTGACCGATAGTGCGCTCATGGCGAAACGCTTACTCGTGGCCTATCGCGGCATTTGGGCGTCGCCAAAATATATTGAAGCATATGGATCGCCGACCTGCCCTGACAGTTTGAAAGAGCATCAAGGCCTGGTCTTCCGCCAGTCTTTGCAAGGCCAGCAATGGACCCTAAAGCACGTCGAAACCGGCGAAGAACATCGGATCATGATGGATGGCCGGTTCCGCGGGTCGTCAGGTGACACGCTCTTACAGGCCGCTGTCGATGGGCTCGGGATCTTTATTGGCCCAGACTGGCTGGTCTGTTCGAATGTTCGGGCTGGCAAGCTGGTGCGGATCATGCCGGACTGGCGCGGCGCTGACTTACCGCTGTCTGTCGTCTGGACAGGCGGAAAGCTTCGCGGCAAAGCGCGGCTCTTTGTCGAGCATGTGCAAGAAGCGCTTGGGGCACTGGAGAATGTGGGGAGCTAGTCCCCACACTCCATTGGCGTAACTCTAGCCATAGTTTTTGTAGGTTTTGAGCGTCCCGCAATTTTTGTCGAGCCCGACGACCGTCGGCGTTTTGCCTGGTTTGATCCGTGCTCTCGTATCCCCTGTGCACCCATTGGTGACATTGTACTTGATCTCATAGGCGCAGGCGCTGTTGAGCGTTGCCTGCACATATTCTTGGATCTCTTTGTTTGGAACGGCGTTATTACCCGTATTGCCGTCCTTCACGCGGATCGAGCTTTTGCTACACACCCCTCCGGTGCTGTTCTGATCAATTACTGTCGACATAACCGTAGCGGATGAGGCGTTCTTGATATTGACCGTATAGCAGCTTGCGCCTTCGGTCGCCGAACAAAAGTCCACGAGCTTTTTTCCATCTTCACCTGCTTCGACCTGAGCCAGAGCTTGTGGGGCGATGAGGACCACCCCCATCAAACCAATCGCGCTCGCGACGATAAACGCGGCGATCGGC
>JBCBQS010000212.1:0-5026 GCA_039820085.1 Pseudomonadota bacterium
GTGAACGAGACGAAAAGCCCCCTATTGCGTTTTTCTGCCTTTAAAGTAGCGCTCACGGGTAAAATTCGCCTTAAAGTGTTTTCATTTGACCAATTAGGTCGCCAAAATTGCCTGAGTCGCCTCAAGAACCGCTTGAGCATGCCCCTTCACTTTAACTTTTCGCCACGCTTCGGCGATCGTTCCGTCGGCGAGGATGACGAATGTTGAGCGCTCAATGCCCATGTATTTCTTGCCATACATGTTCTTTTCCACCCAAACCCCAAATTGCTCGCTCGCATCGCTGTGTTCATCGCTTCCCAAAAGGACTGTCAGTTCCTTTTTCGTGGCGAAATTCGCATGACTTTTCAAGCTATCCTTTGACACCCCAACAATCTGCACGTCGAGTGCCTCAAATTCGGACTTAAGCGCTGAAAAATCTATCGACTCTGTGGTGCAGCCTGGCGTGTTGTCACGCGGATAAAAATAAACCACGTGGGCGGCACCGCTCGGTGCACCCAAATTGACGCTTTCTTCATCGCTGAGGGGGATGGTGACTCTGGGTGCTTTGTCGCCTTTTTCTAGTCGGGTTGTCATGGCATGTCTTTCATGTCTGGCGGGAGTGAGCCCGGTTGATGCGCCGTGAGGCATAGAGTTGATTATTTGGAGCAAATGACTTGGTTCGCCAGACCACAAAAGTCATAATTTTTGAAACGCTCGGAGTTTTCTCCCTGGTGGTGATGGCGGCCATCGGAATTCTCGCCTTTATGCTCGTCAATGGACCGGTCGAGCTTGGGATCTTTCGCGATGATGTCGAACAGGCCATTTCACGCTCGCGCGACGGTCGGCCAGTCACAGTCGAACGGCTCACCTTGCAATGGTCTCCGTCAGAGCGCCGCGTCTTCGTTGTCGCAGATGGTCTCTCATTAAAAGACAGAGATGGACGAGAGGCCGGGTTTGCTGAGAAAGCCGAACTGACCTTGGATGCGGGCAATGTCCTGCTGGGACGGGTGGAACTTTTAGATGCCAACCTCACGTCCGGCTGGATTGAAGTTCAGAATATCGCACCGAACCAATGGACGCTGGCTGGGGACCCACTGCCGCCCGTGCGCGCCGGGACGCTGCCGCAAACCCCGGATGAATGGCTGGAACGGGTCAACTCTATTTTAAGCGACGTGCTCGTGGGCTTGCAGCTTATGGATGAATCCTTCCGCTTGGAGACCTTGACCTTCTCTGGAATGGATCTGCGTGTGATTGATGCTGAGCGCAGTCCGATTGGCACAATCGCGAGAGCGTCAGCACAGATCACTCACCCGGAGGCTGACGTTTCGATCCAATTGTCGGGGGATGGCCAAGGGGTCGGCTTACCGGAAATTTTTAGCGTGTCGCTCGATACGTTTGATGGCTACCAATCGATGAAGGCTGTTCTCGACGTCGGGGTCTTGCCGATCACAGACCTGATCCAGCGGTTCGGACTAGAAGGTCTCTCAAACAGCGACTTGCGGCTTGGGACATCTTTCAATGCCGACGTGACCCGCGAAGCTGGATTGACCCAAGTCGGCCTCGTTGTGTCTCGCGACTCTGGGGCGCTGCGTCTCGAAGCCACCGGCGAAACAATTAGTGATGTCACTGCGGCATTGGCCTATATCCCGGCCGAAGACCAGGTCCGCATCGACCTCCTTCAATTGGTGTCCGACCGCATCAGTGGATTGATGACTGGGTCTCTTACGAACGTTCTCGCGAACAATGCGCTTCGCCGTCTCGAACTCGCTTCCGATGAGTTGACGATAGATTTCACTGAGTTGTTCGATGCGCCCTGGGTCGTGTCCGATGTTGAGATTGGCGCCGATCTTTCCGACGATTTCACCATCGTATCCATCGATAGCCTCGCTGCTGATCTCGGTGGGGCACGCTTGCAAGCGACAGGCGAGATCGATCTCGCTGTTGAACACGAGGAAGGCGAGTTGCCGTTTGCGCTCGATGTCACGGCGGAGCTGATTGGCGATATTCGCAAAGACATGATCCTCGCTTATTGGCCGGACCGGCTGGGACGTGGGGCGCGCAACTGGCTGATCAATAACCTTGAAGCCGGTATGGCCACAGAGGCGACTGCGGTGGTGTCGATTAAGCCGGATAGTTTGGCAGAAGGGTTTTTGCGAGAAGAAGACCTTGCGGTCAATTTCTCGTTTCGCAACGGATCGGTTCGGTTTCTGCATGATATGCCCCCGGTTGAGAATGCTGTCGGAACGGGTCGGGTCGGCGGTAACAGTTTCGACATTACGTTGATCAGCGCCACTTACGATGATTGGGTCATTCAGTCCGGCGCGGTCGACTTCCCGGCGTTTAATCCGCGCGGTGAACCGTTCACCGTCACTGCGTTTGGGTCTGGTCCGGCGGTCAGCGTCTTGAAGCAACTCTCAGCATCGCGCCTTCGGCTAGAGGAACAAACGGGCTTCGACCCCGAACGCGTCTCTGGCGATGCGACGGCATCCTTCCGCTTGAGTCGACCCGCTTTAGACAATGTCCCGCTTTCAGACATGAGCATTGAAGTGCTCGGACAGATTCGCGAGGCCGGTCTGAAGAATGCAGCTGGTCCTTTTGATTTGGCTGAAGGCAACGTCAATGTCGACGTCACATTAGACCGGATCATTTTGACCGGCTTTGGGAATATGGGGAGTTCGCCGGTACAATTCACATGGCGGGATGCGTTTGATGATGAAGGCCAGCCCGCAGACTTGTCCGCCACTGCTGTTCTCACCTCTGATTTATTGAACACGTTTGGTTTGGTCGGCCGCGCCTTCTTAAACGGTGAAGTGCCGGTTGAGATGCAAGGCAAAGTCGGTGATGGTCGATTGCAGAACGGGACATTTGCGTTTGACTTAAGTGATGCGCGGATAGACTTAAGTGAAATCGATTGGGTCAAGCGCGCCGGTCAAACGGCACGCGCGACACTGAACTATCGCGGCGATTTGCGAGAGCAAGCGGCCGCTCTCCGGTTCACGACAGAAGATGCATCCCTCGATGGCGACCTGCGCCTTGCGAACGATGGACGCCTTGAGTCGCTCGATCTACGGCGCTTCTTTATCGAAGACTCGATCGATGTGGCCGGAACCATTACCCGCACACCGAACGCTGGCTTTAGCATTGAACTGGATGGCGAGTATTTGGATATTTCTGGATTGCTCGCAGATCTTGGAGGCTTGGGCGGCGTTGGCGAAACGGATGAGGGCGTTGACCTGAATTTCTCTGCCACCGTGGACCGTCTCCGCCTGCGCCGAAATCTCGATTTGATTGGATCATCCCTGCAAATCGAGGTCTCAGAGGCAAATGGATTCCAGTCGATGAGAGCCAGCGGCAATACGATCGCGGGCGCGACATTTATCGCAAATCTCGACAATGAAGGCGATGATCAACCGCTCGCGTTAGAGCTCAAAACCAGCGATGCGGGATATCTCGCAAGTGCGTTTTTCGGCGTTGATTTCATAGAGGGTGGAATTCTGGATCTCCGAGGGGCCTTGGCGACTGAAAACACTCCCGCGCAATTGCGTGCCACGGTGGAGAACACGCGCCTGATCAATGCGCCCTTCTTTACGCAGATTCTGTCTTTGGCGTCGCTGCGCGGCTTAACCGATACGCTCGCAGGAGACGGTGTCCTGTTTTCTCGGATCGAAGCCCCGATCACGATTGGCGGTGGCCGGTATGTGATTGATGGCGGACGGGCGAGCGGGCCAGCGCTCGGTTTAACGGTGAACGGATGGGTCGGCACCGATGGTGAAGGGATCGACTTGAACGGTGTTTTGGTGCCAAGCTTTGGCGTGAACTCTGTTCTCGGTGGGGTGCCTATCATTGGGGATCTCATTGTCGGGCGACAGGGCGAGGGGATCTTCTCGATCACATACTCGGTGAACGGCACGCTCGAAAAAGCGCAGGTTGCCGTCAATCCCCTCTCCGCTGTGACGCCAGGAATCTTGCGCCGCATATTCGAAAATCCGTCGGACACGTCCATCCCAGAGTCGATCCCGGTCGATCCGAATTTGCGGCCGCCACAGCCCAAGCTTCCAGATCTGCCCGACGAAGAAATCTTATCGCCGACCCCAGGGAGCGAGGGCTAAGTCCAACCCAAAGTCATTTTGATCAGCGACTTAGACGGGCTTGACCAATGCAATGCGTTTCTTGCCGACTTGAACTTTGAAGGCCTCAACGTCGGTCAGGATATCGGTCCAAGCGTGCGTTTGGTCTTCGCCGACCTTTGCATCATTCACGCGCACAGCGCCTTCGCCCATTTTGCGGCGTGCTTCTCCATTCGACGAGACAAGCGCTCCCGCGCGCAGGAGTGCGGTTGTTGTTGGACCGTCGGCAAAGTCGGATTTTGAAATCTCAAATGTTGGAAGATCCGCAGAGACACCTCCGCCAGCGAACGCTTTGCTCGCCGCTGCTTCTGCTTCGCTTGCAGCTTGTGCACCGTGCAGCATCGTCGTCGCGGCATTTGCGAGCGCGATTTTCGCCTGGTTGATCTCGGCGCCTTCCAGGGTCTCAAGTCTTGCGATCTCGTCCATCGGTAGATCTGTGAAGAGCTTTAGGAAGCGGCCAACATCGGCGTCTTCAGTGTTCCGCCAAAACTGCCAATATTCATAAGGGCTGCGCCGTTCAGCATTCAACCAAACAGCCCCATCCACGGTTTTCCCCATCTTGGCACCAGAGGCTGTGGTCAGCAAAGGACTGGTCAGCCCGAAGCCCTGATTTCCATCTGCTTTATGGATGAGATCAACCCCGCCAAGAATATTCCCCCATTGGTCAGATCCGCCCATTTGCAAGAAACAATTGTGGCGGCGCGACAGCTCTAGAAAGTCATAAGACTGCAGCAACAAGTAATTGAATTCGAGAAAGGTGTAGGGTTGCTCATTGGTCAGGCGCCTTGCCACCGTTTCCTGTTTTACCATCGTGTTGATGGTGAAGTATTTCCCAATATCTCGCAGAAACTCGATGTATCCAAGGCGGTCTAGCCAATCGGCATTGTTGACCATGATCGCATCGGTCGGGCCATCGCCGA
>JBCBQS010000213.1:0-5019 GCA_039820085.1 Pseudomonadota bacterium
ATCACAATTGGACAAGCGGTTCTCAACTTCAAAAAGGCGATTGAGGCAGGTCTCTTAAAGATCATGTCGAAGATGGGGATCTCGGTTATATCCTCCTATCGCGGCGGTTATAATTTTGAGGCGCTTGGGCTTTCGCGGGCCCTGGTTGCTGACTATTTCCCTGGTCTGTCGAGCCGCATTTCTGGCCTTGGTCTCGCGGGGATCGAAGAGAATGCAGTGACCCGCCATGAAGAAGCGTTCGACGAGGACATTATCTCCCTACCTGTCGGGGGCTTCTATCGCTTGCGCGCGCGCTCAGAACCGCATGCGCTGGATGGTAACTTGATTCACACGCTGCAAGCCGCCTGTGATCGGAACGATTATGGGATTTTCGAAAAGTACGCGAAAGCCGTGAACCATCGCGACCAACCGATCCAATTGCGCGATTTGCTCGATTTCAAACCTGCAGGTCCAGAAGAACCATTAGAGCGCGTCCAATCCGTCAACGAAATCCGTAAGCGGTTTGTCACACCGGGCATGTCGCTTGGGGCCCTTAGCCCAGAAGCTCACGGAACGCTGAATGTCGCGATGAACCGCATCGGCGCGAAGTCTGTATCGGGTGAAGGCGGTGAGGTGCGCGAGCGCTATCGACCTCTGCCAAATGGCGACAATATGAACTCAGCGGTCAAGCAAGTCGCGTCCGGTCGGTTTGGCGTGACAGCCGAATACCTCAACCATTGCCGCGAAGTTGAAATCAAGGTTGCGCAAGGTGCGAAGCCCGGAGAGGGCGGTCAGCTCCCCGGCTTTAAAGTCACAGAATTCATTGCGAAAAACCGTCATTCGACGCCGGGCGTGACGCTGATCAGCCCGCCTCCGCATCACGATATCTATTCGATCGAAGACTTGGCGCAGCTGATCTATGATCTGAAACAGATCAATCCGGATTGCCGCGTCTGTGTGAAGCTTGTCGCGCAATCAGGTGTTGGAACCGTCGCGGCCGGCGTGGCCAAGGCGAAAGCCGATGTGATCCTGATCGCGGGCGGTGTCGGCGGGACCGGCGCGTCGCCTCAGACCAGTATCAAATACGCTGGATTGCCTTGGGAAATGGGTCTTGCCGAAGCGCACCAAGTGCTGAGCTTGAACAACCTTCGCGATAAGGTCACGCTGAGAACAGACGGCGGATTACGCACCGGGCGCGACATTGTCATCGCCGCGATGCTCGGTGCGGAGGAGTATGGCATCGGCACCGCAAGCTTGGTGGCGATGGGCTGCATCATGGTGCGTCAGTGCCACTCAAATACGTGTCCCGTTGGCGTCTGCACCCAGGATGAGACGTTGCGTGCGAAGTTCACAGGGAACGCAGACAAAGTCATCAACCTGATGAGCTTTATCGCTGAAGACGTCCGACGGATTCTCGCATCGCTCGGATTAAACTCACTCGATGAAGCGATTGGTCGGACCGATTTGCTTGCCCAGGTCTCTCGCGGTGCACCGCACCTGGACGACCTCGATCTCAATCCGCTTCTGGTTCAAGTCGATACAGCGAAACAAGTCGAGTATCGGCCAAACCATCGCGAAGACGTGCCTGATACGCTCGATGCGCAAATTCTGCGCGACGGCGAGCCGTTCTTCACGCGCGGCGAAAAAATGCAGCTTACCTACGAAGTGCAAAACGTTCAGCGGACGATTGGCGCGCGTTCGAGCTCAGCAATCGTGCGCAAGTTTGGCGAAAAAGCTTTGCCGGAAGGCCGGCTTCACATTCGCCTCACCGGCAGTGCAGGCCAATCGCTGGGCGCATTTAGTGTGCAAGGCTTGTTGCTGGATGTGATTGGTGACGCCAATGATTATGTCGGTAAAGGACTGTCGGGCGCGACCATCCAATTACGCCCTCCGGCGGATGCAGCCTTCCAAGGCGGCGACAATACGATCATCGGCAATACGTGCTTGTATGGCGCGACCAGCGGTCAGCTCTATGCGGCTGGACAAGCGGGCGTTCGGTTCGCGGTCCGAAACTCCGGAGCAGAGGCTGTGGTTGAAGGCTGCGGCGCCAATGGCTGCGAGTATATGACCGGGGGCCGGGTCGCAATTTTGGGATCGATTGGTGACAATTTTGGCGCCGGTATGACAGGCGGTGTCGCCTATATCTGGGATCCGGAAAATCGCTTTGATCATGTTGCCAATCCGGATGCGATCGATTGGTATCCTCTGGTCGACATGGAGCAGAAGCATATCGACGTCTATTTGATGATGCTTGAAATCCATAAAGAGCGGACCGGTTCAGCGCGCGCAGCAGAGCTTATAAAAGACTGGGGTCAAACCCTGAGTGAGACTTTAATGATCGTGCCCAAAGAAATTGCAGACCGTGTGCTCAAAGACGACATTCTCAAAGCGGTTGGCTAGGCCAGCAGTTTAAGGCCTTGCACATCGCACCGGACCTCCCCACCTTGGCGGTCGAGAGAGAGTAAACACAGGTACCCGTTTGATGAGCAAACGCGACTACTATGACGTGCTCGGCGTTGACCGATCCGTAGATGAAAAGGCCCTTAAGAGCGCCTATCGGAAACTCGCAATGAAATACCATCCGGATCAAAACCCGGATGATGTGGAAGCCGAAGCCATGTTTAAGGAAGTCGGCGAAGCGTATGCGATTCTGTCAGACCCTGAAAAGAAAGCCGCGTATGATCGCTTCGGGCATGCGGCGTTTGAAAACGGCATGGGCGGCGCAGGCGGCGGCAACCCGTTTGGCGGTGGGGACCCGAACGATATTTTCCAAGATATTTTCAGCCAAGTCTTTGGCGGCAATCCGTTTGGCGGAGGACGTCGTCGCGGCGGCCCGCAGCGCGGCGCAGATTTGCGCTATGATATGGACATCTCGCTGGAAGAAGCATTCCACGGAAAGGACGCCACGATCAACGTTCCGACAGCTGTCGATTGTCCGACCTGCGATGGCACAGGGGCTGAGCCTGGAACAAGCCCAGAAGTCTGCCCGGTTTGTAATGGCGCCGGTCGCGTGCGCGCGCAGCAAGGCTTTTTCACAATGGAGCGAACCTGCGGACGCTGTCATGGCACCGGTCAGATCATCGCTAAGCCCTGCAAGACCTGTCATGGTAATGGGCAGATCCAAGAGGACCGTAACCTGTCGGTCAAAATCCCTGCCGGGGTCGAGTCCGGTATGCGCATCCGTCTGTCAGGCGAAGGCGAACCCGGCACCAAAGGCGGGCCAAAAGGCGACCTCTATATTTTCGTGAATGTTGAAGAGCACGATATTTTCGAGCGCGATGGACCAAATCTCTATTGCCGCACGCCCGTGTCGATGGTGACCGCGTCACTCGGCGGGGAAGTCGAAATCCCGACCATTGATGGCGGCCGTGCGCGTGTCACCATTCCTGAAGGCGCGCAAACCGGGCGCAAACTGCGCCTGCGCGGCAAAGGGATGCCAAGCATTCGCGGCAATCACCAAACCGGTGATCTCTATATCGAGATGTTTGTCGAAACCCCGCGCAATCTGACGGCGCGCCAGAAGGAAATCTTACGCGAATTCTGTGAATGCTCCGGCAAAGATTGTAACCCAGAATCTGAAGGCTTTATGGGCCGCGTGAAGAAATTCTGGGACGGCATTGGCAGCGAAGACGAAGCCACCAAGCACTAATCGAAAGCTTTAGTTGAACCCGCGCCATAGCTGGTCTACGACCCTCCCACATCCAATGGGAGGTTCAGATAATGAGCGATACAGAACTAGGCTTCGACACAAAGCAAATTCATGCAGGGTCAGTAGCGGACCCGGCCACCGGCGCGCGACAAGTCCCGATCTATCAATCGACGGCATTCGTCTTTCGCGATGCAGATCACGCAGCGGCTCTGTTCAATCTCCAAGAAGTTGGATTCATCTACTCACGCCTGACCAATCCAACGGTCGGCGCTTTGGCGGACCGCGTCACCCAACTTGAAGGCGGCGCTGGCGGCGTATGTTGTTCGTCCGGCCACGCCGCGCAGCTCATGGCACTGTTCCCGCTGATGGAACCCGGCCGCAACGTCGTTGTCTCAACCCGTCTCTATGGTGGCTCTGTGACGCAATTCACTCACACGATTAAGCGGTTTGGCTGGTCCGCGACCTTTGTCGACTTTGATGATCTTGATGCGGTCAAAGCCGCGATCAATGAAGATACCCGCGCCATCTTCTGTGAAAGCATCGCCAATCCAGGCGGCTATGTCACTGATTTGGAATCGATCGGCAAAATCGCTCATGATGCCATGGTGCCCATGATCGTCGATAATACGACGGCAACGCCATACCTCTGTAACCCGATCCAATATGGGGCGACTCTGGTCACCCATTCGCTGACTAAATACTTGACCGGCAATGGCACCGTGACCGGAGGTGCGATCGTTGATTCAGGGGCCTTCGACTGGACGGCGGCGGGCAAGTTCCCATCGCTGATAGACCCTGAACCTGCTTATCATGGCCTAAAATTCCACGAGACATTCGGCCCAGCCGCGTTCACTTTCCACTCGATTGCCGTTGGCCTCCGCGACCTCGGTATGACCATGAACCCACAAGGTGCACACTATACGCTGATGGGCATTGAAAGCCTGTCGCTGCGTATGGAAAAGCATGTCGCCAATGCTGAAAAAATTGCAGCCTGGCTCGAAGGCCACGATGCGGTGGCAAGCGTGACTTATGCCGGTCTTGATAGCTCGCCTTATAAAGCGCGAGCGCAAAAGCTCTGTCCAAAAGGCGCTGGGGCCTTGTTCACGGTTCAGCTGAAAGGCGGCTATGAGGCTTGCGTGAAATTTGTGAACAGCCTGGAGCTGTTCAGCCATGTCGCCAATCTTGGAGATGCGCGCTCGCTTGTCATCCACCCGGCCTCGACGACCCACCGGCAGCTAACCGACGCGCAAAAGGTGGCCGCGGGCGCTGCGCCGAATTCTGTCCGGCTTTCGATCGGGATTGAAAATGCCGAAGACTTGATGGCAGACCTGGATCAGGCGCTGAAGGCGGCGGGTTAGGTTAGGGTTTCGGATCAAGCGAGGATGCGCGAG
>JBCBQS010000214.1:0-4991 GCA_039820085.1 Pseudomonadota bacterium
TTGTGAGTTGTCTTGATTGAATACTGCAAGAGGCTCTACCGCAAACATATCGATGACGGATGCATTCTTGTGGGGTGGAAGACAAAATCCTCGCGACTGCTCAACGGTTCTCGAAGAGATGAGTGGCTTATCGTGCTCGTCTTAGCTTGCTCGGAGACCGCTGAGATCTTCAGGGGGCCCCAGCCACCAGATCAAGTTGGTCTTCATCCTCACCATCCGATCCAACAATCGCGACCTTTAGCTGTGCGATGCCGCCGCGTAGGCGCTGTGGCCAAAGCAAAACAAAGAGCGATAGATACATGATCACGCCGAGCAATGTCATTGTCGCGATTTGAAAGATCGCTGGCCAGCTTGCGACGATTGAAGTCGACATTGCCGCGAGAACCACACTCGCCATCACAAGGGCGCAGATCAATGCGCGCCAGCCGATCGTAAATTGGTTGCGCGCCGGATAGCCGGACCGACGCTCAACAAACCACGCCGATAGCGGCCAGGTGGCGAACACACGCAGCGCGACCAAAACCATCACGCCGATCAGGCCAAACTGAACAGCGATTGGGAGTAGGGCTGCCAAAAACACGACGCCAATTGAGAGGATGATCAACGGGGAGCGCGTGTCACCGAGCCCGCGCAAAATTGCGATATTGAAGTCCCCGGTCGCGTGTCGCAGACCAAGCAAGAGCGCGATGATGAGCGGGAGTTCGATCCCTGCCCATTTGTCGCCAAAGACCAGCGGCGCTGCCAATGGGGCAATCAGGCATGCCCCTATAATGGCAGGGTACATGACGAATGTTGTGACCTGGAACACGTCATCGAGCAGCTTTCGAATTTGATCCAAGCTATTTTGCAAGCGAGCAATCACACTCATCGCAATCTCGCTCAAAGGCCCCATGATCAGTCCTGAGAACTGCGCGGCCAGGTTCATCGCAATTGAATACAGCCCAAGCGCGCGCTCACCCACAAAGTAGCCCAGCGCGAATGTTGGAAGGGCGCTGTCCACATAGTCCAGGCTTCGGGTTAAAAACGTATCGCGCGCGAATGTAATGACCTCGCTTGCATGCTGGCGAGACAGTCTCAGACCAGGCGTCCATTTCGCCAGCCAAAACAGAGCAATGCTCGACACGAGCGTTGAAAGCGCCGCGCTGATAATAAGGCTCCAAATTCCGAAGCCAAGCAGAGCGAGGGCGATCGCCAGAAAACTCGTGGGCACGTCAATGACCGCTTCAAGAATGACGAGCTTCTTGTGCTCAAGATCTCGTTCCAACAGCGCTTCTGGAACATCGCTGAGCGTGCCAATCAGGCTGATAAGCGCCATCGCGGGTAGGATTTGTGCGAGGATTTCAGAGTTTAAAACCTCTGCGATTGGCGCCGCGAGGACAATCACGGCAATCGCAAAGAAAAGGCTGAGGCTGGTATTGATCCAGAACGCAGCATTCTCGTGCTCTTCATAGAGGTCATCAAACTGTTTGAGACCCTCTGTCAGCGTATCGCTCAGAAAGATGCCGGCAATCCCGAGGCACGCGCCGGCAAGCGCCATAATACCGAAAACATCTGGCCCTAAGAGCCGCGCCATAATCGCCATATAGACGATGGCCCAGACCAGAGAGAGCCAACTGTCTGCGAACATCCAAAGGATGCTTTTCGTCGCTTTTCGAACGATCGACATCGCGTGCTAGGCCTTCACGGTGAAGTCAGCCATGGCCGCGGTCATTGACTCAAATACAAGATGGCCCGTGGAGGTAAACCGAGCATGCTTGGCCAAAGTCGGAACGCCGTCATGATAAATCTCGAGCGCTTGTTCAATGGCCTGCTTGGCAGTGTCGCGGTCTCTACGATTGAGCGCTGATCCAGACCGAATTTCGCGCGCCGCATATGCCATACGCGCCGAAACAAAGGTGGCGTGGAAAATGCCTTCTAGGGGGCGTTTGGCCTGACGGATCGCGGACCAGTAACGTTCATCGTCACTGTTTTCGACCAACATCTGATCTTTGCACATACCAAACAGGACGGCATGACCTTGCTCATGCGCCAAGGTGATCGCAAGTTCGAGCGGCGTCGCTTCGCTTTGCGCATTTAAAAACAAGGCGCCCCACAGTTTGAAACTTGTGCCGCCTTCAAATTCGTCTTGGCTTGAGCCATCGGGCGCGACCAAAACCACCTCGCGCACGATGGCTTCAAACTCCTGAAACAGGTCTGGGCAGTGTTTCGCCAAGCTGTCCATCGCTATGGTCAAAGCGTTCGAAAAGCGACGCGCGTCTTGTGGTGAGCAGGGCGCGAAACCGGATGCATCCGTCTGCTCGCTCTTGAAGAAGCTCTGAAACCGGCGCGCGGCGGCTGGAGAATAATCCTCTCCGAGCTGCGTGATGCGTGGACGGGCCGATGCTGGCGCCGCGTCGATGATTTCATTGAAAAGCGAATTTGCGGTGGTGAAATTATCGGTTTGAAGGGCGTGAATGCAATCATAGAAGGCGCCAAAACCGAGGGGAGATGTTGGCCGTGCGGATGGGTCGGAAGTCGCCCAAGTCTGGACGGCGTGAAGCGTGTGTTCGGGTAGCACTGATTGTGCTTGTGCTGCGATGTTCAGAACACTCTCACGCAGCGCGAATTGCATCGCCGCGTCGAAACGCTTGGCTTGCTCTGCAGATGGGTAAAAGCTGAACATGGCTTGCGGCAGTCCTCGATCCAATGACGCGCCGTTTATTTGGCTACGGTATTTAGGAAATGGGGGGCCAACCCCAATGACCAGCCCCCCAAAGGTCAAGAAAAAGCAGAATGGTCTGTTACCAGAACCACTTACGTTTTTTCCATTTTTTTCTGCGACGGGGTTTTCCACTTTTGGACCCCACCATCGCATCGTTTTTGACGTCGGCTTTGTTGCCAAAACCGAGCAGTCCATTTGTATTGATTTTCATCAATCCCTCCTTTCTCAAGTTAGGGACTGATCGCGTAGCAAGTCTCACGCCAGACGCTTTTACTAATTCTCACGACCATGATGGTGTGCGCTCAATGCGTCGGATGACGCAAGAAACCGACCCGTCACGATCTAAAACAAACTGCCCTGATCGTCGGGAGAGCGCTGTTTTGAACGGGATTTCGGTTGTGCTTTTGACGGGGATTCGACCGGTTTAGCGGAGGATGCGGGCGTGAGCGTCACGTCACCGTCCGCGAGAGTTAAGTCCACTTCGGTTTCCTGAACCACGTGTTCCACCGATCGAAGCACGCGCCCCTCCGCATTTCGAACGATGGCATAGCCACGATTGAGCGTCGCCTGATAGGAGAGTGTTTCTAACAGTTTCTCCTGTGACGCGAAGGCCTGTTGTTTCATATTGAAGATCCGATTCAGAGCCGGGCGTGCACGTCGTGCCGTATCTCCAAGGGCTTTGCGGGCGCGTTGAGTGTCCACGACCAGCGGCTCTGGACGCAATCGAGACGCCGTCCGCGCGAACGCAATCCGTTTATTGGATGCAGCTATTGAAAGACCAGCATGTAAGCGGCCAGATAGGGTCTCAAGCTTGGCCTGTTTCTCTCGGACCACTTGTTTGGGGCTGATAAGACCCGCGCTGATCGCATCGAGCTTTGCGCGTCGGCGCTCAACCAAGGTCCGCACAGCGATCGGTAAGCGATCTGAGACGGTGTCAAAACGCTGCCGCTTGGTTTCCAATAAGCGGTCCGCGCGCGGCAATCGCGTTGCCCCGAGCCGTTCTTGTCCGCGGCGAATACCTCGCACGAGAGCACGCTTCAAACGTTGCTCTAAATCTTCCAATTGAAGCTGTAAGTCGGCGCGCACGGGGACGGCAATTTCAGCGGCCCCCGTCGGCGTCGGCGCGCGCGCGTCTGAGACAAAATCAATCAGGGTCGTATCTGTTTCGTGACCTACAGCAGAAATAAGTGGAATTTGGCTATCAAAAGCGGCGCGGACGACCTCTTCTTCATTGAACGGCCAAAGGTCCTCAATCGATCCGCCACCGCGCCCGACGATCAACACATCCGGTCGGTCTTCAACCGCCATCGCGTTGAAGCCTCGAATGCCAGCAACGATTTGCGGGGCGGCCGTATCGCCTTGAACGAGGGCTGGCCAAAGGATGACGCGCACCGGAAACCGATCACGAATGCGATGCAAGATATCTCTGATCACGGCCCCTGTGGGAGATGTGACGACGCCCACTGTTGCCGGCAAAAAGGGCAAGCGCTTTTTATGGTGATCGTCAAACAGGCCTTCGGCAGCGAGCTTTTTCTTGCGCTCTTCCAAAAGTGCCATCAGAGCGCCAACGCCAGCTGGGCGGAGGCTGTCCGCAATCAATTGGTAGTTCGAGCGCCCTGGATACGTCGACAGCCGCCCTGAGGCGATCACTTCTAGGCCTTCTTCCGGACGGAAGGGCAAGCGCGACACCTGACCCTTCCACATAATCGTGTTCAAGACCGACTTATCGTCTTTCAAATCGGCGTACATATGCCCCGAGCGGGCAATTGTGACGCGGCCGAGCTCACCCCGCACGCGAACGTGGTCATACGCTGTTTCAATCGTTCGCTTGAGCGCCATTGAAAGCTCCGTCACGGACAGCTCTGGCATATTGGATGAGGGTGAATCAGCCATTTGCTAACCCTAACGAGCTCTCAGAACCAAGTCATCTGAGAATTCACCACATTGCTGTGCCTGATCAGGCAACAATCCCCCGTCCAGACCTTGATCTGAACGGCATGTCGGTGCATGGGCAGCGCCATGAAAGTCATGATTGTCGGGTCGGGCGGCCGCGAACACGCCCTTGCTTGGAAAATCAAAAAGTCCGAGATTGTCGATGAAGTTTTTTGCGTTCCTGGAAATCCGGGAATGGACGAGGTCGGACCGTGCTTTGAGGTCGATCCAACCGATTTGCACAAGATGCAGGAACTGGTCCTGCAAGTGGTTCCTGACTTGATCGTGATCGGTCCAGAAGCACGGTCCGACCTCGTCCATTCCCGGATTTCCAGGAACGCAAAAAACTTCATCGACA
>JBCBQS010000215.1:0-4970 GCA_039820085.1 Pseudomonadota bacterium
TTCGATCTGGCGCACTTTCTTTTTGCTGCGCGCTTGCGTGGGTTCGATCCATTCAGGTGTCGGAGATGATGTCATGCATTGACATAACATGAATAATGTTCATATTTCAAACACGAATATTATTCATGTTGTGGAGAGACCCGTGACGCCGTTAAGTTTGCTTCTGATCGTAAAAATTGTCGGGACCTTTTTCCCGGTTGCCGCGCCCTTATTGGTGCTCCCGAAATCGCGAATTGATCAATTGTCGGGCTTCAGTCCGTCGGATGTCTCTTTGTATCGCCTCTACGGAATGGCAATCTTAGCGCTCTTGGTGGGATATGCGGGCGGATTTGTTCAAGTTGCAGACGGGGTGTTTCCGATCGGCGTCATCGCGATGGGATTTGTGTCGAATGCCGGGGCTTTCACCGTCATGTTGATGACAGGGCGCGCGCAGAAGACACCGATCTCAGCGGCCTTCTTTGGGGTGATTGCCGCGGGTCTTGCGCTCGCATTCTTTTTTCAAGACGCGGCAATGGCCGCCCTATAGTCGCGCGCTGACTAAGCGAATGAAAACGTGTTTCGCTCGTCCTCTGAGTTCACAACAACTTCTAGCCCGACGGGGCTTTCTTCTTCGAGCAATCGTGACATGGCCTCCGGTGCGGCCACAGCGATGAAGCGGTCGCCATCAGGGTCGCGGGCAAAGATGATCCCGCTCATGGGGCCCTCTTTGCCGTAGGTCACTGTATAGGTTTCGACCGTTCCTGAGGTCGGGGCCTCTGCCAGCGCCACTTTCGAGCTTGGTTTGGCCATGGGTTCGACAGGAGAGAACTGTTCCGGGCGCTTTGTTGACCAGATGCCAACCGCTTCCTTCGTCATCCAACCGCCATTGGCGAGCACCAGTCCATACTGTCCAGCATTCTCCCGCAACCAATCGGTCATGCTGACCAATCCGTGCATCGAGTAATTGTTCCCAGGTCCGCCAAAGAAAGGCAGACCACCCGTTAAGGTCAGGGGTCGTGGTTCGCGTTTGTGATCAATGCCGAGCACGGCCATTGAGCTGAACACGGCGCAGGGGAAGCAAGAATAAAGATCAAACGCGCCGATTTCGTCAGGCGTAATATCGGCTTGGGCCAAAGCTCGACGGATCGCAGTGTCCATCGCCCACGAGCCATCTAAGACCGGGCGTTCTGAAATAAAGTCGTCGCTCGCCTCGCCGCTGCCATGCAGATAAATCCGCTTGTCGGCGGGCACACCAAGCGCATCGGCTTTGTTTTCAGACATGATCACAAAGGCGCCGCTTTGATTCACAGCATCTTGGGCGATGTGCCACTTCAAGAATGGGTCAGCGAACGGGTAATTGGCTTTGCTTGGGGTTGCCAAGAAGTCAGCATCAAAGGTCGTCGTGTCGAACTGAGCTTGCGGATGTTCGGCGGCGACTTTTGCAAACTTTGCGAACAGATCAGACATCTCAGCCCGGCGGTCTGATCGTGTGTGTCCATCGCGCGCCGCCATAGCGTTTTCGAACAAGGCATAGAAGTAGGCGGGCGCGACAATGCCATGCTTGATTTCGGGACGCGATAAGAGCATCTCGCCGAGACCCCGATCCTCAATTTCAAGATCGTCGCCGTCGGCCCAATCAATTTCAACGCCATGCTTACGCGCGGCTTTAGACGCTTTATTGGCCTCAGAGCCGGTCACCAAGGCACACTCAATTTCGCCAGCATAAATGCGCGCAGCCATTTCATTTGCGAGCTGCTGTGGGCTCTGTCCGCCAACTGCGGCATAGATCGCGCGGGTCGGCGTCGCGCCGAGATCGCGTGCAATGGTCCCAGGCAGGTTGGTATTGTGCCCATGTGGGTGGCGATCGCCAGGCACGCTGTCTTCGAAGATGCGCACCACTGCCAGCGTATCGATTTGTGAAGCTTCAATCCCGGCATCAGCGAGGGCGATTTGACTTGCGTCCACGCATAAACTCTTAGGGGAGGGTGCGCCTGCCGATCCGTTCGTCCCATCCCAATGATTGGTCACCTGACCAACGCCAACCAAAACTGGCATCGCACCTTTGGGCATCGCGGATCTCCCTGCACCTTACTTCAGGCGAGGGATAGCCGGTTGCTGCCCAGCTTCAATCCATACCGTTGGGAGAACTTAGCTTTGAATCTGTTTCAGCCGTTGCCGAATGTATTTCGCAGCCGATCGATAATGACTCGGCCCGGCGGCCTCGGCCCAACGTCCCGTGGTCCAGGTGTTCTTCGCGCCCGGCATAGGACCCGCATACAAGTCATCTTCGCTTAACCCGGTCAGGAATTTCAAAAGCGTCCGGTTTCGGGAGACGAGCGCCTGCTTGGCTTGATCCCAGGATAAATCGGCCTGACGCGCCCGCAAATCTCGATTGTACCGTTTGAGATCATTCCACTTATAGCCTTCAGCCGGAAAGTGGACATCTTCCCCGGACACGCCAGCTTTATACCAGCCTAAGAAGAGATCAATCCAATGCGCTCTATGCGCCACGATGTCCTTTATGGATGTCTCGTCATCATCTTTGAGGAGTACAATCGCCTCCGGCACACGTTCCAAGAGAGTCCAGAGCTTGTCCCATTCGGTTTCTGTCACCGAGATGAGATCCGCTTTATTTAAAGCCGCAGGCATCGCACGCACCTCCTGGTCGACGATACTCCAACCACCACTTCAGGATGGATCGATCTATATGGACTTATCCTCATAGCGCGGCGTGATGTGCCGCGAGCTTAGTCGACAATCGCGGCTTCGGTGCGCGCTTTGACCATTTCGACCGTCACGTCAGGCGCCAGCTCGATGATTTTTAAACCGCCTTCGACCACGTCAAACACGCCTAAGTCAGAAATGATCCGGTCGACGACACCTTTGCCGGTCAGGGGCAAAGAACACGCTTTGAGCAATTTCGGCGCGCCCTTCTTATTGTTGTGATCGGTGATCACAACCACGCGGCCAACGCCGGCGACAAGGTCCATCGCCCCGCCCATGCCCTTGATCAGTTTTCCTGGGATCATCCAATTGGCGAGGTCGCCATTCTCCGCGACTTCCATCGCGCCGAGGATCGCCATGGCAATTTTCCCGCCACGGATCATCCCGAAGCTGGTGGCGCTGTCGAAATAGGCGGTATGTGGAAGTTCAGTGATGGTCTGTTTGCCAGCATTGATCAGGTCGGGGTCTTCTTCACCCTCATAGGGGAACGGCCCCATGCCGAGCATCCCATTCTCGGATTGCAGCGTGACGGTCATTCCATCCGGAATATGGTTGGCGACCAAGGTCGGAATGCCGATGCCAAGATTGACATACATGCCGTCTTCCAGCTCTAGCGCCGCTCGGGCGGCCATATCATCGCGTGTCCAAGGCATTACAGGGTCTCCTGAGATGGCGCATCGAGATCATCAAAAACGGCTTTGGCGGTGAGGGCTGCATTCACGGCGGCGGGAAAGCCTGCATAGAGCGCCATATGGGTAATCGTTTCGATGACTTCGGTGCGGTCTAAGCCGACGTTCAGACCGCCCCGAATGTGCGAGGCAAGTTGGTCTTGTGGGTATCCGAGCGCTGTGAGGCCGGCGATCGTCACCAAAGACCGGTCCCGATAGCTCAGCGATTCGCGGGCATACGTGTCGCCATAGGCGTGCTCGGTGATTTGCCGCGCAAGGTCTGGTGCAACTGACGCAACCCGTGCAACGGCATCGGTTCCATGCGCGCCAAAGATGGCCTCCAATCGCGCCTGTCCCGCCTCATATTGTGTGGAAGGCATTAAGCGGTCTCCTTCGTCCGGACCGTTCTTTGTTCGATCCGTTTCTCAAAAGTCCCCTGTACCAAACGATGCACATAGATGCCGGGCAGCTGGATCGCGTCTGGATCGAGTTCGCCCGGCTCAACAATTTCCTCAACTTCCATCACGCAGATTTTGCCGCACGTCGCTGCGGGCTGATTAAAGTTGCGGGCGGTTTTGCGGAAAATCGCATTCCCCGTCGTGTCAGCTTTCCAGGCTTTGACGATGGCGAGGTCAGCGAAGATGCCTTCCTCCATAATGTAAGTTTCGCCGTTGAAGTCTTTGTGCTCTTTGCCCTCAGCGATGACGGTGCCAACGCCGGTCTTGGTGTAGAACCCCGGAATGCCCGCCCCGCCGGCGCGCATCCGCTCTGCGAGCGTGCCTTGGGGGTTGAACTCAAGCTCAAGCTCGCCCGAGAGGTATTGCTGCATGAACAGATCATTCTCGCCGACATAGGACGAGCACATCTTTTTGATCTGTTTGGTCTGTAGCAACAGACCCAAACCGAAATCATCAACGCCAGCATTGTTCGAATAGATCGTGAGATCCTTCGCCCCAGCTTCGCGGATGGCCGCGATTGAGAGCTCAGGAATGCCGCACAGGCCAAACCCACCGGCGGCAATCACCATACCGTCGAATAGGACGCCTTCGAGCGCTGCGGCCGCGCTATCATAGACTTTGCTCATAGCCCCTCGTTACACCGGGCGGATCGGCAAATGCAAGGGACACATAAGTGCAAACAAACTGAACACTTTCGCGCGCGTCAATCACCAGGATATGACTGTTCGACACGATCCAAATATTCGCGCAGCATGGCGACACGTCGTGGCCGGAACGACCGGTCTGTAACGGTCATGTCGATAATCCGATCAATTCTGAAGGAGCGATAGTCCTGCCGCAGTTCGCACCAGGCCATGACCACCAATGAACGATCAAAAAACACAATGGCGAGTGGTTGAACGGTGCGTTGCGTGCGGTTCTCTTCCGCGTCAGCATAATCAAGCGCGATGACCTGTTCATTTCGCGTCGCTTGCCGCAGAGCTTGGATGTCGATGGTGATTTCGGGTCGGCAGTAAAAGCGCTTGGCGTAAAGCACCGCGTGCTCGAACTCAGCGCGCATCCTCGCTGGGAGAGACGCTTTAAGTTTCGAGAGCGCGTTCTCGGCCGCATTGGCCAGCACCGGGTCTGCCACTTGGACGAC
>JBCBQS010000216.1:0-4938 GCA_039820085.1 Pseudomonadota bacterium
CAATGCTCTTCGAAAAATTTCTTGAGATAACCGCGCATCAACGAGCTACTTGCAGTGTCGTAGATTAGCTCATCACGAACTTCAGCTATTGGGATAGACTCATAAAACGATGATATATCGCGGCGAATAATGTGCATCGGTGTGGCATCCAACAGGGACTCGATTACTCCTCGAACAATCTGCTCCCTACCTGGAACGCGAACGCGAAGTCGCCGAATAAGTCGCTTCGATATCTCCCGCAGCAGTAAGTTCGTCTCATAGTCTTTGTAAGAGACGCACGGCTTGCCATTCATCATGGATTTTTGGTGTTTACCTAAATCTATCTGGCCACTCCGCGCATTGTGCGAAGCGTTTTCCAAGATGGCATCACGATTATGGAGGAGATCTACATCGAACTGGTGCGAGTCGCCTGCGCGAATGACGCTAGCAAATGATCGCTCTGAAAATATTCGTCTACCCACAAATCTTACCACCCATCTCTATTCTAAATTACTAGGGCGAGTATTTGCTCAACACAACAGAAGCGCGAATACATTCAGGCGAGATAGATGCGACGCCCCCAACCTACACAGGGTTGTGCTCATAGATGTTTCTTCGATCTGAATCCGATACCTTTTTGAACCGCATTCTAATGTCCGGTTTTAGGAACTTCCAGACGCTCGCGAATGTTCGCTTCGACGCTGAGACGAGCCGTCCAGATCGCGTTAAAAAAAAGACACTGAGCGATTGCGGCGTGCTATGCGACACGCGCCAACATATCTAAATCCGATATCGGGCGACTTCGAACCATTCGATCACTTGATTGAGGTGCGCTTGGCCCCACTGGCTGACAAATTTTTGGGTGTGAAGATCGCTTGGATTCCTGAGCGCGTTGAGGCGGGCATCGATAAAATCCAGCGTTAGGGGAATACCGCATTCGACTGTGATGCAGTGCTGCCAGTCTTCAAAGCTCGACAATTGTACCATGCGCTGGACGTCCTTGTTTTGCATCCGTCTTCCCGTAGGGTATTTAGATATGATGTTATCATATTGCAAATGATAATCATTCGCCCTAGATCCTCCAATCCAGACACCAAGTGTAAATCATGAAAACACACCCAATCATCGTCATCGGGGCGGGACCCGCAGGGATTGGGATCGGAGCGTTGCTTGCACAATGTGCATTGCCAGCTTTGATCCTGGAGCGCGGGCGCATCGGCGAGAGTTTGCTCCAGTGGCCGAAAGAGACCCGCTTCATATCACCATCCTTTACCGGGAACTTCTTTGGGGCGGTCGATCTAAACGCGATCACCCCCGGCAGTTCACCTGCCTTCGGCCTGCAAACGGAACATCCAACCGGGCCGCAATATGTCAATTATCTCAAGGACCTCGCCGAGTTTTATCACTTGCAAGTTGATGAGGGCATCGAGGTTCTGGAGATCACAATTGAAGACGACGGTGCCTTTCTATTGACGACGAATGAAGGGGAGCTTCGGTGCCGTGTCCTGATTTGGGCAGGTGGTGAGTTTCAATATCAGAAATTGATTCCGGGAACCGTCCGGGTCAGTGAGTCTTACACGTCTGTTCCGGTGGGTCATCACGTCATTATTGGCGGCGCGGAAAGCGGAATGGAGACGGCTTATCATCTGGTCAAAAACGGCTCTTCCGTCAGCGTCATCGACCCGTCGGCACAGTGGGCAGATCGGGTCAGCGACTCCAGCTATGGGCTAAGTCCATATACGTTCGCACGTGTTCGCTACCTTAAGAAAAGCGGTAAGGCGGAGTTTATCGCAGAACAGGCTGAGCATATTTCAGAGCACGAAGTTCGCACTCAGAATCGCGTGTTCGAGCTCGATCATCCGGCCATTGATGCAACAGGGTTCGACATTTCGAAAAGTCTCGCGGGCCAATTGTTCGACTTTTCGAGTGGCCACGCGGACCTCACAGATTTCGACGAAAGCACCCTTCATAAGAATGTTTATCTTGTCGGTCCGAATGTCCAACATGAGAAAGCGGTGTTCTGCTTCATCTATAAATATCGGCAGCGGTTCGCCGTCATTGTTCGTCAGATTTTGCAGCGGTGGGGGCAAGACCATCCCATGATTGCCGAATATGCGCAGAATGGGTTTTTGCTGGAAGACCTCAGTTGTTGTGATGGGGAATGCGTGTGCTGACCAAATCGCTAGAACGGACGGCTGACTTTATGTCAGGGCGGGGGACTGCCATCGCGCTGATCACTGCGATCATACTTGGCGCTTTGGTTGGGACGGTCTGGCCGCAGTCCGAAACTCTTCTATCGGGTCAAATAGACTTTACGATCTTGTTCTTAGTCTTTTTGCTATTGTTCGACGTGCGCCTTCAGAGCATTTTGTCGAGCGCCAATCGTTGGCGATTTATCGCTGCGGCGCTGCTTGCGAATTTCCTGGTTATTCCGGTGCTTGGCTTTGCCATCGCCTCGCTCTTCCTCTCTGCGCACCCATTGTTTTTTATTGGATTGGTGATCTATTTCCTCGCGCCGTGTACCGACTGGTTCCTGGCGTTTACGCGGCTCGCCAAAGGCAATACAGCGCTCGGGGCGGCTTTGTTGCCGATCAACCTGATCATCCAACTTTTGCTCTATCCATTGTATCTCCAATGGTTTGGATTTGGCGCTGTCGGAATTGAGGCCGCAGAGGTTTTTGAAACGCTCTGGACGTGGTTCCTTATTCCGCTTGTTCTCGCCGTTGGGGCGCGATTTGTGGCGGAGCGGGTGTTCACGACCGCCCAATTCGAAACCATACAGGCGATTGTCGCGGTGATTGTGCCGCTCTTACTGGCGGTCCTCGTGTGGCAGATTATGGCTGTGAACATTGGGACCCTTGTGTCCAATATCACTGTTTTCCCACTGATTTTTGGCGCCATCCTCTTATTCTTCGTGGCAACTTATTTTCTGAGTGAAGTCATATCCAAGGGAATGACCCTGTCTTACGAAGACCGCGTCTTAATGACGATGACGACTGCTGCGAGGAACGCGCCGATGATGCTGGTCATCACCATGGTGACGCTTCCGGACCAGCCCATCGTTTATGCCGCCATTATCATCGGCATGTTGGTTGAGCTACCGCACTTAATCGCTTTAAAAGGCGTCCTGATGCGTCAACAAAATACGGTCAGAGACGTGGCGATCGAACAGAGTCGCTAAGCCACGGAAGGTTTTGGGGTTAGGTCGAAACCGAACGCTCGAGTACGCCCGGGCTATGATTGCGCGCTCGGAAACAGCGGTTCGTCGTCGCCAGTTTTCCATTGGGCAAATTTCGGCATGATCTGCTTGAACCGATCGCTTTCCAAATGGCGCTCAAGCCAGGCCTGGAGATGAGGCACGTCGAGGGTGTCGAACCAAGTGCGATCAGTGTTGGCGAACTGGCGAACGAACGGGAAAATGGCGATGTCGGCATAGCTGACGCGGTCACCAAACAGGTTTTCTCGATCCTTCAGTTTCGCGTTGAGCTTCGTCAGAAACGCGAGCCCCAGAGCGCGTTGATCCTCGCGCACGATGTTCTCGTCTTCATATCGGTTTGGATACTTGTAGCGATCGAGCGCGCGCTTGAACGGACCATCGCATTCGGCGATCAGTGCGTCCATGTCTTCCCGGGTGCCAAGGTCGGGGCTTAGCCAGTCTTCGGCATCGTTTTGGCCAAGCGCCCAGGCCATGACGTCCAAGCTTTCCTCGATCACGCGGCCATCTGGCTCAACAATCACAGGCACGGTGCCTTTTGGCGAGGCTGCAAGCATTTCGCTGGGCTTATCGCGCAGCACGACTTCGCGTAGGCGGCATTCGACGCCCGCTGCTGCGATCGCCATGCGAGCCCGCATCGCATACGGGCAGCGCCGGAAGGAATACAGAATAGGGCGAGGATCGCTCACGCGGGCAGTTTCTTTCTTGGGGTCATGACAACGTCATCCCCGATATGGGTCTCGCCGCGGGCCTTGGCCAGTCTGACTTGTTTTTGGCGCTCGCGCAGAGCCGCCATTTTCTCATCCGTGAAGGTGCCGTAGCAACGCGGGCAGGACACACCTTCTTCGAAATGAGGATGCTGGCGATCTTCGGCGCTCACCGGGTGGCGGCACGCGTGACAGAGCTGATAATCACCAACTTCGAGCCCATGTCCGACGCTTACGCGATCATCAAAGACAAAGCACTCGCCTTCCCAGAGGCTCTCCTCGCGCGGGACGGTTTCGAGGTATTTTAATATGCCCCCTTGCAGGTGGAACACGTCCTCGATGCCGAGCGATTTGACATAAGACGTTGATTTTTCGCAGCGGATCCCGCCGGTACAAAACATCGCGATCTTGGGCGTTCGGCCTTGTTCTGTGAGGTTGACGCGGAAGGCTTCGAACCAGTCCGGGAATTGCCGGAACGTTTCTGTTTCAGGATCAATCGCACCTTGGAATGTCCCGAGCGCCACTTCGTAATCATTGCGCGTGTCGATCACGACCGTGTCCGGATCACGGATCAGAGCGTTCCAATCCTGCGGTTTGACATATGAGCCAACCAAGCAGGTGGGATCCGTGCCTGGCACACCCATGGTTACAATTTCAGTCTTGAGCCGGACTTTTAAGCGGAGGAAAGGTATGGCGTCTGCATGACTGTCCTTCCAGTCGAGCGTTTCGCATCCGGGTAGGGCGCAGATCGCTTGAAGCGCTTGATTCATCGCCTCAGTCGTCCCGGCAATCGTCCCATTGATGCCTTCGGTTGCCAGTAAGATCGTCCCCTTGATTCCAAGCTCAGACAGCTGCGCAAATAACGGCTCTCGCAAGGCTTCGGGATCTTCGAAGGCGACAAATTTATACAAAGCGGTGACGCGGATATCTGACATGGCTGCGGCTTATGCCAGAACCGGGCCGGACAGAAAAGTGGGCGCCGCCATTGAGCGCTGCCTTGTCTTTGCCAAAATCGCAGCCTATAGCCCCGACCTCTGC
>JBCBQS010000217.1:0-4916 GCA_039820085.1 Pseudomonadota bacterium
CTGTCCGCACTGCAGATGTGGACGCACTCTTGCCGCAGACTTGGTCGATCGACGTTCCTGTTGTGGGAACCCGAGCCGCGCTCAAAATCGACTTAGGGCGTCCCCATGATCACCTTTCAATGGCCTACCGCATTCGAGTTCGAGGGGGCGACGGCGAGCCGATTGCGGGCAGAATTCGCTTGGATCAGCATGAACGTATTTGGGTGTTCGTTCCGCGCGATCCTTGGTCTGCATCTGCGCACACAATCGTCATTGACGACCGTTTGGAAGACTTGGCTGGAAACCGCCCCGGCATCGCTTTTGATCGCATATCAGACGCGGCCAAGGAAAGCTGGGCGCGCGAAATTACCTTCGTCCCGTTGCCTTAAGGCCAGGGTCTTCGCTTAAGGGCTTAGCCAATCCCGAGCTTCCGGATGACCAGGTCCAAATCGCCATCTGACCGCTCATATAAATCGACGACTTGCGCCCGTAATTCAATCGCCAGCCAGATCGTGTTTCCGTTCTGCACCGGGGCAATGTCTAAAATCTGATGTTGCTCTCCGACGCGCATCACCCGCCAGACAACGGTCAAATCCTCGAGTGACTCTCTGTGAATCACGGTTTCGACGATGCAGTCGCGATGATTGCGATCAAATGATTTCAATATGTCCGCGCTAAGATGTTTGCCGTCCCGGATATTGTCGTGAATGGTTTCTAGGAAATAGCCGTTCAAAGAGCGTGAATAGGTGAGTAGGTCATTCGGGGAGACTTGCGTTGCATATTTGCCAAGCGTGAATCTGGCGATTGAGAGCGTATCCACATTGGCCTGGACCAATGCCCGAAGCTCTGAGTCTTCTTGTTCAGGGTTGCTTTCGATTGTCGAGAACATTTGGTTGAGCGCACGGCCTAAGAACATCTCACACGCTTCATCTGCGTGCCCCAGCGGCGAGAGAATCATCAGGGTCAGCGCGCAACTTATCGATTTGAATAATCTGATACCAATCATCAACGTCCACCCGAGTTTCAACTTCACAGAAACAAAACAACGACCTGGCGCCTTGATCTATTCAGCAAATTCCGGGTCCGGAAACCACTCGAAATGCACATGGTGTGTGCGCCAGAGCGGCGTTGATTTAATTGATTTTTTCAATTCCATCGCCCAGAAAAGAGGGAACAGATCTTATTGTAGTTAGCTGAATAAACTGAATATTTTTGGTGCTTGGCAAATGCGACGGCCGAACAGCGAGATCGCAAAACCAAGATCTAAATCAACGCGTATCGTATCCGCCCGTGTGGGCTGCGCCAGGGTCAATATAGACCTCGTTGCCCTTGCGATCCGCATAGGATCACGATCCGAAGAGGGACGTCGAGATGAAACGAATTTCTCATCGACACCATCGGCCAACTGAGGCCCGCATTCGAGAGATCGACCGGCTCAATCGAACCCTTATCGCCTGCCCTGCATGCGATTCTGTCTGGGAACGCCCCGCGCTCGCGCCCAACGAAAAAGCGAGATGCAAGACGTGCCACACCACGATCCTGACCAACAAGCACCGCAGCGCCGAACGGACCGTCGCCTTTATGGTTGCGAGCTTACTGCTTTACGCCGTCGCCATAAGCTTTCCGTTCATGCGGATGGAACGATCCGGTCTGTCAAACCAGATCTCTGTGATCGATGCCGTGGCGATCTTGGCCAACAATTCAATGGTGATCCTCGCCCTAATCTGTGCCGCCCTGATCCTGGTGTTCCCACTGCTCCGGATCATCCTGCTTTTATTTGTCGGCCTCAGCCTGTTTCGCAAACAATCCACTGCCCGCCCGCATGCGCTTTCCTTTCGACTTGCGCAAAAGCTGGAGCCCTGGACCATGGCCGAGATCTTTATGATCGGCGTGATCGTCTCATTGGTCAAAGTCGGGAAACTCGCCGATATTTATCTCGGTCCTGCGTTTTGGGGCATGGCGGCTTTGATCGTGATCATGGCCTTTGGCGCGTCTGCCGTTTGCCGGGATACAATCTGGCACGACATTCGGAGCGCGCCATGACGACCGCGAAAGCCCTCGGTCTTGCGCGTTGCTCGTCTTGCGGAACATTGACCGATCGTCCTGGTGAAAGATGTACCGTTTGCGGGGCGCGAACCTATACGCGACGCCCAAACAGTCTCCAGCGCGTTTGGGCGTTCTGGTTTGCCGGTGTGCTGGCTTACATTCCTGGCAACGTCCTGCCGATCATGGTCACGCAGTCCGTCGCTGGTGACAGCCCTTCGACAATTCTCAGCGGTGTGATTGCTTTGATTCACCATGGCAGTTTCATGATTGCGGCGGTGATCTTCATCGCCAGCATTGTGGTGCCCGTCTCGAAATTCATGATTATCGCTTGGCTCGCTCTGTCGATTCAGCGGGGCTGGTCATTGAGTGAACACCGCCGACATTTTGCGCACGAAGCCGTGGAATTGATCGGCCGATGGTCCATGATTGATGTGTTCGTTGTTGCCGCGCTCGCAGCGCTCATCCAGGTCGGCGCCTTAATGTCGATTTTGCCGGGGGTCGGCGTCAATGCCTTCGCCATGTCGGTCATTTTCACCATGCTATCCGCAATGAGCTTCGACACGCGGTTGATTTGGGACGGCAAACCGCCGGGAGAGGAGCCTCAACATGGCGGAGACTGACTTCGAAGCACCCGAAATCAAAAGCGAGCGGGGAGGCGGTATTTCGGTCGTTTGGATCGTTCCGATGATCGCAGCCGTGATCGGCGGGGCTGTGGCGTATCAATCCCTCGCCAATCAAGGACCCTTGGTCGAAATAGAGTTCGAGGCGGCAAAAGGGATCTCGGCAGGGAAAACGGAAATCAAACACAAAGACGTCGTGATCGGCATCGTCGAAGACGTGAAATTTGCTGAAGGGTTAGAACGCGTTGTCGTTTCGGCGCGACTGGATCAGGAAGTTGAACCATATCTTGGTGACACGACTGATTTTTGGGTGGTCAGCGCCAATATTTCCGGCACGAATTTCTCGGGTTTGAGCACCATACTTTCAGGGTCGTATATCGAAGTGGATTGGTCGGGTCCTCCGACAGAGAGTCGGCGCACATTTGATGGACTAGAGAAACAGCCGCTGACACCGCCCAGCGCCGAAGGTCGTCATCTGAAAATGCGTTCAAGCCGAGCGGGCTCTGTAAATGTTGGCTCGCCTGTCTATTTTCGCGGTATTCAAGTCGGCCGTATCGAGAGCCGCGAGCTCAGCAGTGATAATCGCACGATTGAGTACGCGCTGTTCATCGAAGCGCCGCACGATGAACTTGTTTCGCGGGCAACGCATTTCTGGAATGTCTCTGGGTTTAGCCTTGAAACCAGCACAGAAGGTGTTTCGGTGAATTTTGCGTCTTTGGAATCGCTGCTGGGAGGCGGCGTTGAATTCGGCGATGTCGGGATCGACGTTTCGAACACGATGCTCACGGATGATTACGTGTTCACGCTCTTCGAAAACCAAGATGCCGCGATCGAAAACCAGTACACAAACCCGGACGAAGCTGGCGTCCAATTCATGGTGACCTTTGAAGACTCAGTCGCCGGGTTGGAGCCAGGCGCTCCGGTTGAGTGGCAAGGTATTCGCATCGGCACCGTCAATGATTTGAGGCTCGATCTTTCCGGTGTTCCAGGCTCGAACATCGTCAATGTCATCATTGAATTACAACCAAGTCGGATCGGGCTCGCTTTTAGCACCATCGAGGACGCGCAAACCTCTATCCAGGACTGGGTTGCGTCGGGCATGCGGGTTCGTCTCGCGACTGGGAACATTCTCACCGGCAAGAAACTCATCCGTTTCGTCGACGGCGTGGGGACGGACAGTTTTCGCGTGAACTTTAATGACGCCATCCCGCGTTTGCCGACTGCACCATCGGAATTGAACGCCATCACAGAGGACGCTGAACAATTGGTACAGAATCTGGCTAAACTCCCCCTTGAAGACCTAGTTGTCTCGGCCGTCCGGTTGCTCGACAACACCAACGCCTTGATCGCCAATCCAGATCTTCAAGACCTTCCGGGCGAGCTGAACGCAACGCTCGCCTCGTTTGACAGTGTGGCGGGGCGCTTGAACGCAGCGAGTAAGAACTTGCCGCTATTGATCGACAATCTCAATCAGATTGCAGATGCAGGCGAAAGCACGTTGACCGGTCTTTCGCCAGACTCGCAACTTTATGTCGGTCTTTCCGCGGCGATCAGTGACCTCCGCGATGCCGCGCGATCCTTGTCGGCGCTTGCCGCAAGACTTGAAGAACAACCGAACGCGTTGATTATGGGGAGGAATTGATCAGTGCTTGTAAAACACGTGCTCATGGTTTCCGGACTTTGCGCTGTTGTCGCAGCATGCGCGTCCGCGCCAGATCCCATTTTGTACACGCTCGCGGATCGCAGTCCGTCTGAAGGCAGTCTGGTCAGTGAGCAAATCATCGGTCTCTCAGAACTGACGCTTCCAGCTTATGCGCGCAATCAGCAGATCACGACAGCGATCTCACCGTATAGAATTACGGAAGATGACGATCATCGTTGGGCCATCCCCCCAAGCGAAGCGCTGACCACGGCATTGTCGAAAGCGCTGGAAACCAGCTCTGGCAACACGGTGCTTCAACGTCCCTATCCGGCGGGAGTGCGACCGGATATTCGGCTTTCGCTCTCCTTCGATCGTTTATTGAGAGGCCCGAATGGAGAAGCTGAAATGACCGGTCAGTATCTCATCCAATCCGACGGTCAGGACGCTGAAATCAGCCGTTTTTCGCTTCGCGTGCAGAGTTCGGATAAGAGTTACGAGGCTTACATGGCCGCGTTGAGCGACGGCTTATCAGATCTCGGCGCGGAGATTGCCGCAAAGATGGACGCTGGCCCAGCCAGCTGACCCGCTGAGATTAAAGAAAACTCAAAGACGTCGACGTTTGGTAGGCA
>JBCBQS010000218.1:0-4871 GCA_039820085.1 Pseudomonadota bacterium
CGAGCCGCGCTCAATTCATCACCCAAGGATGCAATGCGGCTTTCGCGCTCATCGAGTTCAGCTTGCAAAGACTCGCCACCGCCGACTGCTTGTGCAGCCTCTTCTTTGCGTTTGCGTTGCGCCGCATACAACGCGTCAATTTCAGCTTTCGCCTGGGTCAATTCGGTTTTTGCGAGCTCTCGCTCGACCATTGCCCGGCGAATGCGGGCGCCGACCATTAAGCCGCGAAACGAAAACCCAAACAACAGTCCGAGAACGGTCGCGGCGGCCAAGGCCATCCACATATTTGCAATCATCCACTGCATTTAGTCGCTCCGTTCCTGGACTTTGAATTCTATTCTGCGATTCTTAGACCGCCCTTCTGGGCTACCATTATCAGCTTCGGGCTGATCAGGGCCATACCCTTTGACCAGCAAACGCGTGACGTCAAAACCTGCATCCCGCATATAATTAGCAACCGCTTGCGCGCGCGCCTCACTCAGCACCACGTTCGCGTCGCGACTGCCCGTATTGTCCGAATGCCCCTGAACCTCAAAGACAAGTGTGTCAGCGCATGTCGACGAAACAGCCATGATTTTATCGAGCGTCAGTCCACTGTCCCTAGAAATGTCTGCACTTCCAGTTTCAAATACGACAGAATTGGCGTCCATGATCACGTCGAATGAGGTCTGGCAGGCTTGTCGAGGATCATCGCCCAACTCGATCCCAGAAATCTCGCTAAGATCGACCGCAACGGTTTCCGCTGCGATCTCGACGGCATATGACCCTTCCAGCTGGGCCATGTCCTCCCGCAAGAATTGCAATGTGGAACTCGTCGCTTCGCCCTCGAAGCTAAACCCGTCTTCTTCTGGTTTGAACTCCATTTCACCGGATTCAAACTGAGTGAAATGTGGAAGACCAAGCCTGACCCCTTCAATCCAAGGATCGTACTCGCTGGCAGAAACACTCATTTGATCAACAACGGGACCATCAAAGTACCGCGCGGCGATTTCGGCGATTTCTGTCTGCTCTTCGGCTGACTCACAGCTCCCTGATAGGACAAGCTTCCCGTCAATATGCTCGGCGCGCCAGTGACTTGGGCCATCAACATTGGCAACCCCGCGCCACGGATCGCTCAAGTTTGCGACGGAGGCTATGGCCTGTATTCGTGCAGTATCTTCCATTGCAATGCCGCTCAAGCGCAATTCATAGTCGGTCAGGCGCGCCTCGCCGCTATCGAGCAAAGACAGCTGTTCCAGACCAAACTTCGCCGTGCCCACCCAGTCACCGTCGGGGACCCCCAGCGCAAGGCTCGAGCGGTCATCCAAAAACAAGCCATCAAAGTCTCTCGCATATTCCGCAAGCTCCGCCTTGATCGCATGATCCGGGACGACGCCGACGAATATCATATCACCGTTGGGTGTTTTGATGGCACGCCATTGAAACGGATCCGCGAGAGGAAGATCGCGAATTTCACCAAAATCCGTCTCGACACTCCAAATACCGCCAAACAGCATGCCGCCGGCACCAGAGGAGGTCAGCACAGCCTGGCGCGCGGCCTCAGCGGCTTCAACCGATGGCGGATTCCCGCTTAGGTATGCCCGCTGCCCATCCAGTTCGAGCGTGGCCCACGTCTGACCGGTGGCGCTGAGTGCGTCTTGCGCCGCCATATCAAGCTGCGCCGCCATCTGAGCCGCGTTCAGGTGGTACTCAGACGTGCCATGAACGGTGACAATCGTGAGGACGGCAAGCGCCGCACCGCTTAGACCCGCGGTCATCGTGTCATACGCACCCATGCAGTAATCCCCTCTCCTCAACGACTGCATTAACCGACAAAACCTGCCTTATCCCTTGGAATCAGGCAAGTGCATGTTACAGGGCGGTCATGATCGTCGATTTTGACTCCATTACGTCCGCCAGCAATCCGCTGATCAAACAGTTGCGGAGCTTAGAGCGCAAAAAAGGACGGAATGAGACCGGCCTGTTTCTCGCCGAAGGCACAAGATTGGTCGAGCAGGCGCTGGCGCGAGACTGGCAGATCGATACGCTGATCGTTTCAAAAACCAGCGCAGATCGCGACTTTGTCCAAGACCTTGCAAAACGCGCCAGGGATAAAGGCGCGCGTGTCGTGTCCGTCCCTGACCGGCTTGCCGGATCAATCGCGCGTAAAGACAATCCGCAAGCGGTTATCGCTGCAGTTAAACAAAGCGACTTGGAATTATCAGCGCTTAATCCAGGGGCTCCGGGACTTTGGATCGGCCTTTACGAATGCCGCGACCCAGGAAATCTCGGAACCATTCTTAGAACAGCTGATTGTGCCGGAGCTGCGGGCATTATCCTGATCGAGAATTGCTGTGATCCATTCAGCGTAGAAGCGGTCCGCGCGTCGATGGGATCGCTCTTCGATGTTGCCCTCGCCCGCACAGACTTTGCGACCTTCAACGCCTGGCGACAGACGGGTGGATTGAACATGGTCGCGGCCAGCGTCAATGGCGAGTCCGCTCATACTGAGATCGATTTCACCAAGCCAAGTTTGATCCTGATGGGCAATGAGCAAGCAGGTCTCCCCGCAGAGATCGAAGCGGCCTGCGATCAATTATGCCTCATTCCAATGCGCGGCGGGGCGGACAGCCTCAACTTGGCGCAAGCGACGGCGATCATGCTGTATGAAGGCTGGCGGCAACGAGGGTTTGTCTCGTGAAGCTGACACCCACCTTATTTTTGGCCGACCAATGGGCCCCTGACCAATACGCCCTGATTGATAGTGGCGAGGGACAAAAACTCGAGCGCTTTGGGTCCCAGACCGTCATCCGCCCGGACCCACAGGCGTTTTGGCCGCCTGCGAACCCTGTTTCTTCCTGGCAAGCCGACGCGCGTTTTGATGCCAAGTCTGGCGACGATGATCGCGGCAATTGGCAGCTGATCAATCGCGCGGCTCCAGATGCTTGGCCGATGGATTGGCGCGGCTTGCACTTTAGTGCGCGGCGCACCCCATTCCGGCATCTCGGGCTCTTTCAAGAACACAGCGTGCATTGGGCCTTTGCCCAGGACGCAATTCGCGCTTCAGGTCGCAAAGTCCGGCTGCTGAACCTGTTTGGCTACACTGGCATGATGAGCCTCGCTGCCGCCCAAGCGGGCGCTCAGGTGACCCATCTCGACGCTAGCCCAAAATCAAACGGCTATGGCAAAGAGGCCGCAGACTTGAGCGGATTGTCAGAGGCCCCTATTCGCTGGATCGCAGACGATGCGATCAAGTTCACAGCGCGCGAAATTCGCCGCGGCAACGCTTATGATGCAATCGTCCTCGACCCCCCTAAGTTCGGTCGGGGAACGAAGAATGAAACTTGGCGCTTTGAAGAGGATTTGCCCGCCCTTTTGGCGAATGTCCGCGCTTTGCTGTCAGACCAACCGCTCTTCGTGATCCTCACCGCTTACGCGGTACGCCTGTCGCATATCGCTTTGGCGCAAGCTTTAGCGGGCCATCTCGGCGATCTCAGCGGTGAGATTGAAATGGGTGAAATGGCGATCCCGCACATGGGTGATGACCGGCTGTTACCGACTGCGATCTGCGCACGTTGGCGCGCGGCTTAAGCGCGCTCCGCCGCGATGATGGCAGCGCAACTCAGGACAATCATAGCCGCAGCAGCAACCCACATGGGTTGCGCCATAATCGTTTCATAAAGCGTCACATCGACAGGTTGCAGGGTCACCTCGACGGTTGGGGTTCTGGCGCTGATCACGTCGATCAAACCGCTCGCTTGGGACACTGCAGCGCCGACACCAATACCGCCTGCGCCAAACAATAAGGGAGCACGCCAGCGAACGCGCTTACGGATCGGTTGCATCACCTGTTTGACGAAGACGTCATTCTGTAATGCCTCGTCGGTCTCTGCGAACAGGGCCGTCAGATCGTCATACTGTTCATCGGTTTGCATATCTATACTCCATCACGCAACATTATGTGTGGCAAGGCGTTTTCGAAGCGTTTCGACGCCGCGATTGACGTGCGACTTCACCGTGCCAAGCGGGAAGCCTGTCGCCGCCGCGGCTTCCGAATGGCTGAGGCCCGACGCCGCACACAAGACCACGCAAATGCGTTGGTTTTCAGGCAGGGTTTTCAAGGCACGCTCCAAATCCAATCGATCGCCAAGGGCTGCTGCCGAGGTATCAAACGAAATAATGTGCGCATTCTCATCAAATTCGACTTCTGGTTTTTGCTTTCGGCGCGCCTGTAAGAATTCTCGATAGGCAATCGTACACAGCCACGCTTTGAACGATCCGCCGCGAAACGAGCCAATTTTGCGCCAGGCCGTGAAAAACGCCGCCTGCGCCACGTCATCGGCTTCGGCGGGGTTCAGCGCCAAGCGATGGGCAAGTCCGCGCACTGTGCCTTGATAGCGCCGGACCAACACCTCGTAAGCCGCCTCTTGTCCAGAGGCGGCCTCGCGCGCGAGATCATAATCGGGTTTCACAACCGCTCTCGCCCCTCAGGCTCTATCGATCGTGGCTGAAACGCCAGAGCCCAAGATAGGCAATCCCCAACACGATCGGGAAAGACGAAATACCAACAATGCCGCGCATCGCTTCTGGTTCATCGTGCGGAACAATCGCTCCGAGAATGATAAACGCGACGCCGAACGCGATCAGCAAGATGCCGCGTCTGAGGTCCGATTTCACTGGATCATTGATCGCTGACATGCGCTCAACCAGTTCAGGTGAGATCTCTTGGCCTTTTTCAACCGCAAGCCGCAACGTCTCATGCGCGGAGTTTCGTTTTTTGAAATTATAGTGGCTGAACAGCCAAATGATGGCGACTATCGCCGCGAACAGAGCAATCGGAATGAAGGCTTCGGCCATTATTTGTATCCTTTATCTAAGGCCCAGTGTGTGGG
>JBCBQS010000219.1:0-4814 GCA_039820085.1 Pseudomonadota bacterium
GATCTCTGGATGCTTTGCTCGTCACCCGGCTCAGCAGCGTTCGCTGGACAAATGGGTCTGAAGCTTGCCTTTGCAGATTTTCTCAATCCCGGCGGCGCGAAGAGCGCGCTCGATGCGTATCATAGCGCATTTGAACCCTCGCCCTTCTGCACAAAACCGTACGCTGGGATTGGTCTGGTTGTCTTGGCCGCAGATACTGAGGGCGAGGCAGAGCGTCTCGCCGCACCGCTGAAAGCCTGGGCCCTCGCGCGCGGAACAGGAACTTTCGCACCTTATTTGAGTGCAGAAGACGCGGCGGCTTATCTTGCCCAAGCCCCTCTCGAAGCGCCAGAGCGCGGCATCATTGGAAGCGCTCAATCAGTTGCCCAGAGACTTTCAGAAACAGCTGCCGAGTGCCGTGCAGATGAACTCTTTCTGCTATCGATCACGGACCAAATAGAAACCCGGATCAACAGTTATCGCCTGATTGAAACGGCTATCATGGCACTCAGCGCAGAGACGGCATAACTGCCAGTAACGGACTGAGCGCATCGGCGCCCAGCTGTTTTGCACGTTCCGGCGACCATCCGAACTGCTTGTCTGGATGATTAGCGTCGTCTTTGAACGGCATTTCCAATGTCATCGCAAGACACTCGAACCGTTCAGCCAGAGCATTGCTGCAAATCGTCAGATTTGCCTTTCCCGGTGAATTTCTCGGATAGCCATACTGCGTTTGGAACACGCCATTGGAAGACTTCATATAGGATGATTTGAACCGCTCAAGCAGGTCTTCTAGCCGGTCGCTCCAACTCGGAATACCTTCGGTTCCGGCAATAAAGTTGTAAGGCAGCGCTTCATCGCCATGAACATCGAGTGCCAAGTCGCATCCGGTCTCAATCATTTTGTTCAAGACAAAATAGACTTCAGGGCTGCTTTCCAGACTCGGCTCATGCCATTCGCGGTTAAGGTTCACGCCCGCAGCATTTGTGCGCAAATGCCCGCGCGCGCTGCCGTCTGGGTTCATATTTGGCACCACATAAAAGACGGCGCGCTCGAGCAGATCTTTCGACATCGCCGAGATTGGGTCGAGCATGCGCTCAAGGAAGCCTTCCATCCACCATTCGGCCATTGTCTCCCCGGGATGCTGGCGCGCGGTGACCCAAATCGCCCGCTTCTCAGGAGCAGGTTCGCCAATCTGAATGAGATCCAGATCGCGACCATCCAATGTTTGTCCGAGAACCGATACCGACACGGCCTCGTGTGGCATTGCACCCGTGATCAGCATTTGATGACGCTCCGACGAGTATGGCGCGAAGTAGGCCACATAGATCGAGTTTACGAACAGCTCAGCTTCAATGGTCAGAGCCTGTCCATCGTACGAGGTGGGAACCCGTTGCCATGCCATCATATCTCCCGACACAACGGCATTGTAATTCTCCCATCCCCTCGGATAAGCCGCTTCGCCCGCATTCTCGATCACGAGGCGAAGTTTTTCGCCGCGTTCTCCTGTGACGCGGAAATGAAACCACTGATAAAAATCTGATTGATGATCCTTCACGATCTCCAAACGGACATTCCCAGGATCACTCGAATCTTTGACAAGAATGTTTCCGCTATCGAAGCTTGAAGAAACCGTGAGCGTCATACCGTCTCCGCCTGTTTGAGATCGGCGTGATAGGCTTTCGCCATTCGGGAGTCGATGCCTTGCATTTTTAGAAAGGCGCTAAGCACACCAAGTTTGCGGTCAGGAGCGTCACCATCAGCGATTTTATGCAGCTGACTATAATACCAACCCTGCATGCCAAATCCATTCAGCGCTTTAAACAATCCGATCGAAGAATTTGGACCAAATATTCCCGGTCCGATCCGCAGCGTTTTTTCCCATTTTGGCAACTCATCTAACGCGCCTGAAATCAGCTGCGCCGGCGCATCGACATCCACGCAGAGCGGACGTCCGAGCCCAACTAGATCGGCCTCTCCGCTTGCCAGCGCGGCATCCATGCCCTCCCGCGTTCGAAAGCCGCCGGTGACCACGAGCGGCATCTGCGCCACCGACTGGACCTCTTTAGCGTAGTCGAGGAAGTAGGCTTCACGTTTCATCGTGCTCTCGCGGGCACCATCTTCATGCGCGGGCTTCAGCCCTTCCATATCCATCATTTTCGGCTGCTCATAGTTGCCGCCAGAGATCTCAGCGAAATCCAGACCGATCGGATTGAGCATGCCAATCACTGCAGTGGAATCTTCTTGAGAGAAACCTCCCTTTTGGAAATCAGCCGAGTTGAGTTTAATCGACACGCCAAACCCCGGCCCAGCTTCCGCTTTGGCCGCTTTGATCACTTCGAGCAGCATGCGGGCCCGATTTTCCAGCGACCCACCCCACTCATCTTCGCGTTGATTGGTCAATGGCGACAGGAATTGGCTCATCAGATAGCCATGTGCGGCGTGGATTTGAACGCCATCAAAGCCCGCTGCACGCGCTGCTTTAGTGGCGATCGCATACTTCTCGATCAGACGCTTGATATCATCGCCTGACATTGCGCGCGGCGTTCCAAACTGACCACCCGGCAAGTCGACGGCAATCGCGCTCGGCGCATCGGGCTGCGGATTGACCAGCTTTTGCGTCTGGCGCCCGGCATGGCTGAGCTGCATGACCACTTTGCCGCCCCCCGCTTTGCAAGCGTCCGCCCATTTTCCAAGCATGACAGCATGCTCATTTGACGGCGCGCCATCGATCACGACATTGCCGGGAGCTTCGAGATTTCGCCGATCAACAAGGACATTTCCGGTGATTTGCAGCCCGATCCCCCCGTCCCCCCAGGCCCTGTACAAACGCAAGTGGCGGTCAGTGACCTCATTCTTCGGATTGGCCAATCGTTCGGTCATTGCCGCCTTAACGAGCCGATTGGGCAATTCCACGCCAGATGGCAGGGTTAATGGCGTGTTAATCATAATCGTCATGATGGAAATCCTTGGAATCAGTAGGCGAATAGTCTTACGGGGAGAAAACCACTATGGGCGCTGCAAAGCAATCTAACCTATTCGACGATATGAAAACTGATCCTTCTGGTTATAGCGCGAAAGATATTGAGGTCCTTGAGGGCCTAGAACCCGTGCGCAAACGCCCCGGCATGTATATTGGCGGCACGGACGAGCGCGCCTACCATCACCTCTTCGCTGAAATCCTCGACAACTCCATGGACGAGGCCGTCGCCGGACATGCCTCGCGTATCGAAGTCCATGTTCGGTCTGATGGTTATGTGGAAGTGGTCGACAATGGGCGCGGCATCCCGGTTGGGGAACACCCAAAGTATCCCGGCAAATCTGCACTCGAAGTGATCATGACGACCCTGCATGCGGGCGGAAAATTCTCCAACAAAGCCTATGAAACTGCAGGCGGTCTCCACGGCGTTGGGTCTTCCGTTGTGAACGCGCTGTCGGAGCGGATGGAAGTTGAAGTTGCGCGAGACAAAAAGCTGTATTTCCAAGCGTTTGAGCGCGGAAAGGTCATGGGCGGTCTAGAACTGATTGGTGCCGCCCCAAACCGCCGCGGCACAACCGTTCGGTTCAAACCCGATATTGAAATTTTTGGTGAGAAACTGCGATTCAAGCCGCAGCGCCTGTTCCAAATGACGCGCTCGAAAGCGTATCTCTATCGCGGCGTCGAAGTCCGCTGGAAATGCGATCCTGAACTCTTACCCGAGGACTCGAAAGTCCCGGCTGAAAAGACACTCTCTTATCCAAACGGTCTCGCGGATCAGTTGGACGAGGTGTTCAAAGGCAAAGCGACGATCACTGAACAACACTTTGCCGGATTGGTTGAAACTGATGATGGCAAGGTTGAATGGGCGATTGCCTGGACAGCGGCCGGGTTTGGCGAAACAGATGGATTCTCACGGTCTTACTGTAACACGATCCCAACTCCAGATGGCGGAACGCATGAGGCGGGTTTCCGCTCAGCCATTACCAAAGGGCTCCGCAACTATGCTGAGCTGACGGGCCAGAAAAAGGGCACGTCAATCACGGCAGACGACATTATGGGCCATTCCGGTCTGCTCTTGTCAGTCTTCATTCGTAATCCAGAATTTGTCGGCCAAACCAAAGACAAGCTTTCGACCACGGCGGCGTTTCGACTGGTGGAAAACTCGGTTCGTGATCGGTTTGACCACTGGCTCGCGGGCAGCCCTAAAGAAGCCGACAAGCTTCTGACATGGGCGATCGAACGTGCTGATGAGCGGGCGCGGCGTCGCAAAGCGAAAGACGTTGCGCGCAAATCAGCCACCAAAAAGCTGCGCTTACCAGGCAAACTTGCGGATTGCTCAGACAATAAAGGCGACACGGAACTCTTCCTCGTTGAGGGCGATTCTGCGGGTGGATCAGCCAAGCAGGCGCGTGACCGTAAAACGCAAGCGATTCTCCCTTTGCGGGGTAAGATCCTGAATGTTGCGTCGGCCACCGCAGATAAAATGGACAAAAACCAAGAGCTTCAGGACTTGCTCCTCGCGCTTGGCACTGGCACCGGGTCGAGATTCAACATCGATGATCTGCGCTATGAGAAGATCATCATCATGACAGATGCGGATGTTGACGGCGCCCACATCGCGGCGCTGTTGATCACTTTTTTCTACAAGATGACGCCCGGTCTCATTGAAAGCGGCCGCCTCTATATGGCGATGCCGCCGCTCTACAAACTCTCGTATAAGGGCAAGTCCGTCTACGCGATGGATGATGAGGACAAAGACCTGCTAATGGAACTTGAGTTTAAGCCCAATCAGAAGGTTGACCTTAGCCGGTTCAAAGGTCTTGGCGAGATGAACCCATCTCAGTTGAAAGAGACG
>JBCBQS010000220.1:0-4793 GCA_039820085.1 Pseudomonadota bacterium
GAAACTTGCAGGTGCGGTGAGCGAGATCAGCGCACGATGCGATAATTATTTTGACGTCAGTCCTGAAGGCTTTGTCATCAACCTTGATGTGAAATGTGGCCACCCAGGCTTTGTCGAGTCCTCGAGAAACGCAGTCTCTACCCTGCGGTTTGAGCCGAAAATCGAGAATGGTGAAGCTGTGACGCGCAAAGGCGTCGTTTATCCACTCAAGTACATCGTGACGGATGATGACGGCAATGTAGTCCCACCGCTCGAACCCTTGCCAATGGACGCTGGCAACTAAACCGATTCAGACTTTTGATGATACTGCCCATACGGTCGAAAACGGTACAAATAGCTCGGAACGATCGCTTCGACCGTTTCGAGCTCCGTGACCCCGAGATCAGCTAATGTCAGAGCGCCGTCTGAAACGACATTGTCTGTTTTAAGCATTTCGACTTGGTCACCGGTAATCGGAGGGGGTCCAAATATCCCCGATGAAAGCGGCCAAACATGCCGAAACAGGGTCCCAAACGCGAGGCCCATGGGTCTTGCAACAAAGAATGGAAGCGGCATCGCGAAACGCTTGCGATGGATCGTTTCCCCAATGAACCCGTATAGCTCTTTAAATGTGTAAATGCTTGGCCCGCCAAGTTCATAGATTTTGCCGGCCACATCTTCGCGTTGAACGGCATTTGCAATCGCATCAGCCACATCACCGGCATAAACCGGTTGGAGTTTCGTCGTGCCCCCTCCAATCGCCGGCAAGAAAGGCGCGATAGACGAGATGGGGTGGGCGGACATGGCTGCAAATCGGTTGAAGAAATCATCCTCGGGACCAAAGACGATCGACGGGCGAAGGATAACCGCGCTTGGTAATATCTCTCGAATAGCCGTTTCGGCTTCGCCTTTTGTCTCTGCATAATCAGCCTTAGACTCTGGGTTGGCGCCAATCGCGGAGATATGGACAAACCGCTCTATTCCGGCGTCACGGCAGGCTTCGGCAACGTTAATGGCCCCGTCGCGCTGCGCCCCTTCAAAGCTTTGACGACCTTTCTCAAACAGGATCCCAACCAGGTTCACAACCGCGTCAGCGCCGTCAACGGCCTTTGCGACAGACTCTTTATCGCGGATATTGGCTTGCACGATGTCTACCCAACCCGGCGCGCCTGCAAGGCGAACTTCGCCTGCGAGATGCGGGCGGCGAACAGCGACGCGCACGCGATATCCCGCTTCCACAAGGGTGCGGGCTGCGTATCGTCCAATGAATCCTGACCCGCCAAAGAGGGTCACTAGTCCTTTTGCCATGATGCGCTTCTTTCAAAATCTTGGCGTGAAATTTGTATCGCAGTGTCCACGAGATAGACGAATTGTACATGCGCTACGATCGCACAGTCGTAATGCATACGAGATTAAGGATGGAGCAGTTTGTTGCGAATTTGCAACAAAATAGAGAATAAGATGCGCCGCGCGTTGCTTTAAACCCATTTCGTTGGGACAATAAACGTGCGGGAGTGTTCTTTTGAATACTCGGCGTTTTGGGACGTCACCATCAAAGAATTTGATGATCGTGAGGAGAGTACACCTATGGCTGGGCGGGACGCATATTTAGAACTCGGCTTTGATCAAGCTGGCGACATGCCGAAGACCCCCGAAAACGGGGACACGAACGGCATCATCAATGAAACAAGCTATTCCGGAGAGCGCCGTCATTACGCGCCGCATGTCAACCGGACCGTAGCGAGCGAGGAAACGGTACAAAAGACAGACTTTTTCGCTGGCCTCGTCCTGATCATCTGTATTCTTTTAATTGGGGTCTTTGCTGGCTTCTTTGGCCGTGGGGCAATTATTCCAGCCTCGGGCGTGAATGCCAAACCGGTCATCCTTGGCGCTGAACCAGCCCTGGAGCAGATCAGCCTTGAAAGCGGAGCGCGCGGCGACCTGGTGCGTTTTGGCACGAATCAGTCTGATCGGTTGGTCGCGCTGGCTCACGGTCAAAACGGCGATGCCTTGATGTTGGTTGAGACGCTCGCTGGCGATGATGTCGCGCGGCGATGGCTAACCGCATCAAACGGCACAGGGGCCGCGCAAATCGCACCCGCCAAAAAGCTCGGACGCGATGGCGTTGAGGTGGTCAGCCTAGGTGAAGAGGGTTTCGTAACGACCGCGCTGGCTGACGACACGCTGACAATCTCTCGGGTCCAAGCCGGAAAAACGGTCTGGTCAAAGAATTATCCGACCCTCGCAGGTGAAGGATCCGAGATCTCATTGGCGAAAAGTGCAGAAGGCGTGCTTGTTTTAGCCCCATCTGAAGATAGCGGCTTTATTCGCATGGCCTCCATCAATGCGGATGGATTTGTCGCTTGGGAATCCACTTTTGAACGCCCGCTTGGTCTGATTGGGACAAATGTGACCGTTGATGTCGATAGCCAAATCTACGTCGCGCTGACAGTCTCGGATGCGTCCGAAGCCGGGTCCGCTCAGTCTTTCGTTCAGTTCGATGAACGCGGTCGATTGGTGAATGAGAACGTCCTCCCTCTCTATGCTGACGATGTAATCTTGAATGCAGTCCCGAGCGCGTATGGCGGCGTGTTTGTTTTGGTCACAGGCAGTATGCCGCGACTAGAGCAGATCGGGTCGACCGGGGAGGCCGTAGCGACGATCAGCTTGCCGCACATGCAATTCCAAGACGACGCGCACCTGCTGGCGCTTGCATCAGGTGAGCTTGTTATCTCGAGCACCTTGCCAATCTTGGACGATCGGGTCCAAGTTCTGCTCGAACAGCGCAGCCAAGACGGCGTGCTCATCGGCCAGCGCGCCATCACCATTCCTGCGGATGCAACGGTGGACTCAATCGTGCCAGTGAGCCGCGGTGAATTCTTGATCAGTGGCAGCATTCGCCAAGATCGCTACGCCCCCACGGATCTTTACTTGCAGCGCATTGGCTTTTCGCCGGAGACCCATCCGGTCACCTGGACAGAGCCTGAGGCCACGATTGTAAGCGCAGCTGTGGCGCCTGTTGAGACGATTGAAGCCTCCGCCATGCTGACATCAACGCGCGAAGACACGACACAGCTCGCGACAAGCGACACCCTGGACACGCCGATCATCGCGTCGCTTTCAATTGCAGACAGTCGTGAGACTGCGGTTGAAACAGTCAGTGATATGAGCACCTCAGAAGCGATTGACATCGCTGAGACGGAAGAACTCGAAACCGCGTCCTTGGTGTCCGAATTGGAGACACCTGTCTCTGTGGACGCGCCTCAAAGCCCCACTCCGGCCGACCCCGCCGTGGCAGAAGACCAAACCGCGGCGATCGCGCAAAGCGAGAGCCTTGAGCCGATCGGAGGTCTGGAAACCGATGCCATCGATCTAAATGCGGCTGCCTTGTCTAGATTCTTGGGACAAGAGTTTACGACTCTTTGTCGTTTCACATGCATTGAGGCTGCATCAGGAAACAGGTATCCGATGACTGGCACATACCTGACCTCGCAACTTACAAGCGCCGCGCAAAGACGGGCCGTTCATGCCCGCATTTGCCAATCCGCAGAGCTTGCCCCAACACTTGAAACACAACCCGTCTGCGGATTGAACTAAAGCTTTTCTGCCTTCGCCGTTTTCGCCCTATTGGAAAGCGCAGCGATGCCGTGCGGAGACTTGCAATTGTCGGTCTCATGGTTTGGTATCAGAATTGCTCTTACGGGAAGACGAAGACATGACGGGATGAGGATGGCCCTCAAGCCGGTCTTCGGTTGCAGGGACGTTTTGCAAGAATATGACCGATGACGCTTTAAACATTAGGCCGGACTCGATCCTCGCAGTGATTCCGACGCTCAATGAGGCCCGGCATATTGAAGCTTGTATTCGGTCTTTGATGACGGGGGAGAGCACGCTGCGTGATATCCCTGTCATTGTCGCTGATGGCGGCAGCACAGACGGCACCGTTCGCATTGTCGAAGATTTAGCATCTGAGTTCCCAAACGTACGCGTCATTCACAATGCCAAAAAACGACAAGCCGCAGCAATCAATCTTGCCGTGGAAGATGCCGCGACCGAGGCATCTGAGTGGCTCGTTCGCTGTGATGCACACTCAATTTATCCGGCAAACTTTATTCTCGACGTGACGCGGTCACTGATCGAAACGCGCGCGGACTCAGTCGTCATTCCGATGGATGCGATTGGCGAGACCTGTTTCGAAAAAGCCAATGCCTGGATCGTTGATACACCGCTTGGGTCCGGGGGGGCTGCGCATCGGGGCGGCCGCATATCGGGCTATGTCGATCATGGCCACCATGCTGGCTTTCTATTGGAAGAATTCAAACGGCTTGGCGGCTATGATGAAGACTTTACGCACAATGAAGATGCCGAGTTTGATGCGCGCCTTGCCGCCCATGGCGGACGGATATTCCTCGACGCTGACATTCGTATTCAATACGTCCCGCGTGGCAGCGCGACCGCGTTGGCAAAGCAATATTTCAATTATGGCAAAGGCCGCGCCAAGAATGCGATCAAGAACAAGACAGCTTTAAAGCTACGTCAGATGCTGCCCGTTCTAGCGCTTGCCGCGAATGTTTGCGCGATCCTGATTGCACCGGTCGTACCAATAGCCCTTTGGATTCCCACGCTGTATCTACTCGCGCTGATATCAGCGTCGCTCTTCATTATGGTGAGGCAGAAATCACTATGTGGCGTTTACGCAGGCGTTGCGCTTGGCGTAATGCATATGAGTTGGGGCGCCGGCTTTGTGCGTCAGATGTTCGATCATTTTATTGGCGATCGCGTGTTTTCGCCGGGCCAGCGCACGCCGGGTACAG
>JBCBQS010000221.1:0-4771 GCA_039820085.1 Pseudomonadota bacterium
GGAACGGGTTTCAGATCGCGTCGATCTGTTGGTGCATATTTTTGGGACGTCGATCCGGTTTAGTCCAATGACCTGCGAAGGCACCGCAACTGCGGACAAAGATCGTTATGAAGGGACTTGGACTAAACCGGATCGACGTCCCAAAAATATGCACCAACAGATCGACGCGATCTGAAACCCGTTCCCCATCAACGTCTGTGTCAAAGCCAAAATCTCCAGGCGATGTGGATGACGTCCAAATGATCATTTTGACACGCTCACTAAACAAGCCCGTTTCGGGGATTGTTCTTAAGGTCGCTCGCCCAAAGACGCGTCCCGTCTTGCTCGGAATAACGACGTGAAGCTCCCACAAAGGACGCTTTTTCTCGGCTGGCTGATCGGTGGTCTTCGTTGCGGGTTTGTCGATCACAAGCGCGGACATAAGGGTCTCCAAACGCACAAGAGTGTCAGGGCGAAACCTCGATCTCTAAGCGCTCCATGCCGCGAAAAAAAGGCAAGGTTCGCCAGACGATGTCTTGATCCGGCAAAGACATATTTGGATAGCGCTCGAACAGTTTCTGATACACGCGTCTCGCTTCAATTCGCGCTAAGGGTGCGCCAATGCAGATATGAGATCCGCCGCCAAAAGAGACATGCGAGGCGCGCTTGACGGTGATGTCAAAGTCTTCAGGCGCATCAAACTTTGCTGGGTCTCGGTTGGCCGATGCAAGCGACATGAAGACGGGTTGGCTTTTCTTCATTGGGCAGCCGGCCACCTCTCTGTCTTCGGAAACGATCCGCGATGTCGCCTGTACCGGCGCTTCAAACCGCAGCACTTCTTCGACCGCATTGGCGGCAAGGTTTGGATTGTCGCGCAGCGCTTGCAATTGCTCTGGATGATTGAGGAACAACCAAACGCCATTGCCGATCAGATCGGTCGTCGTGAGATTCCCGCCAACCAAAAGCGCTTGCAAATTGGTCCGCAGCTCATCGTCGTCAAAATTCCCGCCATTGGCTTGGGCTTGCACCATGTCGCTGATCAAATCGTCTTTGGGCTCGCGGCGTCGATCTTCCATGAGCTCGGTGAAATACGCGTCCAGCTTTTCGCCGCTCGCCATCATATAAGCGGCCTCTTCCTGGCTACGCAGAGGGTTGAGGCTCAGAATGACGCCCTCCGACCAATCGCGAAACTCTTCCAAACGGCTCTCATCAACACCTAGAATATGCGCGATGATCAGAATCGGGATCGGAACGGCAATGTGCTCCATCAAGTCAAACCGCCCAGACGATGGCGCCGCAGCGATGACTTTATCAATCATCGCTTCGATCTCTGGCTCCATTTTTTTGATCCGCGCGTAGAACGCTTTCATCAGCGGCAGGCGATTGCGCGAATGATCAGGATCATCCTGAAACAAAATGCTGGAGCGGCGACCGTCCGGATCATCAGGATCAACCATCATGCGCGTCATCGACCCTTCTTCAGCATTGATCGGATGGCGGACAAACGTGCGGTCATTCACCGTCGCGCGGATATCGTCATAATGCGTCAGCAACCAAGTTTTGACCGGCTCATCCCGAAGCACGCGGTGCGTTTCGCGCAGCTGCTTTAACTTAGGGTGGGGATTGTCTCTCGCCTCTGGGTCAAAGGCCGAAATTTCCATGATTGAATTGGGCGCTTTGGTCTGATCGGACTCGCTCATGATTGTGTTCTCCCTTCACCGGGACGCGCGCGCCTTATCAAATGGCATCTGTTCGTCGCGTCTCGGCTACCCGGAAAGTAGCGGAAATTGAGCGGTCCGCACAGCCTGTCTCTAGGTTAGCCAGGTCAGGCGCGTCGATTTCCTGCTTGGCTTCCGTCCCGTCAGCACTGGAACACACAGCCCAATGGAGCAAACTAATGACACTCACACTGCAAAATAAAGACGCCCTAAAACAAAAATATGCCGAAGAGCGGGACAAGCGGGTCCGCGCGGACGGCAACGCTCAATATGTGCGGCTTGAAGGAAAATTCGACGACTTGGCCGCCGACCCATACACACCCTGGCGCGAGCGTGACCCCGTCAAAGACCATGTCACATTTGCGTTCATTGGCGGCGGGTTTGCGGGCTTGGTGGTCGGTGCGCGGCTCAAGCAAGCCGGGATCGACAGTGTGCGGATCATCGAAAAAGGCGGCGACTTTGGCGGCACCTGGTATTGGAACCGCTATCCCGGTGCGCAGTGCGATACCGCGTCTATGATCTACCTGCCGCTGCTCGAAGAAACTGGACACATGCCGACTGAAAAATATGCGCACGCGCCGGAAATTCGCAATCATTGCGGCCGGATCGGTGAGCAATTTGATCTTTATAAAGACGCGCTGTTTCACACCGAGGTGACCGCGCTTGAATGGCAAGAGGACAAAGCTTGTTGGCTCGTCAAAACCTCGCGCGGCGATGCCTTCACAGCCAAATATATCGGTATGGGGACCGGGCCACTACATGTCGCCAAACTTCCCGGCATCGAAGGCATCGAGACGTTTAAAGGCAAGTCCTTCCATACCAGTCGTTGGGATTACAGCTATACCGGCGGCAGCCCAGACGGTGCGCCGATGGATAAGCTTGGCGACAAGCGCGTCGCGATTATTGGAACCGGCGCGACCGCCGTGCAATGCGTGCCGCATCTTGCAAAGTCAGCCAAAGAACTCCTCGTCTTCCAGCGGACGCCGTCCTCGATTGATGAGCGCAACAATGCGCCGATCGATGCCGATTGGTTTAAAGAGATCGCGACACCCGGCTGGCAAAAGCGCTGGTACGATAATTTCGTCGAGAACCAGTCCCAAGGCTTCCCACAAGAAGACTATGTCATGGATGGCTGGACCGAAATCTCCCGCCGCATTCGCGAAAAAGTCCAAGCCATGCCACCAACAGAGTGGACGCCTGAATCAATGCTGCAAGCGTTTGAGGATGCCGACTTTGAAAAGATGGAAGAAATCCGCCAGCGCTGCGAAACGATTGTCGACGATAAAGCGACCGCTGAATCGCTCAAAGCCTGGTACCACCAATTGTGCAAACGCCCCTGCTTCCATGACCAATACCTTCAAGCCTTTAATGAGCCGAGCACGCGGCTCGTGCACACAGATGGGCAAGGCGTTGAACGCATCACCGAAACCGGTCTTGTCGCCAATGGCAAAACGTATGAGGTCGATTGTATCGTCTATGCGTCCGGCTTCGAGGTTGGCTCTGACTATACCGAACGGGCCGGGTTCGATCCAGTTGGGCGCGATGGCGTCGCTCTGTCTGAAGCGTGGACGGATGGCATGCGCACCTTGCACGGCGTCCACGTCAATGGCTTTCCAAATGCATTCATCGTGCAGCCAAGCCAAGCGGCCAACCTAATCTCAAATGTCCCGCACAATATTGTCGACCATGCCGACACAATCAGCGCCGTTGTCGCCCATGCCGAGCAAAACGGGTTCAACGCCGTCGAGCCAAGCTTGGCAGCGCAAGACGCCTGGGTTGAAATGGTCTTGAGCGGACAAGGCATGCTGATCGGCACCACAGAATGCACGCCCGGTTATTACAATAATGAGGGGGCCGGTTTGACCGATAAGAACCGGCATCAGTTAGGACATCCTGGTGGGGCGCGCGCCTTCTTTGCCCATATTGCCGCCTGGCGCGACACAGGGACATTTGACGGCCTGAACTTCGAATAAGTCAGGGAGGCGCGCTGTGGACCTCAAAGCAACGACTTATGATGTCGACGCGCAAATCGCGACGATTACGCTGAACCGTCCGCACCGCCACAATGCCTGGACGGGGCGCATGCATACTGAGTATCGATTCTTGCTCGACCAAGCAGAACGAGACGCAAATGTGCGCGCCATTCTCGTCACAGGGGCGGGCGATCGGTTTTGCGTTGGCGGCGATTCTCAAGCTTTAGACGGTCACTCAAAGTCTGGCGGATATGATGCGGGAACGCCGATCGATCTCGTCACGCCAGGCGACCCGAGCTACGCGCCGTTTCGCGAGGACTTCGCGTATCATTTTGCGCTATCAAAGCCGGTTATTGCTGCGATCAATGGGGCCGCGGCTGGGGTCGGCCTAGTGCTCGCCTGCTATGCCGATGTTCGGTTTGCCGTGCCGGGTGCCAAACTGACCACCGCACATGGGCCGCTCAATCTTCCAGCAGAGTATGGATTATCTTGGTTGCTGCCACGCTTGATCGGTGGATCGCGCGCCACAGAACTTTTGCTTTCAAGCCGAAAATTTCTCACAGACGAAGCCCAGGAAATGGGCCTGGTCCATCGCCTCGTTTCCAAAGAAACGCTGATCGCGGAGACGCGCGCCTATGCCGAGACGTTGATCGCTCGGGTCTCTCCGAATGCGCTGGCGCAATCAAAACGGCAAATCTATCTCGACTATCATCGCGACATCGGAACGTCCGTCGCCGAAGCAAATGATCTACTTGCGCAAATGGTCAAGCAAGATGATTACAAAGAAGCGATCGCGGCTTTTTTGGAGAAACGCCCCCCTGTTTGGCGGGGATCCGACACCTAAATCTTCAGTCTATCAAAGGGCTGTCTTGTGTTCGCAAAGACCCGCATCACTAATATTTATGACATATGAATTGAAACGATCAAATTATCGAATGATATAAAATTGAAATCGATCGTATTTCGCCAATAAAGACGTAGACAATCGTTGATTTGAGTTTGTATCCATAAAATATGGATGCAGATGAAAAAACCCCGATTACGAAGCTTGATTTACTTTCGCAAGCCGCAGATATCGTCGCCGCTTATGTCAGCAACAAC
>JBCBQS010000222.1:0-4768 GCA_039820085.1 Pseudomonadota bacterium
GTATCGAACATGCACCGAATATGGGCTCGTCACTTTTTCCCTATACTCGGTATCAATGTACTCTTGCGGAACTTTCAACGCCCCCGCCAAGTCTTGGATTTCTTCAGGAGCGGAACTGATGTCCTCATATGCCGCGAGTTGGTCGGCGATCTGGTGTTTTTCGGCAGCGTCCAGTCCTTCGACAGCAGACACAATTACGAGGCAGAGGCAGCTCAAAGCCAGCAAAGTTCTCACAGACGCGAGTCTGAACACAAAAAGCACCATCCCGCACAGTGCATACGTGTAGAGAATATCTCCTGGCATTAGCAGCAAGAAGCCGTGAACAAGGCCAAAGACCATCAACCACAGGTTCCGTCGAAAATAGAGATCGGCGCCGAGCAACGAATCCTCAGGTGCGGCGGCGCGGCGCGTTATTAATATGACGCTTGCTCCAAACAGCAGTGAAAAAAGGCCGCGCATACAGCCTTCTATAAATACGCTGGTCCCGAGCCATGCGCCAAAATTCAGTGCGTCCATTCCTCCGCCAGCGGTGGGGTCATTGATCGCAAAATGAGAGAGTGCATGACCTGTCGTATTCACCCATAGGACGCCAAACAGAGCGAACCCTCTGAGCGCATCGATCACATCATATCGCATCGAATTACTGGGCATTTAGTTGGTCCCGATAACAATCGGTAAACAGCTATGAACAAACTCAGCTGTGGGTCAATCGATCTCAGGTCATCGCATGTCGGCGCGGGGTCACGACCGCGAAACAACTGATATAACGAACGCCTGTTTTGGGGCGAGTTTAAGACGCTTGATAGCGGCCGCTCTTAGTGGGCAATCGCAGCCAACTCTTTCGCGTACTTTCGCAGGGAGTCACGAACGTCTTCGAAGTGCTCTAGCTCTGAAACAGCAAGCATTGCTTCCGAAACCAGGCCCAGATGCTCATTTGTATAAAAAACGGCGAATTCATCCGAAAGCGAATTCCATCTATGGCGTTCGAAAATGAACTCGTTAGCCGTATAAATGGCTGCGTCGCACGTCCAATTCTCAAGGAGCGACTCACGCAACCAAATCGGGAAAAGGTAAGCAAAACCCTTGGGGCTGATACTGAACAACGCGTCACATAGCTCGTGTTGATCGTTCGCGCGGAGATTGCGCTTGAGGAATGCCTTCGACCAGCGAACAACCGCGTCGTCGCCACGTTCAAATGCATTCGCGTCCAAGAATTCTGTCACATGCGGGATGCGGTAGCGAGCGAACTTCGAGGCAAGTGTTTCCGCGATTTCGTTCATTTGAATTCCCAATGCAAACTCCCCTTTTTACTAGCTAGGTCTTCTTAGTCATGTTCGCGGTTCGTTAGTGGCGTCCTCAATACAATTGATCCAAGCTCCAGTGTCTCCACCGCCAGTTCCCGTTGTTTTATTATCAGCGACCGATCCATAGCGCTGAGCTTTTGAGCCTACTCGGTCGCGCCAAGGAAAGATGCATTCAGCGCACTTGAACCAAACAAATCTTCGAACGCCATGCGCATATCCGCCTGGTTGAGTGCAGCGCTATCGCCGCGCAGGATCGCGAACTGAGTCATTCGTCTGGCCAGTTCACGCATAAACGACGCCGTCACGCCTTCTGTTCTTTGAACGCATTCTGCTTTCAACTCATCGGGAATTTCGACTCCCATTCGATAGAGGTCAAACAGGCGGGCACGACACTCGGCGTCAGGTTTTGGGATCTCAATTGCTTGATCAATTCGTCCGGGACGATTTCGAATTGCATCTTCGAGTTGTTCTGGTCTGTTCGTCGTTAGAACGAACAAAATCTCGCTATCCTCAGTCAGACCATCCATCTCATTCAAGAGCTTGTTTAAAAGGACTTCTTCACATGCATCGCCCATCTGTTCGCGCGACCGTGCGATGAGATCGGCGTCCTCAATGATGACGATTGATGGCTGCATCGCTCTTGCCAAAACCATAATCTGCTCAATCGCAACGACTTGTTCGGCTGTCACTAAAAAAGCGGTGTGATCTTCGAGATTAGAGATGATGTACCGAATGAAGTGCGTTTTGCCGGTCCCAGGAGGCCCGTACAGCAATAAACCTCGCTTGGCAGAAAACCCCAGTTCGCGAAGCTTCGAACGGGTTTCAACAAATCCAAATACGGTCCGCTTCAACGTCTCGAGAGTGGCTTGTGGCAAAATCACGTCTGACAGCTTTGTTTGCGGCAAGCGATGTACTTTCAAAGCCCCTAATGCCCCCGAGTGTTGGTGCCCGGTTTCAAAAGAAAGTGTACGGCCCTTATAGACCGAGTTTTCCGCCAGCGCCGCGACGACAGACGCCATTAGGGTTTGTGCCGATCGGAAGCCTCCACTTTGCGGGGAAGAGATAACTTCAATACGAACCCCGCTCTGTCCTGTCACGAAACGTGGCATCTGGCTGATCAGAAGAGCAGCGGGAGCACCATTCATCTGAAACTGGTATAATCCTTGTTGAAGGCACCGCGCGGGTTGATCCGCTCCCACATCAATATCCATGTATTCCAAAGGACCAATAATGGGGGGCTCTCTTCTTGCCTTGATAATGGTCAAAAATGATAGAGCATCGTAGCGATCACCATGTCCTATTCCGCTAATGCTATAATCCGGATCGATTGCTTTCAGTACATCATGAATAGCGCCCTCTAAGTCAGGGCGAATGGTGGTTGCAAAGACCCTTTCGACCGTTGAAAGTTCATCCAAACGGCAATCCGCAAAGTGCTCCCTAACGCGATCAATCGCATAGTCCCACATTTGCGCTAACTGAACTTCATCAGCCATATTTCACGTCCTGTCTGTCCCAACGAGAACAGATAGGCGTCTTACTTTTACGTTTGATGTCTTTGTTGACTGTAATTTTCAACAAAGTAACTAGAGACCAGCGCTCTATAGATCTCGGCAACGACTCTCTGAAGGCGGTTCAAGCCTCTCGCGAACAATCGCACTGACGCCTAAAGTCGCCGGCCCGCCCGATGCCACACACAAGACAGAATCCCTAAGCGCTCGCTTTCAAAATTCGGCGACGCTGGACAGAGCTCGGAATGCCGAGGCTCTCGCGATATTTGGCAACGGTTCGGCGAGCGATTTCGATGCCGAACTCGGTCAAAATCTCAACGATCTTGTCGTCAGACAGAACCTTTTCGCCTTCTTCGTCAATCAGCTGCTTGATGCGATACCGCACCGCTTCTGCGGAGTGCGCCTCACCACCCCCCGTCGACGGAATCGCCGCTGAGAAAAAGTATTTCAGCTCAAATAGACCGCGCGGTGTCGCCATATACTTGTTGCTGGTCACCCGGCTCACGGTTGATTCATGCATCTCGATCGCATCGGCGACTTGCTTCAGATTAAGCGGACGAAGATGTGCCACACCATGGGCGAAGAAGGCATCTTGCTGACGAACAATCTCGCTGGCGACTTTTAAAATCGTCCGGGCGCGCTGGTCGAGCGACTTGATCAGCCAAGTCGCGTTCGCCGCGCATTCAGAGATAAATTCTTTCTCTTTATCGCGCATCGGCAGGGCCGAGACTTCGGCATAATAGGCTTTGTCCATGAGCACGCGCGGTAGCGTTTCGCTGTTGAGCTCAACGGCAAACATGCCATTGGGCATTTCGCGTACAAATACATCCGGCGCCACAGCGATGGTCGCTTCAGACGCAAAGCCTGACGCTGGACGCGGGCTAAGCGTGCGTAATTCTGCGAGCATGTCCATGACATCGTCTTTATCGACGCCGCAAATCTCGCTGAGGGCTTTGATGTCGTGCTTGGCGACAAGGTGCAGATTATCCAAAAAAGCCTGCATGGCTGGATCTAAGCGATCCTGCTCTTTGAGCTGCAGCGCAAGACACTCTGTCAGATCACGTGCCATGACGCCGGTTGGATCAAAGCCTTGGCAGACGTCCAAAACGGCCGCGACATTTGCAGGATCGGCACCGAGCGCGGTTGCCACTTCATTGAGGTCGACTTTGCAGAAGCCGGCATCATCCGTCTCATCAATCAGCCGCGCTGCAATCAGGCTATCTGCTTGGCTCAAGCCTGCGATCGCCAATTGATCGTGCAAGTGTTCATGCAAGGACTTCTCGCTCGAAATCGAGCCTTCGAAATCAAAATCATCGCTGACGCCGCGACCTGAACCAACCGACGACCAATCAGTGCTCGCAGATGGTCCGGATTGGCTGTTCGCCGTGCGTGCTTCGTCTGAGCCAGTTCCCGACTCATACATATCGCTGTCAGAAGCATCGACGGCGTCACGCGCGCTGCCAATACCCTCGGAGCCATCGAGCGATAGCTCATCGCGACCTTTGGCTTTGTCTAAATCGCCGTCCGTCTCTGCGGGCGTGGCATTGTCACCGCGTTCGAGCAAAGGATTGCGCTCAATCTCTTCCGCGACAAACTCGGCGAGTTCAATGTTTGAGAGTTGTAGCAGCTTTATGGCTTGTTGCAGCTGCGGCGTCATCACCAGGGATTGCCCCTGGCGCATATCTAAGCGTTGATAGGCACTCATAACTCTGCCCTCTACGCCGCAAATCTCTGACCGAGATACACTCGGCGGACATCGTCATTGTTGAGCACTTCGTGTGGCGCCCCTTCAAACAAGACACTGCCTTCATAAATGATCGAGGCGCGATCAACGATTTGCAGGGTTTCACGAACCTGGTGATCGGTAATCAAGACGCCGAGGCCGCGGTTTTTGAGCGTCGCCGGGTTGAGATTGCGCGAGCCTTAGCATCGCGCCCAGCCTTCATGTTGCTGGAT
>JBCBQS010000223.1:0-4732 GCA_039820085.1 Pseudomonadota bacterium
TTTTCTCGACGAACCGACCGCCGGGCTCGACCCGATTACGGCGGCCGGATTTGACCAATTGATCCGTGATTTGCAAAAATCTCTGGGTCTGACCGTGTTTTTGGTCACACATGATGTCGATACGCTCGCGGTCACTTGTGATCGCATTGCGGTGCTGGGAGACAAGCGCGTGCTGGCAATTGGCACGATGGATGAATTAAGACGAGAGCCCCATCCCTGGATTCAGGAGTATTTTGGGGGCCCTCGCGGGCGCGGCGCAATCATGGGAGCCGGATAATGGAGACACGCGCGAATTATGCCCTGATCGGGGCATTTGTCTTAGCTGCCGCCGCGGCTGTGATTGGCTTTGCGCTGTGGCTTGGCTCATCGCAGTTTAATCGAGACTATTCGATATATGATGTCGTTTTCCCTGGCCCAATCTCTTTGGAAGAAGGCGCCTCTGTGCGCTATATCGGGATCAAGGTTGGCGAGGTCGAGAGCGTTCGGATCGATCGACGAGATGCCTCGATGGTGCGTGCGCGTTTGCGCGTTGATCGCACCACACCGGTAAAGACAGATTCGACGGCGATCATCGATTTTGCGGGCATTACAGGCGTCACTTTCGTCCAAATTAATGCAGGCTCAGAAGACGCTGGTCCGCTGCTTCCGCCGCCCTATCAGGATGTTCCCGTGATCCAGGCTGGCGAGACGCCGCTTGCGGCTTTGTTCGATGGGGGCGCTGAGATTGTCGGGCAAGCGGGCATGACGATTGACCAATTGGGTGCGCTTCTCAATGACGAAAACGTTGAAGCAATGTCTGAAATACTGGCCAATGTGAAAGACATAACCAGCGCGATTTCGGCGGAAGATGCAGCCCTTCTCGCACAAACAATAGACACCCTCGCATCATTGGAAACCGCCGGCGACAATCTTAGCGAAGCGTCACGCGACATTACAGCGGTTGCAGGATCACTGGATCAAGAATTGGTCAGTTTGAACGCGGAACTTAAAGTTCTTGTCGATGAACTGAATGGCGCAACCGGCAATGCCAGCGAGATGTTGACCGAGAGCCGCAAAGCCATCGAGGCAGCGACAGTCTTAGTCGAGGGCGGTGCGTCTGATACCGTTCAACAAACGAGCATGGCAGCGCAAGAGCTACGCGTCTTGATCGCGCGATTAGACCGCCTGACCCGAGAGCTCGAACAAAACCCACAAGGTTTAGTCATGGGCAAACCCCTGCCATATGAGGATCGCTGATCATGAATATGAAGCTCTTTATCTTTGCAGCCTGCACGGCGGTCACGTCTGCCTGTGTTTCCATTCTTCCCGAGCCAACCGTTGCGGATGCGCTGTACAGTATCGAGACTGAGACAGAGCTTTCCGGTTTGTCGTCTGACTTGATTGTTCGCGAGCCTGATGCGCCGCGGCTAATCTCTGGGCAAGCGTTGGTCAGTTTAAGCAATGATGGCGGTCTTCGCTTGGTGCCGGGGGTTGAGTGGTCCGGGCCTGCGACACGGCAAATCCAGCTTGCCATCGTCGACAGTTTCAAAACCGATGGGATCGGCAATGCCGTTCTGCCGGAGCTTGGTATTTTTACAGATCATGAACTTGCCACGAAACTGTCTGTTCTGAGGCTCGAAGGCGAGACCGCGGTGTGCGAAATGGTTGTCAGTCTGATCGCCACCAATAATCGTGCCTTGATCGCTCGGACCGACGTGTCTGCGACTGAGCCAGCGCAAAGCAATCGCGCATCTGATCGCGCGCGCGCCTTAAAAACCGCTGCATCCGCGTGTGCGACGCAGGCGGCCGAGTTTGCGATCGATACTTTGAGCGAGCTGTCTTAAGCGACTGAGCTGCGAGTGTCCGCTTTCGAAACGTGAATGGGTAAGAAAAAGCTGACCTGCGTCCCGCGACCGGCTTCACTTGCAATCGTCAAACGACCCCCATGCATTTCCGCGAACGATTTGGTAAGCGCAAGCCCCAAGCCTGTGCCATCATAATTTCGGTCGCGCGTATCGCTGACTTGCTCAAACGGTTGCGCTAGGCGCGGCAAGGCATCAGCTGGGATACCGATCCCGTTATCACGCACCGCGACGCGAATTTCGTCGCCTTTGCGATCAACGCTGACCCGGACATCTCCGCCTTCATCTGTGAATTTGATCGCGTTTGAGACCAAGTTCAGCACCATTTGACGGATCGCGCGATGATCGGCTTCGACAAATGGAAGATCTGGATTTGAAACCAGCTTAAGGTCGATATTGCGCTCTTCGGCTTTGCGCCGGATCATCCGTACAGCCGCATCAACTGGATCGACGATATCGATCGGTTGAAGCTCCACGGTCATTTTGCCCGCTTCGATTTTCGCCATTTCCAAGATGTCTGTAATCATGTCGAGCAGGTGTTTGCCCGAGTCGAGAATGTCTTGCGCATAGTCTTTATATCGATCATCGCCCAATGGACCGTACATTTCATCGACCAAAATCTCTGAAAAGCCATTGATCGCATTCAGCGGTGTGCGCAGTTCATGGCTCATATTGGCGAGGAACGCGCTTTTGGAGTTTGCGGACCGTTCGGCGTTTTGCTTTTCCCGCTTCAGGTTCTGAGTCAGCTCTGCCGTTTTGGTTTCGGAGCGTTCGAGATCTGTAACGAGTTTGCGCAATCGGGTCTGCTGCTTGGTCAGCTCCATTTCGTTTCTGACATCGCTCGAAACATCCATACCCATCGTGATCATCCCACCTGTTTGGGTCAGGCGTTCGACGATCTTGAACCATTGGCCATCGCGAATTTTGATGATTTCGGCTTTGTCATCTTGATGGTTGGGACGGCGCTCAACAATGTTCGCAGCTTGAGACAGCATCACCGTGTCATAGCCCATGCCCGCCCGCACCGTGGGTTCTAACCCAAATACGTAAACGAAGGCACGGTTCCAATAGATCAACCGTTTGCGGCGATCCCAAAGTGCGAAAGGACCGGAAAATCCTTCGAGGGCGCTGCGGAGGCGGTTTTCCGCTTGTCGCGTACGGGCAATGGCAACTTTGGTCTCGGTGACATCTCGCAGGACGCCGTTCAACGCCCCGCCATGATCATCCGGCTCTGCACGCATGTCGAACCAAGCGGGTTTGTCTTTTTTGGAGAACACCTGGTTGAAGAATCTGCGCTCTTGCAGGGTTTCAAGCGCTTGTTCCATCGCCTCAACTTGATCTTTCTGGACCAGACGTAGAAAGGCAGATTTCGGGATTTCGACATCATATTCGATGCCCAAAAGCGATGCTGCTTCCTCGCTGAAGACAAAGCACTCGGTCTGAAAATTCCAGGACCAAAAGCCCGCATTCGATTGTTTCAAGACCGTTTTGAGGATTCGGCCCGCCCGCGTCGCTTCGCCTTCAAACGTCTCAGATGCCACGCGCCTCTGCTCGAACAATCGGAACAATCCGACAATGGCCAGCGCTGGCCCAAGTAGCAGTAGAGCGTAAATCAGGAGATCGATCAGCGCGGAGCGGGTCATCAATTGGATCGGGTTTTCCACACAAGCTGAGACATTTGCGCCGCTGATTGGCGAACACCCGATAACCTCTCGCGATGATCGTGTTTGTCCACCGTCCAATCTGCCAGGTTGCAAGCTGAGTGTGCGGCCGCCCTGTGGCTCCGGCAGCCAGCGTTCAGTTGCGATGACGACCAGTCGTGCACTGCCAGAGGCTGGATTGTGAACGATGACCAGATCACCAGAAGCAGCAAGTCCTGCGCTCTCACCGCGCGCCAAAAGCTCCGAACTGAGTTCGCCCGCGCGGCGCAAGCGCGTATCCGTCGGCGCCGTGAGCGCGTCCGCCAGAGATGTCGCGATGTCGACGCCTATAAGCGATCTTGCGATTTGGTCGCTTGTCCAGCCAGCTTGGTCGGACATTTTGAGAGTCTGTTCAGCGGTCGCCATCCGACCTGAAATCCGTTCGGAGACCGCCAAGGCTTCGCGATGGGTTTCTATTTGCTTGGCTTGGATCATGCTGCGGCGGTCGCTATCGGCTTTCAATCCGAGCGCGATGCCTTCGATAAAAATGATCAAGCCGAGTGCTTTCGCCAAACTCAAGGTTGGACGCCGCAAACGCGTACCGCCTTTGCGCTTCACTGATTCAGCTTTGGCATCATTACGCGCCACAGCCCGCACCTCTCTGGTCGCGTCTCTTTCCGGACGCCGATCTCAATCCCTGACGTTTCGGTCCAGAAAGTTCAGGATTCGTTAACCAATGGCACGATTCTGTTTCGCGTGCGGCGACTAGCCGAGCGTTCTGGTGATAATATCAGCAGCGTTTTTTGATAGGTCGCCCTTCTGAAGCTGTTTCAATGCCGCTTGCGCGGATTGCTTTGCTTCAGGTTCGAGCGATTTCCATTGCTCAAACGCGGTGAGCAAACGCGCGGCAAGCGCGGGGTTCTTTTTGTCGGCTTGTTCGATAATTCGGGCCGTTAATTCATATCCTGAGCCATCCTTGGCATGAAACGCCGCGAGGTTTTGCATGGCAAAAACCGCGACGACCGACCGAACGCGGTTTGGGTTGCTGAGATCAAACTTCGGATGTTCCAGCAATTTCGACGTGCTCTCGACGTCGCCCGTCCCGGCTTGCACCGCGAACCATTTATCAAGAACAAGCTCGTTTTCCGCCCATTTCTCTTCGAACTCGGACAGTGCTATGGATTTGCTGTCACCATTGGCAAGACACAAGGCGCGCAAGCTCGACAGGCTTTCGGTCATGTTTTCTGCATT
>JBCBQS010000224.1:0-4731 GCA_039820085.1 Pseudomonadota bacterium
CAGAGTGTCTTCCATTTCCTGAATCATCAGGCGAGCGATCTTTTCCGGGTTTTCGGCATTGTCCAGCATCGCGTTGATGTTGGAGTTGATGATGTCGCCGAGGCGAGAGAACATTCCCATGATAGGTTTTCCTTTTATCTTTTGGGGTGTTTGAGGGAGGGAGGAAACGCGGAATTTTCTAGGCTGTTTTCAGCTCTTAGAAGAAAAAGCCGCCGAGAAAGACGCCAGCAACGAAGAACATCCAGGTTTCTGGCGAACGGGTGGAGAGGTAGCGGCCAAAACGGCCACTCTCACGGCGGGCCTGGTCGTAACGGTCATTGCCATAGCCTTTATCGTAAGAGCGCTCAGTCATTTGTTTTTCTTTCTTTCTTGGTGCGACCCCGATGGCCGCCATGCCAATTTGATTTCAAGGACCGTGCCAGTTTTGAATTAAATGCATAACCCTCTGTTTTTAATACGAATAAAAGTTTTTTAGCGTATTTGCCTTTACGCATTTTGGCATAATACACTTCAATTATTAGTTGTTCTCGCCAATTTTTTTGGCTATATAGACCTCATGATTGGCAATCAAAGTCCGCAACTCATTGGGGAAGATCCAAGCTGGCTGGAGGCACAAGAACACGTGTCACGGCTCGCCCCTTTGGATCGCCCCTGCCTGATCATTGGTGAACGCGGAACGGGTAAAGAATTGATCGGCGAACGGATGCACTTCCTCTCCCGGCGCTGGGATGGCCCGTTTGTGAAGGTCAATTGCGCCGCCCTGTCCGAGCAACTTTTAGACAGTGAACTGTTCGGCCATGAACGCGGCGCATTTACTGGCGCGACTGAGCGACGTCTTGGCCGGTTTGAGCTTGCCGATGGCGGGACACTGTTCTTGGACGAGATCGCAACCGCGTCGATGCAGGTTCAGGAAAAGCTGCTGCGCGTGGTCGAATATGGCGAGTTCCAACGCCTTGGCGGCGAAAAAGTCCTGACCACAAATGTACGCGTGGTGGCAGCAACCAATGTCGACCTTCCCAGTAAAGCTGCGGCCGGCGAGTTTCGCGCTGACCTCCTCGATCGCCTTGCTTTTGACGTCGTGACCCTGCCGCCGCTCCGCGCGCGACCGAGCGACATCGCGCTTTTGGCGGATTTCTTCGCGCGGCGGATGGCCCGAGAAATGGCGGAGGACTTTCCGGGATTTGCGCCATCGGCCATTGCTGCAATGGAATCTCATGACTGGCCCGGCAATGTCCGCGAGTTGCGTAATTTCGCCCAACGCCTGACTTATCGCGCGATTACTGAGCATTTGAGCGAACCGGTGCAGTTCGACCCTGCTGCGCTCGACCCGTTCGCATCGCCGTGGCGGCCAGCCGCCAGTCTGTCGTCCCAGTCGTACGTTCAGGAACCATCTATTCAAGCGCCAATGGCGCCGCCGCCGCCGGTCCTCGACATCCCATTTGAGGACCAGATCCGTTTGTTCGAGACATCATTGATCGATACGGCGCTCTCCGCCTCAGAAGGGCATCAAGGCAAAGCCGCAAAAACGCTTGGGCTCAGCTATCACCAATTTCGCGGGCTTTTGAAAAAGTATGGCTACGGCAAAGGGGCCGGAAAACCCGAGCCGGAGATCACCGCGCCGATCCGCGGCATGTGACGCAAAGCGCCCTTAGTTTCTGCTCAGCCGATAGCGGCAGCGATTATCCTCAACCGCCGTGCCGCGCGTGTGATAATGAACCGTCTTGCCGCGCCACCCGGTCACAAGCCGCTTCGACTTGCGGCAGGACTGACGTTGCGTGGCGATCCAGACCAAGCCCCAAATCTCGGTCCCGCTGGCAATCTCGCCATCGGTGAGGCAGCCGTCCGGACCGCGCCGAATTTTGAAATGATTGCCCATGAGATTGATCTCTCGCTTGGGGTCATCGCGATCGGTAATGACTTTGTTCGGAACGTAGACTTCGCAATTGTGCCCATCTTGCGTGTTGAAGCGGATGCGAAACATCGCGTCATAGGACCCGCGATTATTATAGGTCACCTTCGAGACTTTGACGGTTTTGCGGTCAGCAGATGCGGTCGGCGCCGCGACACTCAATGCGCCAAAAGCCAAAAGGCCGGCAAGGAAATACTTTAAGATCATCGCCCTATCGGCTCCCGGAGACGTCTTTATGGCTGATCACGCAAAGCGTGTTTGCCAATATGTTTGCAACGTCCCGAAGCCTTCATAGCCTAGAATAAACCGGCTTACTGCGCCATTAATTCTGTGAGCAGATTTGTCGTCTGAGCGTCTCAAAATGCCGAACCGACTGGAAATTTGAGTCCCGCTTAGAGAGCGATTAAGACAATTGGCGCTAGCTCTCCCGAGCGATTTGATCGCGGGGGCATACTGACAACCAATCGCTCGGACTGCGTCGGGCTGCAACTGGGGGACCCCCCGTGACTGACGCTTCAATGACGGCGCAGCCCATCGCGGCGCGCGAGCGATACGAAATCATGGATGTGCTGCGAGGTTTCGCGCTGTTTGGTGTGCTCATCGCCAATATGGCCGAGCTTGGCGGACAAGACATCCTCGCCACCGCCGATCAACTTGCCGCCCTTCCGACCGCATCTTTGGACGCTGCCACGAGCTGGATGCTCAACCTATTTGTCTTCGACAAAGCCAATACATTGTTCACCGTTTTGTTCGGCATCGGATTCTGGATCCAACTCGAGCGACTGTCCGAGCGCGGCGCGGCGTTCGGAACCATCTATCTCAGGCGCATCACGATTTTGACGCTGATCGGGTTTGTTCATCTGTTGGGGTGGTTTGGCTGGGATATCCTGCATCTTTACGGACTGATGGCCTTCATCCTGTATTTCAGTCGCAACTTATCCGATCGCGCGCTGTTCTGGATCGGATTGCCTTTGCTCTTGTTTGGACGCCCGCTGATCAGCTGGGCGTTAGGTCAATTTGGATTTGTGACCGACCTGCAAGACCAAGCCTATTCAGAGGTGGCGGTTCTGGCCCGTCAGTCCGCAGCGCGGTCAGGAGATTTCATCGCCTGGGTTGGCTTGATGAACGACATGAACTGGCTCGATTGGTTCTTGGGGGGCACGATTTTAGGCTGGGTCGCTTACGGGCTCGGGCGCTTTTATCTCGGGGCGTGGATTGCCCGCCAAGGCTGGATCCAAAATGCCGATGACCATATCCAAGTGATCAAAATCTGGACGTTTCCGATCTTGCTTGTCGGACTGGGGTTACAATTCGGTGTTCAAAGTTTTGAGGACGCACCGGGAGCCTCGTGGGCCGAAGGGTCTCCGTTTTTGCTGGACGTGCTGACCGGCATCGCAACCCCCATAATCGCGATCGGGTATGTCTGTGTGTTGATGATAATGTTCCACGGATCAGCCACGAAGGTTTTGGTTCGCCCCTTCGCACCGGTCGGTCAGATGGCGCTGACAAACTATCTGATTCAAAGCCCGATCATCATTTTGATCCTAACCGGCGCCGGGCCTGGATTGGCCCTGGCTGGAAAAGCCGGAAGCGCCACATTTGCGCTGCTCTCGATCGGGGTGTTCGCCGTGCAGGTCATTGTCAGCCATTTTTGGATGAAAGCGTTCGCATATGGACCCGCAGAATGGGTCTGGCGCGGGCTGACCTATCGCACCTGGCCGCGGCTCAGGCGTGCGTCTTAAGCTCAGCCTCAAAAAACATCTCGCCACGGCACCCTTGGAAAAATGCGCCTCAAGCGTTACCTTTAACGTGAACGTCAGGAGACGCCCATGTTCCTCAATTTCTTCAACGAGCTTCGTGCCGCCAAAGTTCCGGTCACTCTGAAAGAGTATCTGGCCCTCATGGAAGCGATGGATAAGGGCGTCATCGACCGTGACGTAGAAGACTTTTACTATCTTGCCCGCGCCGCCTTGGTGAAGGATGAGCGCAATATCGACAAGTTCGACAAAGTGTTTGGCCACGTCTTCAAAGGGCTCGACAGCTTGGGCGAGGCGGTCGAAGCGCAAGACCTCCCCGAAGAATGGCTCCGCAAGATGACGGAGAAATTCCTGACGCCTGAGGAAATGGAAGAAATCGAAGCCATGGGCGGCTTCGACAAGCTCATGGAAACGCTGAAACAGCGTATGGAAGAGCAAAAGAAGCGCCATGAAGGCGGCAATAAGTGGATTGGCACCGGCGGCACCTCACCGTTTGGCGCGAATGGCTACAATCCAGAAGGCATTCGGATCGGCCAGGATAAGTCACGCCACCGCCGCGCCACCAAGGTTTGGGACAAGCGCGAGTTCAAAAACTATGATGACAGCGTCGAACTTGGCACCCGGAATATCAAAGTCGCACTCAAGCGTCTGCGCAAATGGGCGCGGACGGGTGCGCCAGATGAACTCGACCTCGACGCGACGATTAAAAATACAGCGCGCCAAGGCTATCTCGATATTGAGATGCGCCCGGAACGCCGGAACACAGTTTCTGTCCTCCTATTGATGGATGTTGGGGGGTCGATGGACCCGCATGTCAAAGTTATGGAAGAGCTGTTCTCCGCCGCCCGCGCCGAGATCAAGAACCTTGAATATTACTACTTCCACAATTGCCCCTATGAAGGGCTCTGGAAAGATAATCGCCGTCGCCGCAATGACGTTATCCCAACTTGGGATGTGCTGCACAAATATCCGAGCGAATATAAAGTGATTGTCGTCGGCGATTATCTTTCCAGAGCCCTTCATAGGGGCAATTGTGGAAGTAGTAATATTCAAGGTTCTTGATCT
>JBCBQS010000225.1:0-4716 GCA_039820085.1 Pseudomonadota bacterium
GCGATGGGTGACAAGGGGACACCCATCGCGCTTAACGCCACACACCCCCCTGCAGGGCGTTTGGCATTTGCTTTAGAACCGTGCTTGCAACTGAATGGAAAACGTTTGCGGTCTTCCAAACTGGGCAAACTCGGGTGGGTCACCGGCAATTGGATCATTCGGAAACTGAGTTTGCAGATACTCTTCATCCAACAAATTCGCCCCGGTGAGGTAGATGCCATACGTGTCATTTTCCCAGCCAGTGCGGAAATTGACTAAAGTTCTGGCTTCGGAATCTCGAGACGTTTGCGGACGATCCGCCCGGATGTATGCCGCCGTTGAATGATTGGCATTGACGTTTGCAACCCAATTTTCAGTCGGCCGCCACGTGAAGCCACCATTCACGGTCCATTGCGGTGCAAAGGCAAACTCGTTGCCAGCAAAGTCTGTCTCGACGCCACTGATCAAAACGATGAATTCATCGAATTCGGTCTTCGCATATCCAACTGAACCATAAAGGTCGAGCGTTTCGGTCGCGGCATAGCGCGACTCGAGTTCGAAGCCGCGAACGTTGGACGATCCAGCATTCTGGGTTTCTGCGTCGAACACATTGTTGCTCAACTGGACTCTCACCTGTTGATCGGTCCAATCGATGTAAAATGCGTTTGCATTGACGGTCAGAGCGCCATCCATCCAGAGGCTGCGCAGGGCGAGCTCGTAGTTCCAGATAAATTCCTGGTCAAATTCAAACGCTGTGGCCTGAGCGGTATTGATCGCTGACCCACCTGACCGATATCCACGCTGTACGACAAACGAGAGTGATTTATCATCATCGATGTCATACCCGATGCCGAATTTCGGCAGGAAGCCACCAAACTCCGGCGAATCAAAAGCGGTGAGAGGCGATGTCGCATTCGCGGCCTCGGCCTGAAGAAACCCGTTCACACCACCAATGACCTGATTGAGCGGAAAGGAAAACAAAGCCGGATCTGGAAGCGGTGTTTCGATCGTGACCAATGCCTCAGTGGTATTGGATTGTTGCTCAACATCATATCGAAATCCGCCAAACAGCGTCCACTGATCTGCAAATTGCCACTCGAAATCGGTAAATGCCGCATAGGTCTCGATTTCTTGAGTCAGATTGTTGTCCGTCTGAATGATCGATGGATTTGGATATTGGCTCACGACAAAACCAGCCGTGGCAGCGTCCAGCGAAAACGGCGGCGCTTGGAGCAAGAGATCGACGCCAAGATCATTGACCAAATCAATGCCCAACTGACCTGACCCGAATGAGCGTGGCGTATCTTCTTTCGACAGATAGACCCCGAAAACACCCTGCAGCGTGTCACCCGCATATTGCGCGCGCGCTTCTTGCGTCCAGGTCTCTCGCTCGTCGATAAAGAACCGGCTGGCAATCGGCGCTGCCGTCCGGTCGTCATCGAACACGAAGCCATACTCGACTTCATTCCAACCCGTAATCGAGGTCAGTGACCATCGGTCATTGAGGTCGTATTCTACGGTCGCCGTGGCAATATCGACGGTTGTGTCATATTGAATGAGGTCATTGCTAAATCCGACGCGGTTGTTCGCCGGATCATCGACGAGCAGCGATGCGAAGTCTTCGCCAGATTGAACGTCTTCATGACTGTATGACAAGAGGACCGACAATCCGGGGAGCGCTTCAGGTTCAAAGAGAAGTTTCCCGCGTGCAATCAGTGTTTCAACCGCATCTAACGGCTCACCCGTCGTAACATTGGTGCCGAACCCGTCAGACTCAGAGGTTTCGAAAGCCAACCGAAAAGCCACTTGATCTTCTACAATCGGCCCGCCTAAAGCTGCGCCAAACCGGAACCGCTCTTCTTCCGTGGTGTAGATCGCGCGCGCGCGCCCACTCCATTCAAAGGTCGGATCTGCGGTATTAATGATGATTGCACCCGCGAGTGACGCCCGGCCTTGCAGCGTGGATTGCGGCCCACGGAAAATCTCGATTTGCTCGACATCCCAAATTTCAGCAGGCGCCTGAAGGGTCGCCTGACGCGGCAGGGCCGTTCCGTCGACATAAATTGTCGCGAGATCGCCTTGCCCCGCGCCAGAAACATTGAGGCTGTCGATCCCGCGAATGACAAATCGACCTCCGTCCCGGGTGCTAATGTTCGCCGTGCGATCGATCACATCTTTGAAGTCAATGATGTTCTCTTCCTCGATCTGCAGATCTGTCACGACTGCAACACTCACCGCTGTGTCTTGCAACGAGCGTTCAATCTTTTGACCGGTCACAACGATCGTGTCTTGGCGGGCCTCTTGGTCTTCAGCTTCGGGTGTTTCCGCGCCGACTTGCGCGTGCGCAGCGCCGATGGTTGCCAGCAGCGCAATCCCAGTCGCTGCCAATAGGGTTTGCTTGAACAATTTTCCCTCCTTGCTCTTGCAATTCATTCTCAGCTAGCGTCGGTACTGGTTATGGTTGAGAAAGCAATGTTCAATGTGCAAAAATGTGGATCAATTTCTTGGCGTTGCGCCACGCTCAGGTCCGTGTTTTTCGACCGAGGGTCGTGTCTCAATCTGAAACCCGAGCCTTTGCGTGATGCTCTGATCTCTCACGTGCTTAGCGGCAAACAAATCGAGGGGTCACGTCACCGAACGCGGGGCCGATCCAAGAATTGGCTGAGATTGCGACGAACGTCCGTGGACGACCGGAGAGATCCAGTCAACCGCTAGCGCTGTTTTTAAAGTATTTTCTGGATCATCATGAACGTCTACCGACCGTCCAATGGTACCTCCCGCCGGACTCGAACCGGCACTCTGTTGCCAGAAACGGATTTTGAATCCGTCGCGTCTACCAATTCCGCCAGGGAGGCTCTCTGCTCGGCAGGGGGCCTAACTGCCGCAGGCGAGGCCGGTCGTCAATCTCCCCTTTGCGGTTCGGACAAACCTCGCTAGGCACGCCAAGATGACCGAGACAGATCAGCCGCAACGCACCTTTCTGCAGTCGCTCGAGGCGATGGCCGCCGAAGCGCCGGAAGACGGCTTTACGCTGCACTATATTCTGGATCGATTGGATGAACGCGCCTTTGGCGCCGCCTTGTTTTTGCTCGCCCTGCCCTGTGCGATCCCGTTCTTATATTTGGTGCCGCAAATCGTGTCCCTGCCAATGATGGCGCTGACGCTGCAAATGCTTGCCGGTCGAAGTGAGCCTTGGCTGCCGGAGCGGTTTGGGACGCGCAAAATTGACAAAGCGGGTCTGACGCGAATGTCGAGCTTTGGGCGTAAATGGTTCGGCTGGTTAGAACGCATTTCCAAACCCAGCCTGACCTGGCTGACCGGCAAACGCAGTGAGCGCGTCATCGCGCTGTTTCTCACGATCTTTTGCGCCTCTATTCTGGTGCCTCTGCCGAGCACAAACACAGTGCCTGGGATTGGCGTCGCGATCGTCTCGTTCGGGCTGATGTCGCGCGATGGCCGTTTGGTGATTTTGGGCATGCTGATCGGCATCGCTTGGGTGAGTTTGCTGATCACAGCGGCGGCTTTTGGATTTGAAGCTGCCACGGATTTGATCAGAACGCTGCTTGGGCGGGCATAGCGCGAAAAATGACAGAAACATAAAGCCCCGTGCCCGCTTGCCGCATGGACTCTTGGGACGCGTGGCACGATTTAAGCGACTATGCTTGCGCGCGTTGATCCATTTTTGACAACCTGGCGGTGGCCTGCCCTGGCTCTGATCGCCTCGCTCGCCATGCTCGGCGCAGCGCATGCTTTCGAGACCTTTGCCTTGCTGCTGCCCTGCCCGCTATGTTTGCGACAACGCGAAGTTTATTGGGCGGTTGTGGCGATGACCATCACGGCGCTCATTCTCTGGCAAGTTCGGCAAAACCCGCGCTTCATTCTCGCCTTCAACATCATGCTTGGTCTGGTCTTTTTAACCGGGGCGGTCGTCGCGGCGTATCATGCGGGCGTGGAGTACCGGTTTTGGCCAGCGCCAAGCGGCTGCGTCGCGACCGAAGCGTTTGATATGGCCGGGTTTGATCCATCTGCATTGAACGAGCGGCAAGGCGCGCCGTCCTGCATGGATGATCCATGGAACGGTCAGTATGGGTTATCGATGGCCGGTTGGAACGCGCTCGCGTCTCTCGGCCTGGCGGCCCTAAGCTTTCGCGCTGCCGGCGTCAGCCTTCCAAAGCCGAGGCATTATAGCTTAGCTGAGTAAAAAGTACGCGAGCGCGAGCGACAGCACAGCGCCCAAAGTCGGCCATAAGCGCAGGCGCCGATACCAAATCGGCAGTTCAGGCGAGATGCTGTCATAAATATAGTGCAGCGTCAGACCGGTCCCCATCGCCGCGAAAATCCAGGTCTGCATGCCATATCGGAAGCCCGCCATCACCAGCCCCCATCCCGCCAGCGCGCCGATCACAGATGGCCCAAGTTCAGCAAAACGCGGTCGTTCGCGCTTGGCGATCTCAGCGCCCCAGCGGACACCGCCGAGAAAACTCAAAATCACAGCCGCATAGACCAAAAGCCACAGCGCAGCGGTGTTTAAGAGCGCAAGATCGTCGCGCCAAACAAACATTAATCCGGCCGACGCAGCGAACGGAATAATACCAGTAAACATAAGTGCCATGGGCACTTGTGGGGGTGATTGTCGGAACATAGCTCAAATCCCTTTGACTATATTCATCGCATATCAATTTTACCGGCCTATTAAGAAAATATGCCACGACGACTGATCGCTCTTTTGATTGCATT
>JBCBQS010000226.1:0-4673 GCA_039820085.1 Pseudomonadota bacterium
AACAGGCTTGTCCTTCAGATCGGGATTGTCCCGCTTTTCGATGGCGGCAAAGAAGGCGTCACAGTCTATATGGGCGATTGAAAGCGTTTCGAGTGCGGGGTGCGAGATGAGCCGATAAGATCCACAGCTGTGGCAGGTGTCCGCATCGTCTGAGACGGAAGTATCGCAGTCTCGGCAAAGCGTAGGCATACATGTTCATGCCATGTTCCGCGAAACCGAGCAAATGGAAAAGAATCGTTAACGAACATTACGATACAAAGAATCAGGGCAGACCGGAGCCCGTTATGATTCGGAACCGAGCGCATGGCCAAAGAAAAACCTCGGAAGGTTCTTATCGTAGAGGATAACGCATTGAATATGCGTTTGTTTTGCGATCTGCTGGATGCGAGCGGCTATGAAACGCTTCAATGCGTAGACGGCGCGAAAGCCGTTGGTCTTGCGCTTGAGGCGCAACCCGATCTGATCGTCATGGACATTCAATTGCCAGAAGTTTCTGGATTGGACATTACGCGGTGGCTCAAAGATGATGAGAGAACCGAAAAGATACCGGTCCTCGCCGTGACGGCTTTTGCCATGCGGACGGATGAGCTTTTGGTTCGAGAGGCAGGGTGTGAAGGTTACTTATCCAAGCCCATCCAAGTGCGCTCATTTCTAAAGACCGTCGATGACCTCATCTCCAAAGAGCCGGCGACCTCATGACCGCACAGATCCTCGTCGTTGATGATCTACTCCCCAATCGGCGGCTTCTGCGCGCGAAACTTGAGAGCCGATATTATTCAGTTTTGGACGCCTCAAATGGTTTCGACGCTCTAGAGCTGGCCGAACACGAGCAACCCGATATCGTGCTTCTCGACGTGATGATGCCCGAAATGGATGGCTATGAAGTCTGCCGCCGGTTGAAAGCGAATCCAACAACGCGCCACATTCCCGTTGTGATGGTGACAGCCCTTACCGACATCGATGATCGGTTGCGCGGGCTTGAGGCTGGTGCCGATGATTTCTTGTCCAAACCCGTCGAGGATTTCGCCCTGTTCGCCAGACTGGAAGGGCTAATGCGATACAATATGGTCGCGAATGAGCTCAGAAGCCGGGGCTCAAACGATACTCGGGCAGATCATTTTACAGACTTTGAGCAGGAACTCTTGGTGAGCCCGTCAAACGTTCTCGTCATTGACCAAAATGACCAAGAAGCCAATCGACTTGCCCTGTCTTTACGGCGGATCGGCCATACGGCGGATACTTGGAGGAATGCGACCAAGTCGGGCATTCGATTCAAATCATTGGATGTCTTATTGGTCGCGCTTTCAAATCAACCGCATGACGCGTTGAAAATGTTTGCGGAAATACGCTCCTTGAGAGACGCGCGCGACTTTTCGATCATCGCAACATGTGAGGCCGAAGATCAGAAACTAGCGGCTGACGCGCTTCGTATTGGCGCGAGTGACATCATCTCAGCGCCGATTGATCTGCTAGAACTTCAAGCGCGCGTCCGAACGCAGACGAAACGGAAGCGATACATAGATATCTTGCGACGTCGATTGGACCGCGGGATTGAGCTTTCAATCGTCGATCCACTGACCGGGCTTTACAATCGCAGGCATATGCTCGAACGCGTGCAGCTTTGGATGCGTCGATCTGAAAAAAGCAAAAAGCCTGTCTCGATCATCGCTCTCGATATCGATCATTTTAAAGCAATCAATGATGAGCACGGACACGAAGCGGGCGATCAGGTTCTTAAAGCCTTTGCCGAACGGTTGCGCACCAATATTCGGCCGATCGATATTGCCTGTCGGCCGGGTGGGGAGGAATTCTTACTCATCATGCCTGAAACCTCGGCTGAGCATGCCGCGATTGGCGCCGAACGCGTGCGAAAAGCGATCGCGACCGTACCGTTTTCCGTCGAACGTGCGAAAACAGAGATCTCTGTCACAGTCAGTGCTGGCATCGCGACGCATGATGGAGAAGAGGGGGTCTTAGCTGACTTTCTACACCGCGCGGATCAAGCATTGTATCGCGCCAAGGAAAATGGGCGAAACCGCATTGAACCCATCGCAGCATAAAAAAAGCCGAGCAATCCGCCCGGCTTCTTAAATCATTTCAGAACGTTAGATCTACTTGATCTTGCCTTCTTTGAATTCAACATGCTTTTTCGCAATCGGATCATACTTCCGCTTGACCATTTTCTCGGTCATGTTGCGTGGATTCTTCTTCGTGACGTAGAAGAAGCCGGTGCCTGCAGTCGAATTCAGGCGAATTTTAATCGTTGCCGGTTTGGCCATTGCGGTGCACCTTCATTTGAGGGCTGAAACTCGAAAACGCGTCTAATGATGGGTTGCGCCGATGAAGTCAACTGGCGGGGCGCATCAAATTCGATCTGCTGAATGACCGGAGCGGGTCCAGCGCAGAAACGGCGGCCCCGGATCGACTGATTTTGTTAGTCTCTCATCGATTTCACCGAGCATGAATCTTGTGACATTCGGCAAATCCAACTCCATGGCGTCGGCGATGGTTACCCATTGCAAATCGTGCAGCTCAGCCCCGTCGAGCGGTGGGCGATCATCGATCAGCACTTTCTCAGCCTCAGCCATGAAGAACCGAGCATCAAATCGTTTCGGGCGATATGGCGGGGTAACCGCGCGGCCTATGAAGGTCAAATTCTGCAGACAGGGGGCAATGTCCATATCGTATAGCGCCTGCCACCCAGCTGGCGCTCGCGCGGGCATTTCTGCTTCGCGACCAATTAACAGTCCGGTTTCCTCGAATGTTTCCCGTATCGCCGTGAGCGCAAATGCCCGCGGGACGCGCTTTGATTGATAGCGCAGGCGCTGTTCTTGAACGGGGTTGAGATTACTATAGCAAACCGCACGGCCATCTTGTGGGTCAACGCGTCCGCCAGGGAAGACATACTTATCGGGCATAAAATCATGACGACCTGAGCGCTTCCCCATTAGCACTCTCGGTTTCGATTGATCCCGACGCACCAGGATAAGCGTTGCGGCATCACGCGGTCGCGGGCTTGGCTTATCCTTAATGATCACCTCGCCATCATCTTCGCGATCATAAGCTGTGCCGAGATCTGGATTGCTCATCGCCGTCGTTTTCCTTTGCCGCCCGCTTTGCCTTTTCCCCGGTGAACTTTGCCGGAAGGTCCGCGACGATCAAAGCGGTTCCCTCGCGTCCGTGACTGTAGTTTTTCCCCTGGACGTCTCGGGCGCGGGTCGGACAGAATTTCAAGTAACAGACCGCCATCAAGGGGTGTGACGTCTCTCAAACGCACTTGGACGGTCTGGCCGAGTTCGTATCGTTTCCCGGTCTTATCACCGATCAGGGCTTGCGCCTGCGCGCTATAGGCCCAGTACTCATCAGAGATTTGGGACGCGGGACAAAAGCCATCCGCCCCGGTTTCATCCAAACGTACAAATAAGCCAGAAGCCGTCACACCTGTGATCCGGCCAGCAAACTCTGCTCCGACGCGGTCAGCAAGGAAATGCGCGAGATATCGATCGGTCGCTTCACGTTCCGCCGCCATCGATCGACGTTCGGTTCGCACCAAATGTTCGGCAATCTCTTCGAGTTGCACCGATTGCTTTTCAGACAAGCCATCAGGTCCGGATCCGTGCGCGGTGATCAGAGCACGATGCACGATGAGGTCGCTATAGCGTCGAATGGGGCTGGTAAAGTGTGCGTACTTTTTGAGATTTAGACCAAAATGCCCAATATTCTCGGGGCTATAGATCGCTTGACTTTGTGTCCTCAAAACAATTTCGGAAACGGCCTCCGCGTTCTCAGTATCCTCGAAATCACTCAAGAGCCGATTGAACCGGTGGGTCTGCGTTCGTTCACCGAGAGGCCATTTGATATCGAGTGTTTTCAAGTACTCAGACAGCGCAGCGATCTTTGCATCCGATGGCGCATCGTGGACGCGATAGAGCAAGACTGATTTCTTTTGTTCAAGAGTTTCAGCGGCGCATACATTCGCTTGAATCATGAATTCTTCAATCAGCTTGTGTGCATCGAACCGCTCTTTTGTGCGGATTCCCGCGACAGATCCGTCTTCGCCTATCTCAACCTTGCGTTCTGGCAAATCGAGGTCGAGCGGGCCGCGCTTTTCTCGCGCTTTGTTAAGGGCAGCATACGCACTCCAAAGCGGTCTCAAAACAGTGTCGAGAAGCGGTTTTGCCCGGTCCGATGGCTCACCATCAATCGCCTGTTGCGCTTCTTCATAGGAGAGCGCCCCCGCCGATCGCATGATCGCGCGCATAAACCGATGAGACCGCTTAGTACCCGAATGATCAAACTTAATCTCAACGGCCATGCAGTGCCGATCCTGACCCTGTTTCAGCGAACAGGCATCAGCGCTGAGCTCGAACGGTAACATCGGCACCACGCGATCCGGAAAATAGGTCGAGTTTCCGCGATTGAGGGCTTCTCGATCTAGGAGGCTATCATTGGTAACGAATGCAGACACGTCAGCAATCGCGACAATGACGCGAAATCCATCTTCGAGAGCTTCGGCAAAAACCGCATCATCATGATCTCTCGCATCCGCAGGATCGATCGTGATCAAGGGCGTTTCGCGCAAATCGGTGCGCGGGACGTCAGCAGGTTTGGCCGATTGAGCCTGCTCAACCACGCCATTTGGAAATTCGGTTGGAATATTGTGTCCGGCAATC
>JBCBQS010000227.1:0-4648 GCA_039820085.1 Pseudomonadota bacterium
GCCGTTTTCCGAGCGGCTCAAAGGCTGTTTGCTGAGAAAGGCTTCGGGACTGTTTCCGTTAAAGATATCACCCGCGCAGCGGGCGCGAAGAACCCAAGCGCGGTTCACTATCATTTCGGAAACATTGAAACCTTGATCAAAGAGGTTTTTCTCAAACGCTTCCGGAAGATTGAGGCTGAGCGCCGCGCCGGCCTCGCACGTGTTGACGAAGCGGATGCGCAAACGCGGCTTGTTGCTTTGCTTGAGGCTGCGCTCACGCCGTTCATTGCGACGTGTTTGGAAGACGATGGACAGCTCTACATTCGGTTTTGTGTTCAACTGTTTACGGACTCTCGTTTCGATCGACATGAGATCATTGAGGAAGCGGGTGCTGAGAGCATCATCTTACTTCAGAAGCACGTGATCGCGTGCTTGGATGGTATTCCTGAAGACACAATCGAGCGCCGGTTGCGGCAAGGGTTTCTGATCTCGCTCTTGCAAGCAGATGAATTTTCGCGCCAAGTCATGGATGGGACAGCGCCGCCCCTTAAACAAATCGTTCGCGAATATGCAGGGAGCCTTGCAGGCTACTTATCAGCGGCGGTCGACTAGGACAAAAGTGATAAAAATGAGCGTGTAGACAGGCATCTCTCACGCATGCGCAAACAGGAGGAATGAATGTCAGAACCGGTAGATGTGTATTGGTCGTTTCGAAGCCCATATTCGCGGCTGGTAACGGCAGATCTTTTTCCGCTCCGCAACGATTATAATGTGGATGTGAACATCCGCCCGGTTCTGCCGCTCGCCATCAGGTTTCCTGAGTCGCTGTTCACCTCCGAAGACCGCCGCGCACCACGCTATATCGGGATGGACAGTTTTCGGCGGGGTAAAATGTTGGGACGGCCGATCATTTGGCCGCAGCCCGACCCTGTCGTGCAGGACTTCTCGACAATGAAAATCGCGGACGAACAGCCGTATATCTTCCGGCTCACCAAGCTTGGGGTTGAAGCCAATAGACGCGGTAAAGGGCTTGAATACATCCATCATGTCTCGGAGCTTATTTTTGGCGGGACCCGCGATTGGGATCAGGGCGACAAATTGAAAGACGCGGCAGCTGAGGCGGGCTTGGATCTCGACGATATGGAAACTGCAATCGCCAGCGGAGATCACATGACCGAAATCGAGCGCAATCAAGACGCGCTCGATGCGTCAGGCCATTGGGGCGTCCCAACAATGGTGTTCCGAGATGAGCCTTTTTTCGGGCAAGACCGGATCGACACGCTCCGATGGCGCATCGATCAAGCTGGGCTCGCTCGCTAGCGAAAGCGCGCTTGTTTTGGAGCGATTGTGACTTCCTCTACGTCACGTCTTCCGATCTTGTGGCGGCACCGTAGGCTCGCAAAAAAAGCCGAGGGATGGACATGCATTATCAGGAACTGCAAGCTGCGCGCGAACAGCTGACCGGACCAGGTGGTCCTTTCGAGATCATCGAAACTGAAATTCTCGGCAATCGCATTCGCGATTTCAAGAACCGGCCGAACAGTATCCGAGATATCTGGTTGTCGACAGCCGAGCATTTCGACCGCACCTATCTCATCTATGAACAAGACCGCATCAGCTATGCAGAGTCTCACCGGCAAGTGAATAGCGTCGCCGGGTGGCTATTTGAACACGGCGTAATCCCGGGCGACCGCGTTGCGATCGCGATGCGAAACTATCCAGAGTGGATGTTAATTTACTGGGCTTGTACGTCGATCGGTGTGGCGGTGGTGGGCATGAATGCCTGGTGGACCGAAACCGAGATGGCCTATGGGATCAATGACGCCCAGCCGAAATTCATCTTTGCCGACGCCGAGCGATTGGCCAGGATTATCGGCAATGAAGAGCTTGAAACAAATCCTGGTCTAATCGCGGTTCGCGCCGAAAACGTCCCGAGCGGCGTCACCGACTGGGCGAGCATCATTTCAGTTGATCGCGACTTGCCGGACGTTGACGTTGATCCGGATAGCGATGCCTGCATCTTCTATACGTCTGGCACGACCGGGTTCCCGAAAGGCGCGCAGCTCACGCATCGCGGCTGTGTCGCAAACCTGCTCAACATGCAGTATGCTGCGGCGTCTTCCATGCTCGCGGTTCAAGCGGCGACCGGGGTTGAACCGCCCGCAATTATGCCCATTCCCGTTACGCTGATCACAACGCCACTATTCCATGTGACCGCAAACAATTGCGGCGCGTATCGCGCGACTGCCGTTGGGGGAACAATCGTCCTCATGTACCGCTGGGACGCCGGTGAGGCGCTCCGCCTCATCGAAAAGGAACGCATTACGTCGGCGGGCGGTGTGCCGGTGATGGGACGCGAATTGATCAATCATCCCGACTTTGACAAGCGAGACACGTCGAGCTTGCTCGCAATATCATGCGGCGGCGCGCAGGTGCCACCTGACCAAGTTCAGAAGATTGAAGACCGCATTGAAACCGCGCGTCCAGGTACGGGCTACGGCATGACAGAGGCCTGCGGGATCATCACATCCGTTGCCGGAGATTTCTTTGTCGACAAGCCTGACTCAGCTGGCCCCGCCATGCCGAACTTTGAAGTGAAATGCGTGAATGATGCTGGCGAAGAGGTTCCACAAGGCGATCTCGGTGAGTTATGGATCCGCGGCTCTTCAGTGATCAAGGGTTACATTAATCGGCCCGAGGCGACCGCAGACACGATCACCGATGGTTGGCTTCACACCGGAGATATCGCGCGCATTGATGAGCACGGGTTCCTCTATATTGTCGATCGAAAGAAAGACATGGTGCTACGCGGCGGTGAGAATATTTACTGTGTCGAAGTCGAGGCGGCGATCTATCACCATCCGGCGGTTGCTGAATGCTGTGTGTTTGGGGTCCCTGATGAAAGGCTCGGCGAAGAAGTCGGCGCAGCGGTGGTGTTCAAACCTGGCACGTCGGCCTCAATTGATGAGATCAAGGCCGTTTGCGCCGAGCGCATCGCGAAATTTAAAATTCCGCGATATATGTGGATTTCAGATGAGCCATTTCCGCGCAATGCCAGCGGCAAGTTCCTGAAGCGAGACGTTCGTGAGCAGCTCATCGGCTAGGCTCGCGCCGCGCGCAATTCGTTCACCAGAGTTTCAACAAGGTCAGCCGCGGGGAGGGTCCGCGAGAGGGGGGCGCCTTGACCCGCCCATTGCGCGCCATAGCCAAATTCACCGGTCTGTTTGGCCGCGCCATTCAAGGCTTTTCCGGCATCATATGCGCGCGGATAGTCGGGCGGGGCGAGATCTGCGTGATCGGCCGCCCAAGCGGTGAAGGCATTACGTAAGCACCTCGCTGGCCGGCCTGAGATCGCCCGCGTCATCTCGGTATGCTCGGCTGCGTTGCTCAACAGAGCTTCGCGATAGGCCGCGTCAGCATTGCTTTCAGGGCAGGCGACGAAGGCGGTTCCGAGTTGCGCGCCATGTGCACCCAGCGCCAATATTGAGGCGATCCCTGCGCCATCCATGATCCCACCAGCCGCGATGACCGGGAGAGATAAACGATCCACAAGGAGCCGTGTCAGTACCCAGGTGCTGAGCTGAGCGTCGGGTACATTCGGGTCAAACACGCCGCGATGCCCGCCAGCCTCAAAGCCTTGAGCGATAACAGCATCAAGGCCGGCTGTTTGAATCGCTTCGGCTTCTGCGAGATTGGTGGCGCTGGCGATTAAGGCGCTGCCTGCTGACCGGAGCGCTGAGATCTTATCCTGGCTTGGCACGCCGAAGTGAAAGCTGATGACTGGCACACGAAGGCTGACCAGCAGCTCGAGCATTTCATCATCGTCAGCAAAGCTCGTATAGATCGTTGCCAATTCGGAGGGCGCAGGTCTCTCAAATGCTTTGAATTTTGGCGCCAGTGCTTCGAGCCAAGTGGTCTCTCGCTTCAGATCAATCTTCGGCGCTTCATGGACAAAGACATTCACATTGAACGGGCGATCGGTGCGAGACTGAACATCTTCAATCATTGCTTTTGCGCTGACCACACTGGCCGCACCAATGCCAATTGACCCGAGTGCGCCGGAATTTGAAACGGCTGCCGCTAATTCAGGCGTAGAGATTCCCGCCATTGGTGCTTGTATAATTGGATATTCGATCCCCAGCGTCGAAAAGAACGTCATCAATAGCCCTCGGCTTCGATTGTACGTTACTCTTTAGGAGATGTCGGGCAAGCACGCGAGGAGGCAAAAACTTGTCGGGAATCAACACTAATGCCGGCATCCCCGAGCATGTTGCGACCAATCAGGAGCGGATAGTTGAATCCTGAGCGGTCAGCCAAATTGACTTCGCCGCGAACCCTTAAACCCGCCACACATAAATCCATCATCACAACCGGGCGGGTAATGTAGCCACCGCCGCGTCGCCGGATAGACACCCAGCGAACCACCGGTTCAGTATAGATGACTTCTTTGCCGCCCCGGCTCGTCAGCCGGAAAGTAATCATTTCGGGCCGTTCGGTATCGGAGTCGCTCTCGTCGGCGGGGTAGACTTCTTCGGGCGTTGGGTCATCTGGCGTTCGGCCGCCCATCATCGCAATGCTAAGCATGGCCATGGCATCATCTTCGGTGTCAGCGAGTTGCCCGGCGAAGCTCTGATCTTTTTCGATGCCATCGATCTCTTCCAAGGTAAGG
>JBCBQS010000228.1:0-4563 GCA_039820085.1 Pseudomonadota bacterium
TCAAAAAAGAGCTTTCAAGATGCGGTCGAAAAGGGGATTGCCCGCGCGAATAAGACCCTCAAGAATGTTGAAGGAGCCTGGATCAAGGATCAATCCGTCGTGCTCGATAAGGGCGAGATCAACATTCTTGAGGGTCTTATTCGCGCGGGCAATCCCCTTTTCGACCGCATCTTGAAAGCTCTTTTTTGAGCCCGCGATAATTTCAGTAACGCGTGCAACAGCCATAATGGCCTCCCTTTTTGTTCGCATCAGACAGACAGCCTGACCTCAAAAAGGTGCCGGTTTAGACGAGGACATGCAAGCGGATGCCCCTGCCAGGCGAATGATAGGTTTAAGCGGCGAGCTTTTCTGGCGTGCCAGAGCGGGCCTCAACCGGGATCCAACAGACGACTTCTGTTCCGCCGCCAGGTTGCGATTTGATCCCAACATTGCCGCCGTGCAGTTGCACGAAGTGCTTTACCAGAGACAGGCCAAGCCCGGCTCCACGACGATCGCTTGAGGTAAAACTATCAAAGCTGGTCGCTTGATCCTCTGGCGGAATGCCACGGCCATTATCCTTGACGGTGAGCTTTGCCGTATCGCCCATACGTTCTGCCGTGATCGAAACTTTGCCGCCCGGATCGGTGAACCGCAACGCGTTTGAAACGAGATTGAACAGCACCTGCCGCAGGCGTTTCTCGTCTGCTTCTATCGTTCCGAGCGCAGGATCGATCTTGGCTTCAACCTCAACCTCAGTGTCAGCCGCATTCGTGACGCCGATTGAGACCGCTTCATCGACGAGCGGTTTCAAGTCGACTTTGCTAATGTCGAGATCCATCCGGCCAGCTTCGATCATCGCCAGATCAAGAATATTACCAATCAGATCATTAAGGTGATTGGACGCTTCACATATCGCATCGACTTTATCGCGTTGCGCGTCGTTCAAATCGCCGATCCGCTCCATTTGCAGAAATTCGCCATAGCCAAGAATGGTCTGCAGCGGTGAACGCAGCTGATACGAAACGTTTTTGACAAACTCGGTCTTCAAACGGTCTGCGGTCTCGAACGCCTCGGCGCGATCGCGCAGTGCGGTCTCAACCGAGCGTTGGGCGGACACATCTGCAAACGCAATCAATGTGTTTCCATCTGGCAAAGGCTTGGTGACATAAGTCAGGATCGAGCCATCTGAACGGCGCATTTCGCCGGTGGTTTCTTGCCGCGCGCTCGGGTCAGTGATGTGGCCCTTGATCGCGGTCCATGTGTCGCGATCATGGAAGAGCGGGATGCAGAAGTCTGCGATATCGTCATAGTCCGGCTCATCTTTGAGCAGGTCTTCTTCGACGCCCCATAATTCGGCAAACGCGCTGTTCCAGAGCTTCAAACGCCCATCGGTGCCAAACACCACGACGGCTTCGTGCAAGCTATCGAGTGTTTTGCCTTGGGTTTTGATCATCGCATTATATTTGGTTCTAAGATCGAGTTCAGATGTGATGTCCTTAAACAGGATCAACAATCCGCCCATAGGATGGCGTTGGCGCGTTACTTTTAAGGTCCGGTTGTCCGGCAGGTGCCACTCATCTTCTTCGATCCCACTAATATCGAGATAGTAAGACAGCTCTTCGGCACGCCATTTCGCGTACTCTGATTGGGCGGGAAGCTTACGCCGCTCGCGCAGCCGATCGAGTAATTGTCCATGGCTTGGCATATCGAGCAAGAAGCCCTCATCCATATCCCACATCTTCGCGAAGGCACGATTGTGGAAGGTCAGCTTACGGTCGCCGCTAAAGATTGCGACGGCGTCGGCAACATGGTTGAGCGTCTCATCATGCGCGCGGACATGTTTGTCCAGCTCATCGCGCGCCCGTTCTTGTTCGGTCACATCGAAGGCCATCGCCCCAACGCCGCCAGACAGCGGGAACGATAAAACCCGCATGGCCCGACGTTCGCCTTTTATTGCAATATGGCGCGTCTCGTCGATTTCTTTGCCTTCGGTCAGCGTCTTGCGGACTTGTTCTACAGCCTTCTCGTCGAGCATGACCTGCCGTTCCAAGACGCGATCAAGATTATCGCCGTCGACAACATCGACATAAGACGGGTTTGCCCATTGCAGGCGCCCGACACCAGAGATCCGCCACGCAGGAAATGGCGCTTTTCCAAGCATATCCAGGAACGCTGTCGGATCGCGGGCGATCACTTGGCGGGCTTCTTCTAAGCGGCCACGGGCGGAACTCTCTTCCAGGCCTTTGATGGTCGAGTCTGTGATCCAAACGACAACACGCGCCCCCGCCGTGCGGCCATCGGCTTCGAGGAAACGTCCGTTCTGACCAATAATGGTCAGTGAGAAAGGCTGCCCCTCTTCGGCAAGTTCTCGCAGCCGGATGCGCAAGCTGGTATCAATCCCAGTCGCATCGCGCGCTTCAAGATCAGCCAGCCCCTCAATAATCCGAACCGCTGGATCGAGCGACACAGCATCATCGGTAAAGCGCAACAGGCTAGCGAGCGCGACAGGCGACCCGTGAATATCGGGCGGGGTGATGTCTTCGGCATCGACATCAATCTCCTCGCCTTGCCAGACGAGGATTACGCCAGGATGCGCGCCTAAAACAGATTTCATTTCGGCCAGTGATGATTCTGCTTCGCCAGCTTTGTCCTTATACCGTTTAGCCGCCCCCCGCGCACCGTCAGAGGTTCGAAGCGCCCAGAGGATGAAGGCTAATCCGAGCGCAAGCGCACCGACAGCGATGATAAAGGGGACTTGGTCTGCTGAAATCTGCATGCCGAACTCCATTGTCGCCGCACGAATCAATCGGCGCTGCGCACTGTAACAGTTAACCGAATGCTAGCTGAGCGTTAAGTCCGAGTTAACAATCTAACAGAGTCTGTTAAGGATTCCGCTGAGAGCGCTGAAAAAACGAAAAAAAGGGCTGAGATTGCCCCAGCCCTTTTTCGAAATCTCTGCGGTTACGCGTGCGGCCTATTTAAACAGGCTCGCTTTGCGGAAGTGTTTGACGAGCAGGTAATAGACGACAGCACGATACTTTTTCCGCACTGACCGACCATAAATGTCCATCACAGCCGCGATACCCTCATCGAGCTTCGGCGTATCTTTCAGTCCGAGCTTCTTGATCAGGAAGCTCTTCTTCACAGTCTCGAGCTCTTTTTTCTGCGTTGCAGAAACCGTCGAGGAATCATTGTTATAAATTGACGGGCCGCAGGCGATGGTCACGGCGGTCAGAAGCTTCATATCCGGCTTCATTTCGCACTTCTCTTCGAGATCCTTCGCATATTTGGCGATCAAATCGTCCCGTTTACCCATTTAAAAACTCCTTGGTGGGATAGGACCGCGACACGAGATGCGGCCTGAGGTTCAATATAGATACTCAACGCGTTTGTACTCCTGTCGAGCCGGACTCGACAGCGCGGTCAAGACCCCAGTTTCAATGCACTGTTGTTGCATCGGGGTCCATCTCGCTAATCCAGGCCTCAATCAGGGCGACACCCTCTTCATCAATCAGCACTCGCCCAAGTTCTGGCATGGCGATGCCAGCCTCGTCTGACGCCATTCGATAGGCCAGAATAGACCGCTTCGGTTCGCCCGGTTTGATCACCACCAGCGCATCGCCCGCCCCGCGCCCAGCTGCGGTCGGATGCTTGCCGATGCCCCATTTTATGGCGTCCTCAACATCCCACTCTAACCACAAGCCAGAGTTCGATGCCGACCCAGTCGACTTATGACAATGCGCACAATTGATATCGAGATAGGCCCGCGCTTGGTCTGTCAGTGAGGCGGATGGATCAAACGCTTTAGCCATGACAGGCGGTGTGTCTGGCACGTCAACCAATACACCGCGGGCGACCCAGTCAGCAATTTGGTTCATGCCCTGCGGGCCATTATGGTTCAGATTGCGAACCTTGGGACCAATCGGACTGACCGCGTCTCCCGATTGGTGACACGTCTTGCACTGGTTCTTGTTTGGGACGGCGTAGGTGAATGCTGGTGCATCCGGTGTCGCTCGTCCCGCTTCAATCTCAATTCGTTTTCCGACAGGCGCATAGACCGCTTCGGTTTGGGCGTCGTTCCAAACATAAGGGATCGCCTCCCAGCCATCCGCTTTGTGAATGAGCAGTCGCGTTTCTAAATAGTCATCATCATACGCAAATGTTTTCACCAAGACTGTCCCGATCGGGAACGCAATCACGTCAGTCTCGCGGTAGACGGCCGATTGTCCGTCAGGAACATAAACGTAGCGCAGCTTCTCTGCATGGTCTGAATAGAGCGGATTGATCAGATCATAAGGCACCAAATCGGAGACTGGCACCCGGCCAGCCGCGTCCTCGAACAATCCATAATCAGCGAGGGTTGGCGCAGGCTTATCGGCCAAGATCGCATCCAGGTTGGGCGCGGCAACACGCCCACATGCACTTAGCGCAATCCCTGCGACGACACTCAGCCAAAGTCTCATTCGCTGTGCGAGAGCGTGACCGCTTCAAGCCGGTCGCCCGCGGTGTTTTCTGGCCGGTCAGTGCTCGGAGACAAATTGCTGACACTTAAAGGATATGCGCCAAGCCCAAGGCTGACATATG
>JBCBQS010000229.1:0-4550 GCA_039820085.1 Pseudomonadota bacterium
CCGCTCTATGATTTGCGAGAGATTGGTTCGCGTTTGTTCCGGATCGAGCCCACTTAGATAGTCATTGGCACCGAGCGCGAGGATCAATAGGTCCGGCTGAACAGATCCAACGCTCCAATCATATCGCGCCAACCCACCGGCGCTTGTATCCCCTGACACCCCCGCATTCACGATCTCAACTTGGTGGCCTGCGGCATTGAGCTTGTCTTCCAAACGCTCTGGTAATGCTTGCGACGGACTGAGCCCAAACCCCGCCGTCAAGCTGTCGCCGAGCATGACGATTTTATACGTCTCAGTGTCAGTTACGATATCTGCGCTCTTAACCTCTAGTTCGAGCGGAATGGTGACCGGCTCTGCGGGCGGTGGCGGCTCTGTTTCTGCACTCGGTGTACATCCCGCACAAATCAGCGCCGCACATGTAAAAACTCCGAGAAACAAAGCGGGTCTGCTGTATTTCAAAGGCGACTCCCACTCTTCAACAATCGACAGATCGATCGATCACGCTAACTAAGAGCTTACATGGCACATCCACTCAACATGACCAATGTCGGTCTCACTTTGTCATCTGCATCGGGACCGGTCGAGATCCTGCGCGGTGTGGATTTTTCCTGCGACAAAGGGGAGTCAGTCGCGATTGTTGGACCGTCTGGATCTGGGAAATCCTCTCTGATCTCGGTCGGAGCAGGATTGGAACGTGCCACGTCTGGGACCGTTGAGTTGCTCGGGACAAACCTTGCAGGCCTCAACGAAGACTCTCTCGCCCGCTTACGCCGTGGACGCGTGAGTATGGTGTTTCAGTCATTTCACTTGCTGCCAACCATGACGGCTCTGGACAATGTCCGTGCGGCGCTCGAAATCGCCGAAATGGACCAAACGCTTGACCGAGCGAAAGATGCACTCGACGCGGTCGGTCTGTCCCCGCGTTTGGATCATTATCCAAGCCAGCTATCCGGCGGTGAACGCCAGCGCGTGGCGGTCGCAAGAGCGCTTGCTTGCAATCCTGATCTTGTCTTCGCCGATGAACCCACTGGTAATCTCGATACGCAAACAGGTGCCGCAGTGGCAGACCTGTTGTTTCAGATCGCGAGCGATCGCGGCGCAACGCTCGCGCTCGTGACGCATGACAATGCGCTTGCGGCGCGCGCGGATCGGACGGTTCGAATGCTGGACGGGTTGCTTCAGTGAACCGTTTGGCTTGGATCATCGCCAGCCGCGAACTCGCCGGCGGCGTGAGAGGGTTTCTTGTCTATTTGGCGTGTATCGCGCTTGGTGTCTTCGCCATAGCAGCGGCTGGATCAGTCACAGAAGGATTCAGCCGCGGCCTTGCCTCAGAAGCCCGCACTTTGCTCGGCGGCGATGCGATGTTCACCGCCTCTCAGCGACGCGCCACCCTAGAAGAGCGAGAATGGATCGACGCCCAAGGTGACGTCTCAGAGCGGATCAGCTTGAATGTCATGGGGGATAGCGGTGACGTTCGCCGGCAAGTCGATATAAGGGGCGTTGATGACCGGCATCCGCTGCTCGGATCGGATACTTTGTTCGGTGCGCCGGATCTCGACACAGCCCTGGCGTTTGAAAACGGGCGCTGGGGGATTGCGGCAACACCGTCCCTGCTCGAGACGTTCAACTTGGAAATCGGCGACGATATTGAACTCGGCAGCATCGCCGCAACGATCCGTGCGCGGCTTGATGCAGAAGCCGATGGGATTGGCACACCGGGTGCCTTTGGGCCCGAGGCGACGATCGACATCGCTGCGCTCGAGGATGCTGGCCGACTCACCAATGGACAGCTCTTCCGCTCGCGATATTTGGTGCTTTTGAGCGATGGTCGAACCGGTGACGATTTAGCGAGAGCGGCTGAACAGGAATGGGGCGCCAGCGGTTTGAGCTATCGCGGGCCAGAGGACGCGGTCGACGGGTTGCAAGGCCTGCTTGAAATGCTCAATACGTTTCTATCCGTCATTGGCATAGCCGCTTTGGTGGCTGGCGGGGTCGGCATCGCCCAGGCCTGCGCCGCCTTCTTGCAAAGCCGCATCCACTCAATCGCGGCATTCAAAGCGTTGGGCGCTGAGACACGCACAATACAAGTTGCATATTTCATCCAGCTCGGGGCGCTTGCTCTACTGGGGGCAATGATTGGCGTAATCCTTGGCGCTTCCGTTCCTTTTCTCATCGCGCTCTTCTTGGGCGATCGCATTCCGCTCCCGACCGTCCTTGCGATCTATCCTGAACCACTCCTTCGCGGCGTTTTGCTTGGCTTGCTCGCAGCCGCGATGTTCGCACTACCACCTCTCGGGCGCGCCCGTGCCACACGCCCTGCCGCGTTATTCAGAACGTTGGGATCAGACGACATGGCGCGCGTGCCTTGGGTTGAACGGATTGGGAGTTGGTTCGCGGCACTTGCGCTTGTTTCGGTGGCCGTATTGACCAGCGCGACCCCCTTTATCACGCTCGCGCTCTTAGGCGGGGCGGCGCTGGCCTGGTTGCTGTTCTTGGGAACCGCGGGCGCCATTCGCTTTTTCGCTAAACGAGGCTTACCATTTACCCACGGTTTCAGCCGGTTGGCGCTCTCTAATCTGAGCGGGCCTGGATCACTCGCACCAAAAGTCGCCCCCGCATTGGGTCTGGGACTATCACTATTGGTCTTTGTCGTGGTGATCCAGGCCAATCTTATCCGACAAGTTGAAGAAACTGCTGCTGCCAACTTACCTGCATTGTTTGTGACGCAAATCCCGCAACTCGATGTCGAGACATTCGATGCGCTCATCGCCCAACAAGACGTGGATATTGACGACCCTGAAATGTATCGGCGCACACCCCTCGTAATTGGACGCGTCACCTCTCTTAAGGGCGTCGACTTAGACGAAGAAGCTGTCGCGCCGTCCGAAAGATGGGTGGTCGATGGCGAAATTGGGATGCCTTACATTGCCCGCCAGCCGCCAGAAGCAGAATTGATTGAAGGCGAATGGTGGCCGGAGGATTATACCGGACCACTCTTGGTTTCAATCGAAGCAGATGCCGCGCGCGGGCTTGGACTTGGGATTGGCGACACGATCGGCTTTCGCATCTTTGGCCGTGACTTGACCGCCGAAGTGGCGTCACTGCGCACCGTCGATTGGGGGAGCTTTGGGGCGAATACCGCCTTCATTCTTTCTCCAGGCACGCTAGAGGCCGCTCAACCACAGCATATTGCTATCATCCAAACCGAGCCGGGCAATGAAACACAAATCATCAACGCCATCGCCTCTGATTTTCCGAATGTCGTCGTCTTTCAAACCCGGGAAGCGCTCGCCGCAGCGGGACGGCTTCTCGGAAACATTTCAATTGCCATCAACGCGGCTGCGAGCATCGTGCTTTTGGCCGGGTTACTCGTCTTGTTCGGGGCCTTTGCTTCAATGGCGAGAGAACGGCGGAAAGAGGCGTCTTTGTTAAAAACACTGGGCGCAAGCCGCCTGCAAGTGCTGGGCCTCTATGCGGCGGAGTTTGGCCTTACCGGCGCTGTCGCCAGCCTGATCGGAACCGCGATTGGAATTGCCGCCGCATGGCCCGTCGTGACCCAACAATTCGAAGCGGACTGGACCACCCCATGGCTCGAAGTGTCGATCATTCTTGCCGCAACGATCTTGGTTTCCGCAATCGGCGGGTTGGTTGTCGGCAGAGCGACGCTGCAACACCCACCCATGCGGGTGCTGCGAAGCATATAAAAAAAGCGTCAAGTCGAGTGTTTTCACAAAACTTGCCGTGTCTATAAATACAGATGTCGATCCAAAAGCTCATCGTAATGTCCGGCCTCCCTGGCTCGGGAAAAAGCACCATCGCGCACGAACTCGTGAAAGCAATGCGGGTGCCTGTGCTTTCCATTGACCCAATTGAAGCTGCGATGTGGACTTCGGGGCTTCCACGATCAGACACCGGCCTCGCCGCGTATTACGTGGCCCGCGCAATCGCGGCTGAGAACCTTCGCCTTGGGCAAACCGTCATTATCGATGCGGTCAACCCGGTCGAAGCTGCACGCGAGATGTGGCGCACTTTAGCCGCCGAGCATGATTTGCCCGTGACGTTCATTGAAGTCACGTGCAGCGATGAAGAGATTCATGAAGCCCGAATCAACGCGCGAGTCCGGGGCATCCCAGGCATGAGCGAAGTGACCTGGGAGCGCGTTTTGGAAAGAAAACAAGAGTTTGAACCTTGGGCGGGGAAGCGGCTTCAATTGGACACGTCAAACCAAGACCTTGAGTCACTGATCACCCAAGCGCTCGAATACTTGCGCCTTTAGACTCTAACCAAAAAGAAAGTGTCAGAGGCGGTTCCGAATCGCTACGGACGAATTTATCGGCCTCGTTAACAGAAACCTACCACTCATTAACCTTTCATAGGTCATATTCTTAACTCAAAGAATCATACATCGGACACTCATGATCACTTCCGCTTTTGTTGCCTTGGCCATGACCCTTTCTAGCTCCACGGACGCAGAATTGCGTGGCTGGGTGGAGCATGCTCGAATCATGCCTGATCGCCTCCTAATGTCGGCCAAGCTGGATAGCGGGGCG
>JBCBQS010000230.1:0-4474 GCA_039820085.1 Pseudomonadota bacterium
GAGACACAATACTTCGCCGAAGACTCTACGATCGGCGAAAGCGGACGCACTGTGAAGTGCGCCGCATGCGGCCATTCGCTCAATTTTTAGGAATAGTCGATATGCCCCAGTTCCTATTGCTGAAGGATTTACATGGCGCGATTCCGACCCGATTTGAGTGATGAACCGGCTGTCCGTCTAGATGGGGTCAGCCTGACCTATGATCGCACCGGTGAGGTCCTCAGCGAAGTTGACCTGGTTTTGCGGCAGGGCAGCTTCACGTTTTTGACCGGACCAAGCGGCGCGGGAAAGTCGTCTCTCCTCAAACTCATGTATCTTGCGCATGCTCCAACACGCGGCGCGATCCGGCTTTTTGGCCGTCAGACATATGAGCTTAAGCGCAAACAATTGGCGGCATTGCGCCGACGTATTGGCGTTGTGTTTCAAGAGTTTCGCCTGCTGGATCACCTAACAGCATTTGAAAACGTGGCTTTGCCGCTTCGGGTTGCAGGTCAAAAACCCGACGCGTATCAAAACGAAGTCATCGATTTGTTGCGCTGGGTAGGTCTTGGGGAACGGGTAGATGCGCCTATACCGTCTCTGTCTGGTGGCGAACAGCAACGCGTTGCCATCGCGCGCGCGCTGATCAACAAACCCGATCTTTTAATCGCGGATGAGCCGACCGGAAATGTCGATCCAGATATGGGGCGTAAAATTTTGCGTTTGTTCGCCGAACTCAATAAACGCGTCGGGACGACGATCCTGATCGCAACGCATGATTTAGAGCTTATTCGAGAGTTTGATGTGCCGGTGCTGCGCTTGAGCAATGGTATGCTGGTCCGTGATGCCGAGTATGGAGGGGCCGCATGAGTCGCCGTGAAACCCCTCTCTTGCCCGAAACGGATGCCCGCGAAGCGGCTCTGTTTTTTGTGATTGGAGCCTTGTGCTTCCTCGCGGCGCTCGCGGCGCTGACAACCCGCGGCACGTATAAGGCCGCTGAAGCATGGGGCGCGCAAATCGAAGGCGATATTACAGTGGTAATGCGCGACACGGACCGTCGAACCGCCGATCAAGTCGCCGATCGGGTTTCTGCGCTCGCCAATGTGTTCGAAGCGAGAGTCCTATCTCGTGACGAGGTTGAAATCCTTTTAGAGCCCAGCTTGGGTCCAGGCGGTATGCCGGAGGGTTTACCGATCCCGATGCTGATGGTGGTTCAAGCCGATACGGCGGTCGGAGATCCAACCGATCAAATTGAGACGATCCTAAGTGACTTGAGCGTCGATGGGGATGTCGCAGGAAATGCGGGGTATGCAGAAAATGTCCGCGGCGCCTTGAGCGTTTTGCGCTTGGTCGCGTTGGCCATTGTCGCGCTGTTATCAGCGACAGCGATTGCGGTAATTGCCTTCGCGACCCATGCGGCGCTGTTGGCGCGGCGCGACATTGTTGATGTGTTACATCTCTCAGGCGCAGAGGATCGCTATATTGCGGGTCTGTTTGAGCGCCGGTTCTGGATTCTTGCGCTTCAAGCGGGGCTTGGCGGGGCGATTGCAGCTTTGATGATCACGGCCTTAATCGTGTTCACGGGGAGCGGGTCTCAAGGTGTTGAAGCCCAATTATTGCCGCGTCTGAGTCTCGATTTTTGGGACATTGTCATCCTTTTGATGGCCCCTCTGATAGCTGGAATTGCGGCCCGAATGGCGGCGCGCATCACAGTGCTCAATTCGCTTAAAGGGACGCTGTGACCGCCATTCGATCCGTCGTCTATGTGATCTGGCTCTATGGCTGGATGGCGATTCTGACGATTCTCGCCCTGCCAACGCTGTTTTTGCCGCGTGCCGCAATCCTTTGGTTCATCCGCCTTTATGGACGCTTCGTTGTGTTCGGATTGCGCTGGATCTGCGGCATCAAGGTCGAGTTTCGCGGTCGCGAACATATCCCGGACGGTCCTGTTCTCATCGCTGGTAAGCATCAAGCCATGTTGGACGTCTTCATTCCATTTCTGGTGTTTGATGACCCGGTTCTGGTCATGAAGCGCGAGTTACTCTGGTATCCCGGGCTTGGCTGGTATGCGCTCAAGACCCGCATGCTTGCCATTGATCGTACAGGCGGCGCCAAGACGATGAAAAAGATGCTTTCTGCGGCCCAAACGCGCGTCCGCGATGAACATCGCCAAATGCTCATTTATCCTGAAGGAACACGGCTGCCGCCCGGGTCCAAGCCGCGCTACAAACCCGCAGGTATCCGTGCGTTTTATAAAAGTCTTGCGGTTCCACTTGTGCCATTTGCGACGAATTCTGGTCTTTGTTGGCCAGCGCGTGGGATGATCCGGCGTCCCGGAACTGTGGTTTATGAAGTGCTTCCGGCTTTGCCTGAGGACTTGAATCCAAGAGACATGGTTATCGAAGTCGAGGCGCGTCTTGAGGCCGCGAGCGAGCGGCTCTTAGAGGAAGGGCTCGCTGTTCAAGGCCGTTCGCGCGCCGATCTGCAATGACAGCGCCTACCGCAGAGCAGTTGCATCAGGCGTGCGAAGCCCTCTCGATCCAAGACCCAATTCTCGCGCGTGCCTTCGCAGAAACGGGTTTGCCGAGATGGAGAACAACCGAGCCAACCTATGCCGCGTTGGCGCGGATTGTCGTCTATCAACTGATCTCCACCAAAGCAGCGGATGCGATTTGGGCGCGGTTTCAGGCGATGCTGCCGGACGTCACAGCGCCGGCCGTCCTCGCCGCGGATAGAGAAATCATGCGCTCGTGTGGTCTGTCTCGACCGAAACTTGAGCATCTCTTGGCCATTGCGCAGGCCGTCCAATCTGGCGCCGTGAATTTTAACGCCCTTGCGGGATCTCCGCATGAGGATGCCAGGCAAACTTTGCTGGATGTCCGCGGCATTGGTCCCTGGACGGCCGATACGTTCTTGATGACTGCACTTGGCCACATGGACGCTTTTCCGCACGGCGACGTTGGTCTGATCGAGGCGTATCGCCGCCTAAGCGGTGCCGAGGACCGCCTGCCGTCGAAACAGTTTTCGAAGCATGCCGAACACTGGCGCCCTCACCGCGCTGTTGCAGCGCATCTTTTATATGATTGGTACAACGCGCATCGCTAATCCCCAGGGTATGCCTCGCAGACGCGTTCAAAATGCGGGGTATGTTTTCATCTAGACAGACATTTTGATTGTCATACGATCGACACAGCGAATCATTATTGGTGCGCGCAGATTGAGAGGAGTGCTCGCTTTCAAGACGAAAGTTAGACTTATAAAGACCCAGATTGTGGAGCGAAGCTGTCATGTCTGAGGTCATTTCTACCCCGCCAAATGGCAGACCAGCCCTTGTTTTGAACGCAGACTATCGGCCGCTCTCATACTATCCCCTTTCTTTGTGGCCCTGGCAGGATGTCGTAAAAGCTGTCTTTCTAGACCGCGTCGATATCATTGCTGAATATGATCACTATGTCCGCAGTCCGAGCTTTGAAATGCGGTTGCCATCGGTCATTGCACTTCGTGAGTTTGTTCGACAGGACCGTGTCCCGGCCTTTACACGCTTTAATGTCTTCCTGCGAGATGGCTTTAAGTGCGCTTATTGCGGCTCACCTGATGATTTGACGTTCGATCATGTCATCCCTCGATCAAAAGGCGGTCGAACCACTTGGGACAATATCGTGACGGCCTGCTCGCCCTGTAATCTCAAAAAGGGCGGACGGTTGCCGAAAGACTGTGGCATGCATCCACAGCGTAAGCCGGATCGGCCCAGCAATTACTACCTCCAAGAAATGGGTCGCCGCTTCCCGCCAAACCATCTTCACGAGACCTGGATGGACTATCTCTATTGGGATGTGGAGCTCGAAAGCTAAACCTAAACCCTTGTTAACAGTGAATGCCTTTGCCATGGTCAAGGTGAGAGGGAACATTCATGTGGCAGTTTTTGCGTTCGATATCGGACACATTAGGTGTTGGATTTTTGGCGATGCAGCTGATCAAATTGATCGGCATGGTCTTTTCTTTAGTCGGACCACTGAAATTCATTTCGAGCATCTTCGCTGGCATTTTTCCGCTGATTGCGAGTTTCTTTAAGATCAACTTTGGCATTAGCATTAATGGCCTCGATGTTATGGCAATTGCCATCGCAGCTTCGGGAACTCTTATTGTTTGGTCTTCCGTTGCGCGACATGAAGCGATGGGCACGCGCTATATCTTCCGATTTTTCATGATTCCATATGCGTTTTTGGTGATCCTCTTTGCGATTGTTGTGCAAGTGACCACGCCCATCGTCGAGATCAATCAGTTCAACAGCCAGTGCAAATCGGGCAGTGAAGACGCATCTTTTTACGGCAGTTCTTGCGATGAGATGACCCGGCAATTGGCGTTCTGGGATGATTCATTTGGTGATGCACCGATTGATGAAGAGTGGATTCAGGATATGCCAATTCCTTCTGACCTCGACGAAATCCCACCCGAAGCCTTTTCCGACCCGGATTTTGCGCGTGCTTATGCGGAG
>JBCBQS010000231.1:0-4411 GCA_039820085.1 Pseudomonadota bacterium
TCGATGGGCCAGTGCCAGAGCCGTTTCATGCGCCCCGCCCTAGTCGAATTTGCGTCAGGCGCAAAGCGATGGCGAACGCGACAGCGTTTCGGAAAGGGGTATGCATCGCGCAGCCAGTCATCATGCAGACCTTATGATCGCAAAAAGCTGACAAATTCCTTCTGCCCCGGAGGTGAACTCTATCAGCGCTGCTCATAACCGCTGACATCGCAGTCAACAGTTATCGCGAAAAAATGAGCCCATGCTTGATTGAGACGGGGTCGAATTTCCCTTAAGGAACGTGCACTCAACGGGGCAATTCACAGAAGATCTGACGTCACAACAAATGGCCAATTCTCAAAAAATCGATCCGCTCAAATCCTGTATCGCGCAAATGCTTTCTGAGGTTCCGTCCGATTACAGGCATATTATTCCAAAAGGGAATATTGAGGCGCTGGCCACATCTCTGTGGACGTGGAGCCAATCTACGGACGGTGCGGCGGTTCGCATTCGACCTGCGGACGAGGCCAGCGCTGAGCTCGCGGGCCACAGCATCCTTGAGGCTGTTGGTCCAGATCGGCCGTTTTTGGTCGACTCTTTGCTCGGCGCTTGTAACGACCTAGGCGTTGAAGTCTTAACCCTCTTCCATCCAATTATTGAGCTCGAAGCGGGTCCGCTATCGCTGATCCAAATCCACTTGCCGATGCTCTCAGAGCTTGAGCAAGACGCCCTCCTCGAAGAAGCAACCGCCACGTTAAACGATGTCATCGCAGCAACCAATGACTATCAGAACATGCGCGATCGCATGGGTGAAGAGATCGAGCGGCTATCGACATGCGCGCATGTCCAACCGCGCTACAAGGATGAGGCGGTAGAGTTCCTCAAATGGCTTGGCGCAGAACGGTTCGTCTTTCTGGGCATTCGCAGCTACACCTTTCCAACCGACCCGGATGGCAGTGTGCTGCCAGCTGAGCCAGACATTGTGGAGGGGTCGAATCTGGGCTTGTTGCGGGACGAAACACGCAATGTTCTCAACCGTGGATCAGAGCCCCTCCTCCTCACCGAAGCGATTGGTGAATTTCTGGCTGAGCCGGAAACACTGATCCTCGCGAAAGCCACGCTCGTCAGCCGCGTCCATCGCCGTGTGGCTTGCGACTATGTTGGTGTGAAACACTATGGCGAGAATGGCAAAGTGATCGGGGAAACGCGTTTTTTAGGTCTGTATACGGCGGAAGCGTATAATGAATCCGTGCGCAACATTCCGCTCTTGCGGCGGCGTATGGACCGCGTGCTTGAGATCCTCGGGGCGCTCCCGGGAAGTCACAATGAAAAAGTTATCTCAAACATCATTGAAGGCTGGCCGCGCGATGAGCTGTTCCAGACGAAATCGGAAGACCTTGCCCCAATCATGCAAGGTGTGCTCGATCTGGTCGCCCGCCCGCGGGTTCGGGTGTTTACACGCCCCGATCGGTTCAACCGCTTTGTGAGCACCGTCGTCTTCATTCCCCGCGATGTTTATGACACGGACCTGCGCCGACAGATCTCTGAGAAGATTGAAACCGCTTGGGACGGACGGATGATCAGCTTCCAGCCAAGCTTTGAAGGCACGGCCATGGTCCGCGTCCTGTTTCAAACGGCGCTGCCGATCAAAGGACCGGAACCGGACGCAAATGCGCTAGAGTCAGACATTGCCGATCTGTCGCAACGCTGGGTCGACCGATACCGAGATGCCGTAGCCGACAGCGATTTCGACGAAACGGTGAAAGCCCAGGCATTTATGTTTACTGGCGGCTTCAACGCCGCTTATCGCGAGGCGTTTACGCCGGCAGAAGCGATCCGCGACATCGCGATGCTGGCGACCGTCAATGAACGCCATCCCGTTTGCTTGCGGTCCTATAAAAATGCTGATGACGATGATGACCGCGTGCGGGCAAAGGTCTATTCTCGCAACGGCGCCATTGCGCTTTCAGACTGTGTGCCTGTGTTTGAGCAGATGGGGCTGTTTGTTGAATTCGAAACCGGGTATCCGCTGACGCCGGATCAAAGCCCTGTCAAAGACGCACCTGCGGAATATTGGATTCATGCCTTGTCGATGCGCCGCGCGAGTGGCGCGAGCAGTGATCTCGACCAGACGGGATCGTCGTTTGAATCCGCTTTTGTTGCGGTCTGGAGCGGTCTTGCAGAGAATGACGGGTTTAACGGCCTGGTGTTCAATGCTGAGCTGACTTGGCGGCAAGCCGCTTTGTGCCGCGCCCTGTGCGCCTATCGTCATCAGAGCGGGCTTGATCCAGCACGGTCCACACAAATCGAAGCGCTGAACACCAATCCCAACCTCGCGCGGCTTTTAATCGCCATGTTCGAAGCGCGGTTCGATCCAAAAGCCGAAACCAATCGAGCGGAGAACACCGAGACCTTAAAAGGCGATATTATTGACGCGCTCAAAGCCGTCCCGTCACTCGATCATGACCGCGTCATCCGTCGCCTGTCAGATCTGGTGCTCGCGATCCAGCGCACCAACTTTTTCCAAGTCCAGCCGAATGGCGATCCGTTGCCATTTATCAGTTTCAAAATCGCCAGCCGCGAGCTTGCCGACCTGCCAGACCCAAAGCCGTATCGCGAGATCTTCGTCGACTCTCCTCAAATCGAGGGGGTGCATTGCCGGTTCGGGGCTGTGGCAAGAGGCGGGTTGCGCTGGTCGGATCGCCGCGATGATTACCGCACTGAAGTCTTGGGGCTGGTTAAAGCGCAACAAGTCAAAAACGCGGTGATCGTTCCGGTTGGCTCGAAAGGCGGGTTCTTTCCAAAGCACTTGCCGCAAGGCGGGTCGCGCGAAGCGGTTCGAGAGGCCGGTGTTGCGGCCTATAAAACGTTCATTACCAGCCTCTTGGGGCTGACCGACAATCTGATTGATGGCGACGTGCATCCGCCTGAACAAACCGTTATTCATGACGGCGATGATCCGTATCTCGTCGTCGCCGCAGATAAAGGGACCGCGACGTTTTCCGACATCGCCAATGAAATCAGTCTTGGCCAAGGGTTTTGGCTCGGCGACGCGTTCGCCTCCGGCGGCTCGGCCGGATATGATCACAAGAAAATGGGCATTACGGCACGCGGGGCGTGGGAAGCGGTGAAGCGCCATTTCCGAGAAATCGGGAAAGACATCCAAACCGAACCGTTCACCGTCATTGGCTGCGGTGATATGGGCGGTGACGTGTTTGGCAATGGCATGTTGCTGTCGAAGCAAATTCAGCTGCAAGCGGCTTACAATCACGTGCACATTTTTATCGATCCAACCCCCACGGACCCGGAACGTTTATGGCAAGAACGCAAGCGGCTCTTCGATTTGCCGCGGTCAAGTTGGATGGATTATGAGACATCGCTGATCAGCCAAGGGGGCGGCATTTTCGAACGTTCGGCAAAATCGATCACGCTGACGCCGGAGATCAAAACGCTGACAGGATTGAGCCAAGACGAAGTGACGCCGGATGATCTCATCAAAGCGCTGTTGCAGTCCAAATGCGAGCTGCTCTGGTTCGGCGGGATCGGAACGTATATCAAAGCGCGCCACGAAACCGATGCTGATGTCGGCGACCGGGCCAATGATGCGCTGCGGATCAATGGAGCAGAATTGAATGCAGCTGTGATTGGCGAGGGCGCAAATCTCGGCCTCACGCAAGCTGGACGTATCGAAGCCGGCCTACATGGCGTACGCCTGAATTCGGATGCCATTGATAACTCAGCGGGCGTCGACAGTTCAGACCATGAAGTGAACATCAAAATCCTGTGCACAGAAGCGATCCGACGCGGCGTTCTGCCAAGCGGTGAACGCAACAGCTTGCTCGCCTCAATGACTGAAACCGTTGGGAATTATGTGCTGCGCCACAATTATGCGCAGACCGGTGCGGTCAGCCTTGCCGAGAGCACAGCAAAGCATGACCATGATGCGTTTGAGCGTCTGATGTGTCGCCTAGAAGGGCGCGGCGTCCTCGATCGCGGGGTCGAAGGCCTGCCAAGTTCTGCACAAATGGCGGAGTTCAAAACCAATGGTCGCGCGCTGACGCGACCAGAGATTTCAGTCCTCATGGCGTGGACGAAAATCGTTTTGTTTGACGACCTCGTCGCGTCGGACTTGCCGGATGATCCCTATTTTATGGTCACGCTTCGCGGCTACTTTCCCGACGCATTGGGGCAGTATGAAAACATCATGGAAGCGCATCGGCTAAAGCGCGAGATTATCTCTACGGTGCTCGCCAATCGGATCGTCGATATTGCAGGTCCGGTATTCTTGCTCCGCCTGCGCGAACAAACGGGGGCATCGAACGCTAAAATTGTTGAAGCGTTTGAAACTGCTTATGCCCTGCTGCGCGCGGCAGACCTCCAAACCGCCTGCGATGCCCTGGACAACAAAGTCCCTGCGCAGCGCCAGAGATCG
>JBCBQS010000232.1:0-4380 GCA_039820085.1 Pseudomonadota bacterium
CGGCGGCGCTTGCCTCATCGAGCGCTTCGTTCATCGCCGAAATTACATCGAGATTGACGGCATTGGCTTTGCCGTCATCCCATTTGATGCATGCGACATCCTCGGTGAATTCTAAAGTGAGCGACATTCGAAACGCCTCGGCTAGTTCATCGTGATGGCCGTTTGGAAATGAGGTCGAGCGGATATTCGCTCTACATAGTCTTTGAGGTTTTTCATCTCATCCGAAACACACCCCACCCGGTTTGACATGAAACACGCATGGCCGAGCATGATATCTGCGCCAGAGAAGTCTCCGATCAGATAGTCTTTGCCTGCCAGCGCTTCGTCGATCGGTGCTAGGGCACGGCTTAGCAGGCGCTGTGCTTGGCCGAGGACAACTTCGTCGCGGCGATCCTCGGGCGGCAGCATCGTATGTACCACGATCGTATTGATCGGAGGCATAACCATGCCCTCACAATAATGGAACCATTGCTGGTACATGGGCCACGTCGTGTCTTCGACGGCTGGTTTTAAACCGCCATTCTTGTGGCGCTCTAAGACGTATTCGACAATTGCACCGGACTCCCAGATCGTGACATCTCCGTCCTCGAGAACGGGTACCCGACCAAGTGGATGCCGGGCGCGATGCGCGTCAGACTTTAAATCCTTCGGGTGAAAAGCCATTTTGTTTAGCTCATATGGCAAGTCCAATTCTTCTAAAAGCCAGACAATGCGACCAGCGCGCGAATTGGGGGCGAAGTGAAGTTTTAACATTTTTCCTGTCAATTCTGATTGGTGAAGTGATTGATCTTGTTGACTAATTTGGACGAAACCGGCTGGGCAATGCGGCAAACCCTTGAAGGACATTATTCGTGATGACCGTCGGGGAGTCGGTTTCGATCGACCCCACATGTTTCACCATTGCGCGGGCCAAGGCCTCCATTTCCATCCGGGCGAGGTGCATGCCAGCGCATGAGTGTTGGCCATGGCCCCAGCCGACATGATCGCGCGGATTCCGATCTATCTGAAACTGGTGGGCTTCTGAGTAGTGGCGCTCATCCCAATTTGCACTCGCATAGAGCATCGCGACGCGTGCACCGGCGGGAACTGTCCCGGCATCCGAAACAAAGTCCACCGCCGCGAAACGCGTAAACTCCCGAATGGGAGAGGCCAGTCGAACGCTTTCATTCACGAGCGACGGCGCGAGGTCGGGATCGGCTTTAAGCTGATCGAACGCCCCCGCCGTGGTCCCCAGCCGCCACAACATATGGGCGCTTGCGAGGATAGTCGTGTCCAGTGCGGGTGCAACATAGTCGACCACCATCATCGCGGCTTCTTCGGGAGCCAAAATGCCGGCCGGCACTTCGGTCAGGATTGCTTCAGCCCAGCCGCCGGGTTTCACTGTTTCCGGGCTCAAGGTTTGAACGTAAGAGAGCAAACCCATGGCGGTTTGTAGCGCCTTTTCGGTACGATTATTCATCGGCCCGAGCGCGTCGAACGTGGCGGCGGCCCAGTCGAGCATGTTTTCGCGACCGGATTCTTTCAACCCAATTAAATCTGCAACGATCGAGACGGGCAGGTGAGACGCAAAGTCTTTTACTCCACAAAACTGATCGCGGCTGGTAAGGCTTTGAACTAAAGTATCGGCCGATGTTTCGATCCGATCCTTGATCGATTGAAGCGCGCCTGGACCTAAAGGGCGCATCAGGATATTGCGCCGTTTTTTGTGCAGAGCGCCGTCGCTGATCAGGGTTGTGTGTGACGGCACGCCATTCATGAAATCATTTGCTGCTACGCCTTTGCCGCTGATAAGAATGGTGTCAGCTCGAAGCCCTTCGCGAACTGTATCAAACTGCGTGATTGCGTAGAGGTCATTGGCGGGCAACCAGACGATGGCGCCCGTATCGCGCAGCTTTTTATAAGCGCGCTCTGTGTTTAGCAAAGTATCATCGCTGAACAGATCAGTGTCGCTCTCGGGAATGGTCATTGATTTCTGGCCTATTCGATCTCAACCGATTGCCCGGAGAATTTAACCGTCAGATCAAGCGATCCCTCATTCATCGTCCATTTGCGCAATGTGTAGGTTCGCGCGCCGCTTGAATGCATGGGATCTGCATCCGCGATCGCGCGCGCTTCATCAAATGAAGCGGCTCGAACAATGATCATACCTGCGACAGGCGGGAAGGATGGAGCGCCTTCCTCTTGCAGCGGACCAGCGCCAAACATGATGCCCGCGTCCTGCAGCTCGACTTGATAATCTAAATGGGCCATCAGGTTATCTACGACTAATTTCGGATCGCCAGCGACACGGGTCTCGTAGATATAGAGCTCCATATTCAGAAACCCGGAAACGCGTTCCTGAACCTCGGGCGGTAATTTTGGCGGCGCTTCCTGCGCGACGCTGGTGCTTGCGCAGGCGACCCCAAACAGAGCCAAACTGAGCAAACTTGATACTTGAAGGATCACTGTCGCGATAGGTTTCATGGCTCTGTCTCCTGTTGAGGGGGTTATGATGCTTGGTCGGCAGCCATGCAGGCTTCGACGACTGTTTTGAGCTCTGCGCTGGCTTCTTCTTGCGGGGGTAGCCCGCCCGCCGCTTGGATCTCGTCCATAAGCGCTGGATTCTCGGTGACGCCCTTGCCGAGGCATTTGCACGCTTCATCAGCGTCCTTCACCGGCATTCCGGCGGCCGCCGATTTTGCGGTTACGTCGGCGACGCACGCGTCATGTTGCGCATGCTGTTCGCTGCCGTGCTCGTGCGCGAACGCGGGTGCAGCGAGGGCGAACGCGCAGGTTGTGAGGGCTAGAAATGTAATTTTCATGATCTGGGTCCTTGGGTTGAGAGAGCTTGATCAGTCGGTTCGTAAACCTGCGATATGAGCCAGGGATTGTCCGTTCTTGGCTTGCTCCATGTGCATCATTTCACGCGCGGCGATGAGCGGGGGTGGGGCCTGTACTTCTTGGTTGAATTCAGGTCGCGCATCGAGCTTCGCGAACCAGGCTCCAACGCGGGGATGCTCAGCGGCGATCGGGTAGCCGGCGTCCCGTAAGCGGGCTCCGTAAATGTACCAGGCAATATCGAGGACGGAGAGGGTATCGCCGAGCAAGAATTCGGTTTTCGCAAGCCGCGTTTCGAGTTGATTAAAGGCCGTTTTGAACCGTTCGGCGGATTGGCGCACTTGCGCGTCCGTAACACCGTCATTGGCGACTAGGTCCTTGAAGAATTTGAGTTCAACATCCTTATGGGCATCGCGCTCCCCAAGAACCGTGCCTGAGCCCGCGGTTTGATATTGAGTGAGCGTATCCGTGCTCCTTTTACCGGCGCCGGGGCCGAACACATAACGCATCGACAAGGCGCGCAGATCCAGATGCAAATCATCTTCCTGCTTCAGGAGATCATGCGCGATTTGCTCCAACCCAGTCGGAATCAGGACCGGTTCCGGAAAGCACTTTTCCAGATGCTCGAGAATATCATTGCTCTCAATGATGACCCGGCCATCATGCACGAGCGCTGGTACCAGCCCGCGCGGGTTGATGCCCATATAGCGTTCGCCATAATTCTCGTGCGCAGGAACATCGACATGATGGGATTCCCAATCGATACCCTTGAGATTCAGGAAGATCCGCGTCTTCTGAGAACAGGATGATCCCATGAAGTGGAACAGGTGAACGCCTGTCCAGTCGAGCACTTCTTTGGTCTGAACATCCGTGTCGAGCAGTTGTGGCATCGCCTTATCTTTCCAATTTATGCGGGTTCGAGTTCTGCGGGAACGGTGCCGTATTCGGCTTGCACCCATTTCAGCATTACTCGTCTAAAGAGCAGGCCGGCCTGATCTCCAGCAATGATCATTTCGTCGAACTCGATTTGATCATTGTCGAGTAGTTTTTGCATGTGCTGGATCGCCCATTTGTCTTCATCAAAGCCCTTGCCGAGATGCGGTTTCATAACTTCAAAGAACGGGTCATTCTCCTGCTCGAAATCAAGCGACATGGACCACCAATAATGGCTCGTAGTCTCGGTCTCTGGCGTCACATAATGCGCGATCCGTTGGTTGAAGGCGCGTCTGTCGGGATCGCCTTCTTCCCCGACTATTATGGGTGCATTCCCAAGAAAAATGCCCGGTGTGAGCGACATGCCGCCATCACGGCGTTCGACATATTTGCCTTGCGAAGCTTCGATAAAACTTGGCGGAACAAAGTTTCTTGCCGTTTCAGTTGTGTCCACGCGTTCGCAAAAAACTCTGCCATCAATCATTTTCACTTCGGTAGGCAAGTCCATGAAAGCATCGTCGAATGGGAAGGTCTCTTTGTGCAGATAGGCGAAGTGCGTGAGGTCGTTGAGATTCTCCATCAGCAGAAGGTAATTTCCTTCTAGCGTCATGAAATCGTGAATGGTGCGAT
>JBCBQS010000233.1:0-4367 GCA_039820085.1 Pseudomonadota bacterium
CTCTAATCGTCGAGATTTGTATCTGCGCCGCGCTGAAGGCGAGGGGGCGCGCAGTTTCCAACCTGCACCGCCTAATCAAGACGATCGTCTGATTTCACGCCTCGCCGCTTCGACAACGGCGCTTGCGATCACGCGATTGTCGCCGCTTGATGTAAAGCCAGAGGCTGATTTGGTAACGGCACCCGTTGCGCGACACATCAGCGAAACGTTTGATGGCCTTGAGGTTGATTTGCGCGCCTTCCGCGAGCCTGGGGGCTTATGGGTGACCGTGCGAGCGGTCGAAGCGGGCGAGGGCGCGCGGCGCGCGGAAGTCATCAATGAGAAGGCCGAGGGCTGGGCGTTCCGCATCACCGACTATGACTTCCAAGACTTCACGCCGAACGTCTTGAGCATTGTCGAACGCGACCTCGATTAGGGCTTCAACCGGTACGCCAACCGCATGAAGGGTAAGGCGAATTCGACGAGCAACCGGTGCGCTGATCCCATGGCAAACTTGCGGAAATACCGGGCCAGGCTGTCAGCCTTGTGCCGTGATATGGACTTGCGAGACGCGTCAGATGTTGACCCGTAATGTAAGGCCCCGGCCCGTGGATCATATATCACATGACCGCCCATTTCGCGGCAGCGGCGGCATAAATCAACATCTTCAACATGTAAGAAATAGCCCTCGTCAAACCCATCCAAGGCGGCCATGCTGTCCTTTGACGTGAGGAAGAACGCGCCCGAAATGACCGGCATATCGACGGGCTGTTTTGGTGATGGCGTTTGTTCTAGCGTCCATGTGTTCCAGCTAAATGCGGCTGTGATAGCGCGCCATAAGGTCAACTCTTTGCGGCGTGGGCCGCGCTCTTCTTGTCCTTTTAAATTGAAGATCCGGCCGCCAACGATCCAGGGGGCTTGGCGTCCGCGCACGGCGGCTTGCATGCCTGCGAGCGACTTGCGGCGCAGCACCGCATCGGGATTGATCACCAGCAGGTGCGGCCCCTTTGCCTGGGAAACGCCGAGATTGATCGCTGCACCAAACCCGATATTTCCATGTCCTCGAAGTAGGGAGACCTGGGCACGAGACGCCGCAAATGCGGACAACCATTGCTGCATGTCGGGTGGATTTCCATTGTCGACGATCACCAGCTCGGCCACATCCGGATCAGCGATCAGAGCGAACAGGCACTCTTTGAGCCTCGGTCCCGTTTGAAACGACACGACAATCGCTGAAATTGGCACTACCGTCATGCTGCGGATCGGCCATCATGGCGGGCTTGAAGTAAAATCACGGCACTGGTCAGCATGACGCTCGCCCAGAAGGCTTCATTCCACATGCTGTACGCGAAGCTGCAAATCGCGAAACACATGCCGATCAAGCCTGCCGCGGCATATTTCGAGATCGGCGGCCAGTCGGCTGGGGGCTTAAGCTCGCGCCCAACTAAGAATATAAAGATGGAGACCAGTAGTACGCCAATGAACCCTGTTTCCGCCCAGGTTTGTAAGGGCATATTATGCGGGTGAATCGGCACAACTTGGTAAGCCGCCCAGGCATCGGCATCGACATATCGGCTCGCCGCATCGGCCAGCCATTCAGGATGATCACCAAACGTATCGGTCCAGGTTTGCGAGGCTTCAGGACCATGTCCCAGCAATGGAGCATCGCCTATTTTAGACCCAACCAGCTCCCAACTATAAGTTCGAGAAAAGAAGGAGCGCGGCAAAGGTAAGCCAAGCGCCCGGATTTGAGCGAGCCCCCAGCTCAGCAGAATGGGCGTCGTGAGAATGTAGATAGATAAGGTCGTGAACAGCACCCGAAACCCATTCTTTGGGAGTACTTTCACCACGCCCATACATCCCAACATCAACACGATGCCGACCATTGATGTCTGTGTGCCCGTTAAGATCGTCGCGGCGAAACTGAAAATGCAGATTCCAATCGCGGCGATCTGCCAGTGTATGGTTTCTCCGCGATGCCATACCCAAGCCATTAAGAACGGTAAAAGTAGCGCAAAGGCGTTGACGTTGCGCATGAGATTTTGCGGCATCTCAGTAATCGGGTCACTAATCGGTGCCAGCAATGCAAGGATTTGCGGCATAAACAGCGCGGTCACAACGACGCCGACAAACTGAACGGCGATCGCCCCGACAATCACATTCAAACTGGTCCGAGAAGAGGCGGGCATGACGGTCCCCGTTGCGACCAAGACACCGATGCCGGCGAGGATCGTCAAGGCAAAGCGGATGCCGGGCATATCCATCGAAAAGGACCCTTCAAACGGGTTTCCGGTCAGCAGGTCTTTCGCTTCGGGGGCCCAAAAGGATGCCGCCACCACCCACAGCACGAAAGCGCTGCCGGCGATGGCATAGGTCTCAATCTTTTGCACGCGGATATAGACAAGTCCCAGCAGCGCGGCGATTGCGACCAGCACGGTGAAGCCTTGCGCGCCAGCATATGCCATGAGTGGCCAAAGTGCGAGCGCCCCCGCAAGGACTGGCGCAAAGCTCTTTGGACCTATGGTCATACGTTAGCTCACCTTTCGTTTCAGGTCCGGCGCTAACGCCTCATGCGCCAACATAGTCAGGCCGTCATCCAAGGTCACGATCTCTTGCGCCTTTGATCCGAACCGGCGCAAGGCGAGTTTGCGTTCCTCGGCTTCGCGTTGTCCAACCACCGCAATCACGGGTATTTTCTGAAGCGAATGTTCCCGAACTTTGAAGTTGATCTTTTCGGATCGGAGATCCGTCTCGACGCGAAGGCCCGCCTCTCGGAGCGTTTCTGCAACCTCTAAAGCATAAGCATCGCTGCTCTCTGAGATCGTCGCCACAACGACTTGTACGGGTGCGAGCCAAAGCGGGAACGCCCCAGCATAGTGCTCAATCAAAATGCCTGTGAAGCGCTCGAGCGAACCAAACAAAGCGCGATGCAGCATGACTGGGCGGTGGCGCTCACCATCATCGCCGACATAAGTCGCATCAAATCGCTCTGGCAGGTTGAAATCGACTTGCAGCGTGCCGCATTGCCAATCACGACCGATCGCGTCTCGCAGTACAAATTCTAGTTTTGGTCCATAGAACGCACCTTCACCAGGATTCACGCCATAGGGCAGACCCGTGGCTTCCAGCGCGTGCATCAGCGCCGCTTCAGACTTGTCCCAAACCGCATCATCTCCGATCCGCGCTTCAGGGCGGTCCGAGAATTTTATGCGCACGTCCTCAAACCCGAAATCTTTGTAGATATCGAGGATCAGATCGACGACTTTCAGACACTCATCCTGCAATTGGTCGGGTGTACAGAAAATGTGCGCGTCATCTTGAGTAAAGTGCCGCACGCGCATCATACCGTGCAAAGCGCCTGACGGTTCATAGCGGTGCACTTTGCCAAACTCGGCCATGCGCAGCGGAAGCTCACGATAGGACCGTTGACCGTGATTGTAGACCTGGACGCCGCCTGGGCAGTTCATCGGTTTTAGCGCATATTTACGCTCATCCGGCATAACTGTGGAATACATGTTCTCGCCGAATTTCTCAGCGTGACCTGATGTTTCCCAAAGCGAATAATCGAGCAGATCGGGAGTGTTGATCTCAACATAGCCAGCCTTCTCCTGACGCCGGCGCATGTAAGAGATCAGCATCTGGAACAACGTCCAGCCTTTCGCATGCCAGAAGATCGATCCAGGTCCTTCCTCTTGCATATGGAACAAGTCCATTTGCCGGGCGAGTTTCCGGTGGTCGCGTTTCTCTGCCTCTTCTAGACGGTGCAAGTGAGCTTTGAGATCTTTCTCATTGGCCCAGGCTGTGCCGTACATGCGCTGTAGCATTTCGTTCTGACTGTCGCCGCGCCAGTAGGCCCCGGCGAGCTTCATCAGTTTAAACGCTTTGGGCAGTTTGCCTGTGCTCGGCAAATGCGGCCCGCGGCAGAGGTCAAACCAATCACCCTGCTTGTAAACCGTGATCGGTTCGCCCGGCGGGATAATGTCGTCGATAATCTGGGCTTTATAGTCTTCGCCAATCGATTTGAACGTCTCGATTGCTGCGTCTTTGTCCCAGACTTCGCGAATGATCGGATAGTCGGCATCGACAATCTCGGCCATTTTCTTTTCGATCGCCTCAAAGTCCTCTGTCGAGAATGGCTCTTCGCGGGCGAAATCATAATAGAAGCCGTCATCGATCACCGGACCGATTGTGACCTGCGTGCCTGGAAACAGCTCTTGAACGGCTTGAGCGAGCACGTGCGCAGCATCGTGCCGGATCAGCTCTAAGCCTTCCGGATCTTTCGCCGTAATCAATGCGAGGTCAGCATCGCCGTCGAGGGGACGCGTTAGATCGTAGAGTTCGCCATCGACTTTTGCCGCGAGCGCTTTCTTAGCAAGTGAGTTTGAAAT
>JBCBQS010000234.1:0-4367 GCA_039820085.1 Pseudomonadota bacterium
ATTGTGGGCGTGCAATCGCTCGGCTAGTGCAATCGCTTCGGAGCGATCGTCCGTCGCGAGCAACTTGGCCGCGAGCCAGGGATCGCCAACACGCCCGCCAGCGTTCAATCGCGGACCAAGGACGAAAGTTGCATGATAGACGCTTTCAATGGTGCCTATGCCAGCCACATCAGCCAAGGCGCGTAGCCCTAGGTTTTGCCCGCGCTCGAGAATCTTCAGCCCCTGCTTTACGAATGCTCGATTGGCTCCGCGAAGCGGTGACATATCGCAAAGCGTCCCAAGCGCACAGAGATCAAGCCAATGCAAAATGTCCGGTAATCCGTTTGGGGGCGCGATGCCGCGATCGCGCGCAACTTTGTTCAATGCTGCTGCGAAAACATAGACGACGCCCGCAGCGGCAAGGTGGCCCTGTCCACTTGTATCATCAGCGCGGTTTGGATTGACGAGCGCGGCGCAGTCTGGTGGCTCTTTGCCCATTAAGTGGTGGTCGATCACGATCACGGGCAAGTCGATTTTGATGGCCTCTGCAAGCGCCTCTGTCGCCGCCGCCCCGCAATCGACCGTAATCACCAAGTCCGCGCCTTGAGCCTTCAAATGCCGAAACGCTGCTGGGCTTGGACCGTAGCCTTCTGTCAGGCGGTCTGGAACATACAGCCCGATCTCGCGCCCCCAGGCGCGGAAATACCGGGTGAGGATGGCGGAACTCGTCCCACCATCCACATCATAATCGGCGAACACAGTCACGTTTTGGCCGGAGACAATCGCGTCAAGCGTCAGCTCGGCGGCTTTCATCATGTCTTGGAAGCTTTGCGGATCGGGAAACAGCGCCCGGAGCGTGGGATTGAGGAATGTTTCGACATCGTCTGCCTGAACACTTCGCGGTGCAAGAAGCCGGGCCAGGAGGTCATCCCCACCTAAATGCGGCGCAAGATCCCGCACCCGCGACTCGTCTGTATCGCGCAAGGACCAGTAGCGTCCGCCAAAGGACTCCGTCACAGCAAGAGAAGTATCATCCATTGCGCCACAGTGCCCAGAGTCGCTGACCGTTCAAATCATTCAAATGAGGGGTCTTGTTCGGCTGCTGCGTCGCCTTCGGTACCGATATACCAAAAGGCGATTGTGCCCATCAATCCGAAGACCGATGCGACCGCCAGAATGAGCGTTGTTCCGCCGAGCGCATCTAACCACCCGACGATCCCACCCGCCAAGATCGTCCCGAAATTTGCAAACGCGAGAAAGATCGCAAATTGTGTTGCCGCGACGCGTAAATCGCACAGTCGCATCGCAGTGGCATAGAGGGCGATATAGGCCAGAGTCGAGCTCAAAAACGCGGCAAAAACAAGCACAACAAAGGTCGCTTGCGCATACCAAAGGGGCGCTGCGGCGATAAAGACCACACCGATGCATGCATAGGCAAACAAGCCGATTGAACCGCCCCATTTGGTGCCGACGCGGTCGACCGCGATCCCGAAAGCTACCATCCCTGCGACCCCCGCGACCAAACCTGCAAGACCATTGAGAGCCGAGAAGCTTTCGTCTGACCACCTACCGAACTTCGTCGCAATGATGGGAGCGATTACCGTGTACAGACCGAGCGTGAGTCCATTTAGGGTCATTGCCACCACAAGACGCACGCTATTCGGGGTCGCCATTGCGCGCCAAATCGATGTTATCAGAGGTCGCCATGCGTCGACGCTATGCGCCAAAGTCTGGGCTGACGCAGCACCAGGTGTCCAAGGCAGAAGGCGTTCACCCGGTCGCTCTCGCGTCAAGATCAGGAACGTCAAAGTCACCAAAATGAAAGTCATCATTATAAGAAACGCCGCGCTCAGCCCAACCCGCGCTATCACAATCGCGCTGAGGATGGTCCCGATGGCGGTTCCAATCCCTTCCCCGGCAAGGACAAAGCCGTTCGCTCGGGCACGCTCGTCCTTGGGAACCAGATCAACAGCAAGCCCGCTGATCGCTGCATCTTGGAACGCAGCGGCAAAATTTACGGAAAAAGCGAGGACTGACAGAAGCAAAATATCGGATACGCCGGGAGCGCTCCACGCACTGATCAACAGTGTGATCGCAAGGAGGATTTGGCTGGAGATCAACCAGGCCCGCCTTTTGCCCATCGCAAGAAAGCTGACACGGTCCATGATAAATCCGGCGAAGAATTTCAGCATCCAAGGCAGCGTTGCTGCGCTGACAAAGCCACCGATCAGGCCGGCTGATACACCATTTGCGGCAAGCCACGTTGGAATCGCATAGAAAAACAGCCCATACGGAAATCCTTGCACAAAGTGCAGAACGAACAGCGCTGCAAAGCGCAGCAACATGCTTTCTGAGAGTGCTGGAAGCTTGGAGAGGCCCACTCTTTATCGCCCGTATCTGTCATCTTTTAGCACGACTGCGCACAAACATTGCGTCCGCGTCAACGCGAGGACTGCGTTATGGCAGATCAGAGAGCGATCGCGCTGACCAAGCCAATAGACCGCGTTCTTGATCACAGCGCTAACGTTTCGAACTGTGGCGCATCCCGAACAATTCATAGAAGACAAGTCCCGAGCTAAACGACTTTCACATTCGGCGAAGACAATGCAAACAAAACTGTCACGCCGCAGTAACGATACGATCAACAGAGCGGATGATCCTAGTAATCGCGATAAAATTGAGACGCTCGGAGAATAAAACTTCGGAATAATTTGTGTAAACTTGCCGCGTTAAAACACTCGAATAGTCTCTTAAAATGACAGAGATTTGAATTGGAAAGGGCGTGAAGGTGAGTGGGCCTTTGATCGAGAGTGCAGAGTCGCGCATCGCGTTCAAAGCACACGATGTCCGCCAGTCCATGCAAGAGATGGCGGATCTCGACATCCCTTCGATCTCACTCAAACCAACAGCGCCCGGGCTGAAAGATGGGGTGTTTGAGTCGCACTCTTGGATTTCCAATGAGATCCGGTTCGTCGATGCAAAAATCAACTCAATGCTCACTTGCTTTCGGGGGAAAAGGCACACACAGGATATTGGCCATTTGGTCTTCATTACGCGCTACTTTGGTGGCAGTGCCAAAGGATATCTCGGCGACGAAATCATCGATCGGCATCCGGGCTCAATTTACATTATGGACGGGGAGATGCACTGGAACGGCATTCAAGAGTGCGGATCGGTTCAAACCATCAACCTGCCCAAGAGTCTCCTATCTTATGACCCCGAGACGCACCCAAGCTTCGTTGAAATCAATCCCGCCACTCCGCTTGGAGAATGCTTAGACGCGACACTAGATAAAGCCTTTGATACGCTGATCGCAGACCCTTCAGAGTTCGCGCCGTCCACGCTGAAAGAATTGGTCGCTTGCGTGAAGCTTTCGCTCGGGCATTCACCTCAGCACGGAGACATCCGCACCCACACCCGAGCGGCTTTGCATCGAGTGATTTGCAACTTCATCGAGCGAAACCTACACGATCCAGAACTATCGACCGAACGGATCCTTCAAAACTTCGGAGTCTCGCGCGCATCGCTGTATCGAATGTTCGAACATCAGGAAGGGGTTCGACGTTACATAACCGATCGCCGTGCCCTTCACGCAGTTGTGGATCTCTCAAATGGAACGGGCCGTCGCGGCTATGTTCGCGAAGTGAGTGACCGCTGGGGCTTTCCCAGCCCAATCGAGTTCAATCGAACGATCCGACGCTTGTACGATGATAGCCCGGGCAGGCTGTTTCAACCGCAGCTTTTGAACGCTTGAGACAGTCGCTTTAAAGCCAAAACGCCTTAGGCGCGGTGCCAACTTTTGATCTTACGGACCATGCCGTCCGCGCTGCTCATGACCAATGTGTCAGTTTGTATCCGTCCGTCGCGGCGAACGACGCCATCCACCAAACCGCCCTTGGTGACCCCCGTGGCGCAGAACACGGTTTCCCCTGAGGCCAGCTCGTCGAGCGAATACTTCTTGTCGTAATCGGTGATACCAGTGCGATCGGCGCGGCGGCGTTCATCATCGTTTCGGAACACCAATCGGCCTTGCATCTGACCGCCGACGCATTTCAGCGCGGCTGCGGCGAGCACCCCTTCAGGTGCCCCGCCTGAGCCGACATAGAGATCAATGCCAGTGGTTGGATTGGTGGTGTTGATAACCCCTGCAACATCGCCGTCGGAGATCAAATGTACTCGCGCGCCAACACCGCGGAGGCTCTCGATAATCTCCGCATGACGCGGCCGATCGAGCACACAGGCCGTCATCGCTGAGACGTCAACACCTTTGGCCTTCGCCATGGCCGCAATGTTGTCTGCCGGACTTGCATCCAGATCGATTACACCCTCGGCGTAACCCGGACCAATTGCAATTTTATCCATATAAGTGTCTGGAGCGAACAAGAGCC
>JBCBQS010000235.1:0-4354 GCA_039820085.1 Pseudomonadota bacterium
ATTTCGCGATTTATGACCAGGACGAACTGTTCGGGCTGGCGTTCCATATTGTACGCGGTCAAGGACAAGACCTCGAGGGGCCGATTTCCATAACCGAGTTCAGCGACGGTGCTGCCCATTACATGCGCGCCGTCTTCCAATGCGGCGACGGGAATGGTGACCAATGGCGTGCAGGTATAGGCCGCGACCATGGTTTTCTCGCCATCAAGATCCACCATCGCCATTGCCCGGATCGGCGCCCGCGTCTCATTTTGATTATGCGCTGTGTGGAACATCTCAATGCTGGTTGTTTCAACCCCGGCTTCGAACGGATACGAAACGCTCCGCAAAGTCGACGCAAATTCGCCATTTGAGAGCCCGGCAATATACAGTTCCCCATTGTCGAACTCAAAATCTGTTATCGATAGAGTGGGCGCGGGAATGTCTCGCCAAAATGAAACATTTGGGTCGGCAGGTTCGGCGATATCAACGCTGGTATACGTCAATGATGCATAGTCCAGATTTACGATCTCGCCTTGTGGTGACACCATGATCAGGCTTGATGTTGCGCCCGCTTCGCCAGACACGGACAGCGAAACAAAGGCCGATTTGGTCACCGGATGAACGGCGAGGTCGTGGTAGGTTATATCGAATGGGCTGACGTCTAAGAAATTTGCGAGCGTTGAGCCAAAACCGACCAAATTATAGGGCACCGATTCAAGATTGCCGGTTTCGTCGGGGATCTCTGAAAGCTCAAGGGCATAGACTTTGTTTTGAACATCATCCGCGGCAAACAGTGTGTTCGGACCGCCAAACTCCAACACCGTCAAAGAGACCGGAGGGGGTCCGACGTCGATCGGGTCGGACGCGCTTGGTTCGGATTGTGCGCATGCAGATATCATCAGGATGGATGCGGCAACGCTAAGGACAGAACTCTTTACGACGGAAGACATAGATGACCCCTTTTCAGTACCGTTCTGCACTATCGTTGGCACGAAACTGCAGTGACTTATACTGAAGCAAATGCACAGCGAGTGCGCATAGTTGCGTCATCATCATGTATTTCGCGCCGTCTGAGCGTATGTGCATTTGCGCGCATACCGTGTTTTCTTTTGCGGCATTTCGAGGGTAAACAAGTTTGCTATTCTGTCAGCTATGAGTTTGCTGATCGAGATACGGACTGCATATTTCATCGCAAAACTGGGGACGGTATCTGCTGCGGCGGATGCCTTAGGTGTTCATCGTGCAACGGTCATGCGTCGCATCGATTTGCTTGAGGCGGAGCTCGGTCTCAAAATCTTTCGGCGCCACTCGAAAGGGTATTCGCTGACAGACTTTGGAAACTCGCTGGTTCGGTCTGCGGAAGCGATCGAGCAGGAAGCAGAGAGATTTGTTGGTCTTTGCAAAATGAGTCATGAGCGCCTCGAAGGCGAGTTTATTATTGCCACGCCGCCGGGGTCCGCACCAACCATCATCGCGGCTGTTCAAGCCTATCAGCGCCGATTTCCCGAAGTCAAAGTGATCCACAAATCAATTTCAGAAATCCCCAGAATGGAACTCGGCGAAGCGGATGTTTGTTTCTTTTTTGGTTCGAAGCCCGCCGATCCCGACTATGTGGTCATGCCCTGGATGTCCTTCTTCGGCGGCATCTATGCCCACCAGAAATATATCGAAGAACACGGAAATCCGAAATCTCTATCCGACCTTGGGGATCACCGGTTCGCGCTTCTTTCTGAGGATTTGTATTCCCCTCCAAACGACTGGATTCGCGACAACATCCCGAAACAAAATATTGTGTTTACCAGCAATGAACGACACGTCGTTTGGCGGGCGGTGCAAGAGGGTATGGTGATCGGTTGCATTGGCGATCATCTGGCTCATGCCAACCCGCTTATTCACCGCATCAAAATTCCAGTGCCGAATGTGAAAACTGTGTGCTGGGTGGTGACGCATGTCGACACACACCGAACGCCGAAAGTGATGGCGTATCTGAGTTGTTTGAAAGAGATCGGCTTGTCCGGGAAGCTCGACACAGAAATGAAGTTGGACGTCATGCCACAAGTTTGACCGGCATCTGGCTCACGGCGCCGACATTCGTACGAAGATTAATGGTGGAGAAAAAGCATGGCAGTTCCGAGGTCGTTGAAACATCTAAGTTGGAAAGCCCCAACTTCTTATGTTGGCCCCGTCGAAGTTCGCCGGCCCTTGCCGACCGGCCAGGTCAGAAGCGTCGGTCCGTTTGTCCTTCTTGATCACTTTGGTCCGGTTCCGGCGCCACCTGGAAAACTGCCTGCGCATCCGCATGCTGGGATTGAAGTCATGACGTATCTTATCGACGGCGCGAATGAGCACACGGACAGCCTTGGCAATGTCGGACAGATTGGTCCCGGTGGTGCGCAATGGATGAAGTCGGGTCGCGGCATTCTCCACACAGAAAGAAATCTGGTGGATCGCGCGAGCATCATGCATGGTTTGCAAATCTGGGCGCGATTGCCCATCGAGCAACAAGATGATGCGCCAGATTACCGGGCCTTCCAAGCAGATGAGATGGCGCGTTGGACACGCGATAGCGCTGAAATAAAACTGATCGCAGGCGACTTTGAAGGGCAGCGAGGACCGCTTCAATTGGCAAGTCCGTCCATAATGGCGCACATCATATTAGAACGGAATTCGAGCTCGGTTTTCGAGTTTTGGAACGCCCTTCACGAGCATTCCGTCTATGTCATCGGTGCCCAAGACGGGGTCTGGGTTGACGACACGGATCGCGTCACGAATGGAACAATGCTTCGCGTGGCATCGGGCAATCCTTCAGTCCGACTGAGCAATAAGTCTGCTCAGCCTGCGCATGTGTTTCTGCTCGGCGGCGCGCCGGCCCCGCAGCCGCTTGTCTTCGGAGGGAGTTATGTATTGGATAGCGAGGCAGCCATTCAGGAGGCGGACCAACGTTATCGTCTTGGCGAAATGGGCACGCTCGACGGCGTCCCGTTTTGACCCCCCGAAAATGGGTGAAACGCTTTCCTTTTTTGGATGCGGATAGACGGTCTGTTTGCTGAGGAAAGGGATGTCTTTGTCACACAAGGCTATCGACGTGTTCCGAGACCATCTGGCGTCGCGCGGTCACAAACTGAGCGAGATCGAGTGGCAACGGTTTTGTGAGCGGCTCACACCTGTTTCAGCCGCGCGTGGGACCGTGTTACTCGACAGCGCGCGCATCACCAAACATCTGTTTTTCGTAAGTGATGGCGTTGCCGCATCTTTCCAAATGTCGCCTGATGGGGACCAGCAAATCGCGCGGTTCTTCGAGCGGGGACATTTGTGTTCCAACCTAACTTCGGCGTGGCATCAACAAGTCAGTTCGGACGCATTGATCGCGATGAGTGAATTTTTGGGCGTGCGCATTCCTTTCTCTATGTTTCGAGAGGATTTTATGACCGATGCGCCGCTGAGCGCGTATTGGCGAGGAATGGTTTTAGAGACGCTTGTGTTCGACAAAGACATCATATGCGCCAAGACGGTGAGAGATGTCGAAACGCGGTATCGCTTCCTCGTTGAGCGATATGAGCATGTCGTCCCGCTCGTGCCGGATAAGAATATCGCTCGCTTCCTTGGGATTACGCCGCAAGGGCTCAGCCGCTTTAAGAAAAATCTGCGCTTCAGTTAACTCAGGTGAACCGATAAGCTTGGTGTGCAGGTCTAAGCTCTTTTTTCAGCGAACGAAAAAGGGACAGGCGATGGCAAGTTTTACAATGCCGAGCGAGCGCGATTTTGGCTGGACGCTCAAGCCGACGGACTCAACCGCATTTGAAATTATCGAGCGGCCAAATGGTCAATTCTGCGTCGTTCTCAATCACGCGCTTTTGCGCGGGGTTACGAGTGAAATGATCTATTGGTGGTTTTTGAATTTTCCCAATCTGCGCGTCAGGCTCGAGGATGTTCCAGGATATGAGTCAAAAACTGTACCGGGTTACTTGCTCTGGCACTCGTCAGATCATTGCAGTGCGACGCTGTCTGGCCGGCTTGGTCCCAATGGGGTTTCGCAAGCGGGTGCAAAGATTCATATCCAAGAAGCGATGCAGTTCAAAACATATGACCTGAAATACCCTGTCGATACAGCCTTGAGTATTTTCTACTGTGCGCCAGACGGCTGGGCCATGGGAAAGCGCTTGCCCATTCTGGGAAATGTCATGTGCCTGCGTATTCATTTTAAGGATGTGGTTGCTGACGGGCAGATCGTCGGCGTCCACTACCATTATGAAGTCGTTATCGGAGCCTCCGGGAATAATCCGCTCGTACGGGCGTTCAATCGACGTTTGACCAAAGAGTATTCACCGGAATTCTTTGACGCTTGGCCTCTGCACAACACGATAGACGTCGG
>JBCBQS010000236.1:0-4343 GCA_039820085.1 Pseudomonadota bacterium
GGTTGAACGCGATTTGCCAGACTTGGCTGAGATGTCGAATTTGGTGGTCGATGGCGCAGACGGCCCCCTCAAAGCACGACTATATGTCCCGCTCGCAGCAGGCATTGCCCCCGCCCCAGCCATTATCTTCTTTCATGGCGGCGGCTTCGTGCTCGGTGATCTTGATAGCCATGATGTGATTTGTCGGCGCATGGCTGCCAGTGCCCGCTGCCGGGTCCTGTCGATTGATTACCGGCTCGCACCCGAGCATCCTTTTCCAGCCGCGCATCACGATGCCATGGCGGCCTGGGCTTGGGCGACAGATCGCAAAAATATTCTCGGATTTGATCCAGATCGGATCGCGGTGGCGGGCGACAGTGCGGGCGGCAATCTGTCGGCCTTTATCGCTCAAGAGACAGCACGCAACGGGACGCTGCAACCCGCCTTTCAGTTGCTGCTGTATCCGCTGGTGCAGTTTGTCGACATTCGTGCCAAACGGATGACCTTCCAAGAAGGTGGCTTTTTCATTTCGCCCAACCTGTTTGATTATTTTCGCGACAGTTATGTCGCAGAAGAGACTGACCGTATGGATAAGCGCGTTTCGCCCCTCTTTGCCCCGGACGAGGACTTTGCTGGCCTCGCACCCGCACACCTGGTTCTGTGCGGTTGGGATCCGCTTAAAGACGAAGGCATTGCTTATGCGTCCAAACTCGCCGCGCATGGTGTCCCGGTCACGATGAAAGAGCATCCGGGAATGGTTCACGGCTTCATGAATATGACGGCCGTCTCGATGCCGGCGCGCAAGGCGATTGAAGATGCTGGCCGGGTGGTTGGAAAGGCGCTCGGCGCGCTCGATTAGGGCGCCTTAAAGATCATCCGGAACAAAGGCGACAATCCTGAGAGGACCGCCGCTGCCGCCTTTGATCTTCATCGGCAATGCAACCACATGCGCGCCGCGTGGCGGCAGGCGATCTAAGGCTGCCACATTCTCAAAACCGGGAATGTTCTGATCAAACAGGATGCGATGGGCGAGAAAGCTGGCTGAACTCGACAAATCCAAGCTTGGTGTATCGAGCCCGACCGCACGCACCTCTCGTTCATTGGCAAGAAAGTCTGCCGCGTCTGGCGTAATGCCGGGGAAGCTCAGTTCAGGGACCCCGCCAGGCCCGCGCCGCGCTGTTCCGAGATAGTCTTCCGCATCCGGCCACCGTGCCGCCCATCCGGTATCAAACAAAACGATGGGTCGATTATTGATCCGGCCGTGAACCGCTTCCCAGGCCAGAATGTCTTCGACTTGGATGCCATACCGGCGATCGGTTTGGGTCTTGGTTTTAACGTCGATCACGATGACCGGTCCGATCATTGAGTCGAGCGGAACTTGCTCTGTGGTGAGACCGTCCGCTTGAAAGTGGATCGGGGCATCAAGATGGGTGCCGCCATGTTCCGAGCCGGTAAACGCATAGGCGCTGTAATAGTAACCGCCTTCAGTTTGACCTTCGGCGACTGTGGTCAACACAAACGGCGATGTGGTCGGCCAATAGAGCGACCGATCATCGACATCGTGGGTGAGGTCGATCCATGTGCCGTTTTCAAAATTCGCTGGAGAGGTCGAGTCGCAAGCGACGGCGAACAAACTCGCGAGTACAACCGATAGAAAGCGCAGGGTCATGGCTTCATTTCCTCAAACGAACCGGGTTTGCTGGACGCAAAGCCTCGGTCGCGTCGGATGATATGCTAAAATAAGGATCAGATCTCTGATCCCAGCGTCTCAATATTTGGGCACTCTTGATCAGAAGCCCCGTGCAGCCCCATCGGCGTGTCTTTCCGCTCGCCATGAGATTGACATATGGTTAAGATAGTCACGGAGTTGAGTAGACTGAGGGATGCAAAAGGCATGGCTAAAGCGACGACTTGGGTGAAACGCGCGGCCCTAACGGCAAGCGCACTGACTCTCATCGGATTGGTGGGATGTGACCGCCAGGATGAGCGGGTCAATCGGATTGGTGAATTGAGTGATGCTGTGCTCGGCCAATTGGGCGGCGATGGCGGAGGCGACTCCCAGACCGCCGCGCTTCGATCTGTTTCTGTCGAATCTCGCGCATTCGCGGGCACCATTCTCGAGCGCGCGGTCGCTGTGTCTGAGGAAGAGGCGGCGCCCAGATTTGTCATCGGCTCGATTGTCGCCAAACCCGCCGCCCTGCCAGAAATCGTCGAAATGTCCGCTGTGATGGCCCAGCCCGAAATGTCACTGGATGTGGTTGTAGATAAACAGTCGGAAGCAAAGATCGTTATTCCAGATCAGAAAACGCTCGATGAGGCCGTCATAGATCCAGGCGTGATCCAAAAGATCGAGCTGCCGCAATCGCGACAGCGCTCGATTACGGTCGTTGATCCTGAGCAAACACGTCGCTCCGGTACGATTAATTCGCGGGAGCCGGTCCTGCCGCGCGCGCCGCTAAAAGAGACCATCACGAACAAACGCGTGCAGCGCGGCGTCATTCGACAAGAAGAAGCCCCAGTGATGGCGCGGTCCTTGCCGTTTCAGTTGCCGCCGACGCCAGATGAGCGCATGGCGCAATTGCCGAAACTGAATCCGAAAGTGGCTGAACGCGCAATTATTTTGCCGAACGCGGCTCTTGAGCGCCAACTGATCGCCGAAGAGCGCATGATTGAAACCGCGACCAAGTTCAAAGTCGCCGCCAGTATTCAGCGCTCACGCTCTGGTCAGATGGTGATCGAGATTGGCTCAGATGCGCTCAACCCGACCAATTTTACCGAGGCAGTCCTGCAGCAAGGCCGAATTGCGATTGCAGACGGTGTGGAATGCGATGAAGTCGCTGCCGTCGCAGAAGACGCAAATCCCTTGGTCGCCATGGAATGTGTAATCGAGGACCTCAAAGCCTCTGGTGAGTTTGAATATGTCGAGAAAGACTGGCTCTACGAGCACCAGATGATCCGTCATCCCGGGCAAACACAAGCGCCGACGCTCATCACCCCAAACGATCCGCTCTTCGGCTTGCAATGGCATTATAAATCGCAAGGCAGCGAAGCCGGTGAATCCGAAGGCGGCGCAGGTTTTGTCGACTTTTGGACCGATCAAGACAGCCAAGGCTCGTCTGAAGTTGTGGTCGCGGTCGTCGATACCGGCTTGCAAATGGACCATCCGGATATTGTCGGATCAGCCAACGTGGTTGCCGGGTGGGACATGGTCTCAGATCTCGATGTTGCCAATGATGGCAACAGCCGAGACAGCGACCCGAATGATCCAGGCGATGTGTGCCCAGAACGCAATGTTTTCTCAAACACATATCACGGAACGCATGTGGCGGGCATTGTCGGTGCTGGCGCAACGAACAATTCAGACGGTGTCGCGGGCGGGGCTTGGAATGTGAAAATCGTCCCGGTCCGGGCACTCGGTAAATGCGGCGGCAAGCTCTCTGACATTAATGATGCCATCCGCTGGGCCGCCGGAACCATTCCTGAATTCAATGAACTCGGGGAAGAGGTTTGGAACGAGAACCCGGCGGACATTATCAATCTCTCGCTCGGCCTGTTCAAAACCTGTCCGGCCTCCATGCAAGATGCGATTAATTCCGTCACGGAGCAGGGTGTTGTGGTTGTTGCAGCCGCTGGAAATCGCGGCGTCCCAACCGACTATTTTGCCCCAGCGGGATGCCAAAACGTTGTGACCGTGGCGGGCGGAGATGCGCGCGGTTATATGGCGCCTTACTCCAATTATGGGGCCGCGGTTGATCTTCTCGCGCCTGGGGGTGACCTGACGCGTGATGATGATGGCGATGGCAATCCAGATGGCGTCTTGTCGACCAAAACAGCGGAAAACTGTGCCGATCCATTGACCGGCGCAGCGGTCTCAACCTGCTATTATGCCTATGAGCAAGGCACCAGCATGGCGACGCCGCATGTGGCCGCAGCGCTTGCTTTGATTAAGTCCAAGCGACCAGACCTAACGTCTGAGGAGCTTGTCTCGACCCTTATGTCTGGCGTAAGCTCGATCTCAGGCGACCAATGCACCGGGTCATGTACGCAATATCCAGGCGCCCCTTCGACGCTCGAAGACCCGGATATTTGCTTGCGGCCATGTGGATCTGGTTTGCTAAATCTGGCCGATATCGAGCTGCCGGATTGATGGTGTGAGGGAAGAGGTGATGGGAAACAGTGAGACAGCGCCGCATTATGGCGGGCAAATCGGATTTCTTGCACTGCTCAGTGTGCTGAGCGTGACCGGGTGTGTCACGTTTACAGATCAGGCTGGCGGAACAAGTTTCCTACCGGGTTGGACACAGCAAAGCAGCCAAGCTGTGCCGGTCCTGCAGGTCGATGCGATCCGCATGGAAGAGCCAGCA
>JBCBQS010000237.1:0-4339 GCA_039820085.1 Pseudomonadota bacterium
GCTCAATGAAGGCCGTCCTGCCCGGCGCGCTGACGTGGATGATGAAGAGCGCAAGGCCTGGAATATGCTCCAACTCCTAACGGCAAAGCCAGTTCTCTATGTCGCCAATGTCGATGAAGACAGTGCGTCTGACGGAAATGATTATTCCAAGCGCGTCGTCGACTATGCTGCAGACGAAGGCGCTCAAGCCGTGGTCATTTCGGCGCAGATCGAAGCTGAAATCTCGCAGCTTGAAGATGAAGAGCAAACAGACTTCCTCGAAACCCTGGGGCTTGAAGAACCCGGTCTCAATCGCTTGATCCATGCAGGCTATGCTCTGCTCGGGCTGCAGACGTATTTCACTGCAGGACCAAAAGAATCCCGCGCATGGACCATCCGGCAAGGTTGGACGGCGCCGCAAGCGGCGGGCGTCATCCATGGCGATTTCGAAAAAGGCTTTATCCGCGCCGAAACCATCGCGTTTGAGGACTATGTCGCCAATAATGGCGAGAGCGGCGCCAAAGAAGCCGGTAAAATGCGCGCGGAAGGCAAAGACTATATCGTCCAGGACGGCGACGTTCTGCTGTTCCGCTTCAACGTGTGACCGACTGGCTGACCAGCTTTGGCGCGAAAGCGGTCTTTAGCGCCGCTGCGCTCGTCCTCACCTTTGTCGCGTTTATCCCGTATTATCGCGGTATCCTGCGTGATGAGGTTAAGCCGCACGTGTTCACTTGGTTCATCTGGGCGGCCGGGACGGTGATCGTCTTCGCGGCGCAATTGTCCGATGGGGCAGGGCTCGGCGCATGGCCGATTGGGGTTTCGGGTTTGATGACGGGCGGCGTCGCGGCTTTGGCGCTGACCCGAACGGCGGATACCAGCATTGTCCGCATGGATTGGGTCTTCCTGATCCTCGCCGCCAGCGCCTTACCCCTTTGGTTTTGGACGTCGACGGCATTATCAGCGGTGATCATTCTGACCCTGGTCGATCTCCTCGGCTTCGGGCCATCCGTCCGCAAAGCCTACCAATTTCCGTACGAAGAAAGCATGACCTTTTTCATGGTCGGTGCCGTGCGCAATGTCTGCGTGCTCTTAGCGCTGGAAAATGTGTCCTGGACGACCGCGCTGTTTCCAGCCGCAGTTGGTCTGGCCTGTCTGCTCTTCGTTGTATTGATCGTCCTGCGTCGGCGTGTGAGCCCGAATTAATCCCATCATAGTCTCGACAAAGTTCCGCATATGTTCTAACCCGAATCGGGTATAGGAAGGACCATGGACCCTATTATTCAGATCGGCGAGACGGGGCTGGACCTCATTCATCTCTTGGCCATTGTCATCGCGCTTGGCCTCGGGGCGGCATGTTACAAGTTTAACGAACTGCTCGGCCAAGAACGCCGCAGCCGCGAAGAGGCCGAAACCGATCGCAATCATGCGCAACAAGAGCTTGCCACGCAGCGCGCGATTGCTGACGAAAGCAAATTGCAGCTGGCTGAATTACGCGGCCAGACGGCCAAGCAAAAAGAGGCGTTCGGTGAGATTGCCCGCGGCGTCATGCAACAGACGCAGCAGCATTTCATTGCCCTGGCCGACGAGACGTTCAAAAAGCACCGCGAGGGCGCAAAAGGCGAGCTAAGCGAGCTGATGAAACCCATCGGCGAGAATTTTACCGAGTTCAAGAAACGCGTTTCTGACATCGAAAAAGTGCGCGCCGAAGACAAATCTGCGATCCAAGAACAAGTCAAAGCAATTGGGGAAAGCCTGCACCGCAATACCGCCGAGACCGGCAAGCTCGTCAATGCGCTGACCGCACCGAAAGGCGGCGGGCGATGGGGTGAAATGACGCTTCGCAATGTCATGGAGCAAGCGGGTCTGTCCGGTCATTGTGATTTTAATGAGCAGGTGAATGACCAAACTGAGGAGGGCCGCCAGCGTCCTGATGCGGTGATCCACCTGCCAGGCGGACGGCAAATCGTTGTCGACTCTAAAGTCTCGCTGGAGGCCTATATGGCGGCGTCATCGGCAGACGATCCGACCCAGCGCAATGTCCACTTGAAGACCCACGCGACCAATGTGCAGCGTCACGTCGATGCGCTGGCCTCGAAACGCTATCAGGCCAATTTGGATGAGCGCGTCGACTTCGTCGCGATGTTTATTCCGGGCGAAAATTTCTTCGCCGCCGCGCTGGAGCATGCCCCAGATCTGTTGGAGCGGGCCTATTCTAAGAATGTCATCGTGACGACGCCGTCGACCTTGATCGGACTCGCTAAGACCGTCGCCTATGTCTGGCGCCAAGAGAAGATGACGGAAAATGCCCGCGAAGCCGCCCAGCTTGGCCAACAGCTCTATGAGCGCATCGCGACGATGGCGGGGCATATCGAAAAGCTCGGGAAATCGCTGAATGGCGCAGTAGACAATTACAACAAGATGAATGCGTCTTTTGACAAACGCGTTCTGCCCAGCATGCGCAAATTCGAAGAGCTCTCAATCGCACCGCCGGACAAGACCATGCCCGAACCCAAACGCATCGACGTCTCCGCCGATGCCGGAACCGGTGCACAGCTGGAGCTGATCTCGAAGAAGAAGGCTTGAAGGAAAAAGGCGGCTCCAGGACTATTCAACAAAGACAACCTACTCAAAACCTGAGGCATCCATTGCTTATTGCTTGCTTATGGCGTTCACGGTTATGCGGGCATAACCGACCAGCGTGAGAACTGTCAGAGCCGCCGCTGCTACGAGGAAACCTGTCGCCAATAATGACGCTTCAAGCCCAATAAGTTTCCGCTCATAAAACGGTGACATCGCTAATCCCAACCCCGCAAAAGACAGTACAATTTTCGCTGGTTCTAGCGGCGAGTTGTTCAATTTAGCACGTCCTTTCAAAGCTTCGCCAAAAGACGCAAAGAACACACAACGCACGATCAAGATCAAAGCCGCGGATGCTGCTACGGGTGAAAGCGTTTCTGCAGCAAGGAGACCTGCGACCGCTGCAAGCGTCAAAAGACGATCCGCGACAAGGTCAAGCATCGCACCCAGCTCTGAGCTTTCGTTCAGGTGGCGCGCCAACTTACCGTCAACGATGTCGAGTGCACCTGCACCCAAAAACAAAGCCAGAGCGATCCAGCTTGGGCCAAGTAAGGCCAGAACCAGAAAAAGAGGTATGACGAAGCTCATCCGAAACAAAGTAACTGAGTTAGAGATCATTTTTGAACTCCAGCCGGAGGAAATTCTATAGCCATCTTAGCGGCGGGGCTGCCGAGCTGAGCGCTTCGATGGTTGACTTCAGGATTTGCATGAATGAGGCACGATCACCCCCCCAATGAAAAGGCGTTCCGATGATCGCACTGCAGGTAAACGGAACGGGAATTCGCGCGCCACGCGGCAAAACCCGACCAGCGCCTTGCAGATAGACTGGGACAATTGGAGTTTCTGGAAATTGTTCCGCCAATCTGGCGATGCCGGATTTGAAACTCCCCATTTCCTCGGCTTCCCCTCTCGTTCCTTCGGGAAACAGCAATAGAATTTCATTTCGCTCCAGCGCTTCTCTGCAGCCAGCGAGGACATCACGTCTTCCGCCGCCGGTGCGGTCGATGGGCAATATCCCGACGATTCTCTGTGAGAACCAACTCGACAAGGGGGAGCGGAGAAAATGATCTGCGGCGGCGACAGGACGAACGTGTCGCAATGACGCTGACGGAAACAAGCAAATCAATAGGAGCGTATCAATATGACTATTGTGATTGGCCGCGACGATCGCGGGGCCTTTTGTTGGCAAGTTACGTCTGCCTCGAACATCGACGCCGATAATCAGTTTGGCGATCGGTTTGACAAGGCAAACGAGAATAAGACGGCGAAACAGTTGCAACATCTAAAAACGCTCCAAGGCAAAGATCGCGAGCATGTGAAAGTACCATGGCGCCGTAAACATTAGGCTGTCGAGTCGGTCGAGTGCACCCCCATGCCCTGGTAGCAATCGGCTTGTATCCTTTACCCCAAGGTCTCGTTTTATGGCCGACATGGTGATATCGCCAAAGAAACCCAAAACCGGAAGCGTCAAGCCGATAAACAAGCTTGGGTAGAAGGTGAGCGGGGTAAAGAAAGGGGCAAGCGCCACGAAAACGCCAGCGGTGGTCAGGAAACCACCAATCGCGCCCTCCCATGTCTTATTCGGACTCACTTTTGGGGTGATCTTGTGTTGTCCTAACAGTTTACCCCAGATGTATTGGGCGACATCATTGAACTGGGTGATAAATATCAAAAAGAAAACGAGCCCTGCCGGACCGGCCTGAGGAACTTCTTCCAAGGGTGTGCGCATCAAAAACGCGATATGACCAAGGTTGTATACGCAGACAATGACGCCCCAATGCAT
>JBCBQS010000238.1:0-4334 GCA_039820085.1 Pseudomonadota bacterium
CAACCATCGCGTTTGGTAGCCAGAAATGAAACGGCATGGTTGCGCCAACGCCCGTCTCAGCTTTGCTTCACGCAGTTGCTGTTGTGAAGGCGGGGGTCTTCACCATCCTCAAAGTCGCGATCTATATTTTCGGTGAGGAGATTCTCAACGCCACCGCATCGCGAGAATTTATCTTGGCGGTGGCCTGTTTCACAATCGTGGTGGCGTCTTTGGTGGCGATGACCAAAGATAATCTCAAAGCCCGATTGGCGTATTCGACGGTGGCGCAGCTGGCCTATGTCACGTGCGGTGCGATGCTTGCCGACCCTGCAGGCTTCATGGGCGGGTCATTGCAAATTGCCGCCCACGCGGTCGGGAAAATCACCTTGTTTATGTGTGCGGGCGCGATCTATGTCGCGACAGGCAAGCAGAATATTTCTGAAATGCGCGGGCTCGGCAAACGAATGCCGCTTATCTTTATTGCCTTCTTCATCGCGTCACTCTCGATTATCGGCATTCCTCCACTTGCGGGCGACTGGCCAAAATATGAATTGATGCAAGGCGCGGCGGATGCCGACCTCGATTATGTGCCTTACGTGTTGATCGTCTCCTCCTTGTTGAACATTGCGTATTTGCTACCCATTCCCATTCTGGCGCTCATGCCGCCGCCGGGCAGTGGCGAGCCAGCCGCGTTTAAACGACCCGGAGGAGCCCCGATGCTAACGGTTGCTGCGCCGTGCTTCACGGCCATCTTATGCTTCTTGATGTTCTTCACCGTCGGGCCAATTGCAGATTTCCTCGAACCTGCAACAGGAGAGCGCCTGCCTTCCGCCTATATGACCTCAGGAGGACAACCATGAACCAGCCTCCGGAACGAGATTCAAGCGGTCGCTTTGTAAAGCCTGAAGTTGAAACGCCGCTGCCCGGCGATGAGACGATGCATCCCATGTCGCGCCTTTTGTTTGGGTGGGTGAGTTCGCCGCGTGTGCCGATACTCATTCTGATCGTCGTCGTTACGACCTGTATCGGACTGCTCCTTTTGGACTTTGGGCTCGAGCGACACGAAAGAGTCGAGATGGCGAATGCCAATGGGTTCTATGCGCTGTGGGGGTTTGCCGCCTTCGGATTAGCGGTGCTGTCAGGCTGGCCACTCGGCAGACTGCTCCGCCGCGACGAAGACTATTATGGCGAAGCTGACACCAAGCCTGACGATGTGGAGCACGGATCATGATCGGAGTGCTCGGCCAGATAAATCCCGGACTGCTGCTGGTCCTTGTCGGGTTCGCAGGTTGCTTAATCCCGGCCCAGCGGGTCCGCCAAGCCATTATGGTTGCGGCGCCCGTTGTCGCGCTATTGCTTCTAACGCTGGCTGAACGCGGCACAGATCTTTCCGTCGTGTCGGTGTTGAGCATCGACATGATCCTGTACCGGGTGGATAGCCTGTCCTTTATCTTCGCGCTGGCCTTCTTGATCGCGTCGTTCTTGAACGCGATCTATGCGCTGCATACCGATGATCGACTGCACGATGGAATGGCGCTCGCGTATGCAGGAGCCGCCGTCGCCGCGACCTTAGCCGGCGATTTGATGACCCTGTTTATCTTCTGGGAAATCACGGCCGTCAGCTCTGTCTTCTTGATTTTACGCGCCGGCACCAAGGCAGCGTATCAAGCTGCCATGCGCTATCTGGGCGTGCAGATCTTTTCGGGCGTCTTGCTGCTCGACGGCCTGGCATATGTTTATAAATCGACAGGCTCACTGTCGCTTGAGGCGTTCACGTCGTTTGACCAACCCGGCGCCAAGTTCGTATTCGCGGCTTTTGCAATCAAAGCGGCGTTCCCATTCCTGCACAATTGGCTGCAAGACTCGTATCCCAAAGCGACCGTGGTCGGCGCGGTTGTGCTGTCCGCCTTTACCACCAAACTCGCGATCTATGCCTTTGCGCGGATGTTCCCGGGCTTTGAGCTGTTGATTTGGATTGGTGCGGTGATGACCGTCTTCCCGGTTTTCTTTGCCGTCATCGAAAACGATTTGCGCAAAGTCTTGTCTTACTCGCTGAACAATCAGCTCGGCTTTATGATCTGCGCCATTGGTATTGGAACACCGCTCGCCATCAATGGTGCGGCGGCGCATGCCTTTGCCCACATCATCTATAAGGGACTTCTGTTCATGAGTATGGGCGCGGTTCTGTATCGCGTCGGGACCGCGAAAGCGAGTGAGCTTGGTGGGCTGTACAAATCGATGCCATGGACGACGATCTTCTGCATTATCGGCGCGGTTTCGATTTCAGCTTTCCCGCTCTTTTCAGGCTTCGTGGCGAAATCCATGACCATGAGCGCGGTGGCCTATGAAGGTTATGTGATCGTCTGGGCGATGCTCTTGTTTGCCTCTGCGGGCGTGCTGGAGCATTCCGGTATCAAGATCCCGTACTTTACGTTCTTCGGGCATGATAGCGGAATTCGGGTCAAAGAAGCGCCCTTCAATATGCTGCTCGCAATGGGGATCGCTGCCTTTATCTGTATTGCGATTGGCCTGCCGACCATTGGCGGGTTTGGGTATGGTTGGCTTTACAGCATGTTGCCCTGCACTGTGACGGCCCCCGCGGATGTCTGTTTGATGTCGGGCGATGAGATCAAACCCTACAAACCCTATACGGCGGATCATATCCTAACGCAGATGCAGCTCCTCATGTTCGCGCTGCTTGCCTTCATTCTGTTGAAGCGGTTCGGCCTGTATCCGCCAGAACGGCCTGGGACAATTTTGGATACGGACTGGCTCTACCGCAAACCTGGCTACAACATGGTCAAGTGGGCTGGGAATGTATGGGGCAAAGCGGGACCGGCCATGACAGCGACATTCGCTGATCTTGGCGCGCGCGCCTTCGAGAAGATTGAGACCACGTTCAGTCCGCGCGGGGCGCTCGCACGGGGCGCTCTAACGATCAGTATGGCAATGTGGTCTGCAGTTTTGCTCGGTATCGTCATGCTTGTCGTATTGCTTGCCTAGCGTTTAGGCGGTCTTTCGTAGGCTTCATTTGACGAAATTAAAGCGCGTCTATTTGACGAAAAGCGCGAATGATTCAATAGCGTTGAAGAAACACTAACTATAAAAGTAGAGTAGTCCTGCATTTTTTTATTTACGGCATGCGTTTGAAACTCATATAGTTTTAAGACTATCTAGGGGATTATAGATGAGCGAAGACTTAAGTCGCAATGATGCGACGCCCGGGGCAATTATTGAATTTGCGTCAGATATTGTATCTGCATATGTCAGCAACAATCCAATTCAAAGTGGTGAGCTACCTGATCTCATTCGTGATGTGCATACAACGCTTCGCGACCTGCAGCGCTCAGCCGCACAGCCCATCGCACCAGAGCCTGCGGTTTCAATCAAGAAATCGATTACCGATGATTTCCTGATCTGCTTAGAAGACGGCAAGAAGTTCAAGTCTTTGAAGCGTCACCTGCGCTCCAAGTACGGAATGAGCCCAGCTGAATATCGTGAGAAGTGGGGACTGCCATACGACTATCCTATGGTTGCGCCAAGCTATGCACGGAAAAGATCTGCGCTCGCAAAAGAGATGGGTCTAGGTAAACTCGAAAAATAATTCGCTCTCGAAACAAATACTTTCATTCCGAAAACGAAATGAAAGTATTTGATAATATTGGTTAATTTTTTATTGCAAACCCACTTGCGTGGCGAATCGAACTGATTCATGAACGAATCATCGAATCACCACGGGGGTGGCAATGACCGAAGAGTCAACCGGGTTTCCAGGGCTTTCAGAAGCCCAGTCTGAGCTCTTGCAGCACTGGCGAGATGGGCATGTGGATGGTGCGCTTCCAATGCGTGAGCACTTAGACCCAGGCGCCATCCGCGCGCATCTTTCTCGGATCTCTATGATTGAAATATGCGATCATGGACGTACCCGCTTTCGCTTGGTTGGCTCGGACTTGAGACGCGTGTTTGGCAAAGACATGCGTGGACGTCGTTTAAGTGATCTCGATCAAGAGAGTTATGAGATGTGGTCGCTTGGTCTGGCCAGCGTGCTGGATCGCCAGCGGCCGATTGGCGGCCTCATCGAGCGCGAAACTGACTGCCACATTTGGTTGCGGCTACCGCTTCGAGATCGCGAAAATCAAATTCTCGTATTGTGTCATGATGATATCGTGCCGAATAGCAGAAGAATAAGTAAATCCGACACTGAATGCAGCATGAGTCAGACCTATTTAAATAATATAGCTGCCTGAATTCATTCAAATACTTGAATTGATCATAGGAAAATAATCCTACACTAGGCTCAACATGATAGGTTTATCCTTCGCTAAGTCGAAGGAGAATGAGAGTGGGCAGCCAAC
>JBCBQS010000239.1:0-4331 GCA_039820085.1 Pseudomonadota bacterium
ATAGCGCCCCGATCCGAATGTGATGCGGCAGGCAACATCGCGGCCCCCGGACGGACAGGTGCGCGGCGTCCCGTCTGTGTTCATGATGTAAAGCTGCGGGCTCCCGCCGCGGTCTGAGTTGAACACGATCTCACGCCCATTTGGCGACATGGATGGCGACGTATCAATCGCTGGATGATCCGTCAGCCGCCGGCTTTGTCGGGTCTGCAAATCCATGATGTATATGTCAGAGTTGCCATTTGTCGCTTGGGTCAGCAGCACCGAGTTGCCATCGCGCGAAAACCGCGGCGCGAAGGTCATGCTTCGAAAATTACCGAGAACTTCCTGGCGCGCGCGGCGCAAATCATAGAGATAAACGCGCGGAATACCGCCCTCATAGGACATGTAAGTGATTTGCTGTGCTTCCGGAGAGAATCGCGGCGTGAGAACGGTGAAAGCGCCGCTGGTCAGATATTTCACATTCGCGCCGTCGGCATCCATGATCGCAAGACGTTTGACGCGGGCATTTCGTGGACCGGTCTCTGCGATGTAAACGATACGCGTATCGAAATAGCCCGCTTCGCCGGTTAGACGGCTATAGATCGCATCTGCGATTTTGTGCGCGATGCGGCGAATGTCTGCGGGTGTCGTGGTGAAGCGACGTCCCGAGACCTGACGCCCGGCAGAATCTTCAAAGCGCATGAGCTCTTCGCCATAGACGTCCCACATCCGCACCGACCCGCGAATGAGTTCATTGCCATCTCGCGTGATCTGCTCGACCGTCCCAACAACCAGCGCATCAGTTTGAATGATCTTCCAATCAGCAAATCGCGGCGAAACCTCAATATTGAGATCGCGTTGAATAAAGGCCTCTTCGGGCGTGATCGTGAATAGACCGGTTGATTCCAGATCAGCGCGGACAACGTCGCTGATTTGCTGGGCAATCTCTGGATCGACCCCAATCGCTTCAAAGTTGGGAATCGCAATCGGGGTCGGCTTAAGGACCCCCTCATTGATATTCACTTCAAACTGAGCCATCGCCGCCGGGCTGCTCATCCCAAACGCCATAGCGATGGCGCAGAATAGTCTTTTCAACATGGTTCGGGTCTCCAGGATCAGCGTGGGTTGGTCGGCGTGAAGGCTGGGCCAAGATTTACAGCGCCCTCCCGCCAATTCTCGTAATCATCTTGCGGCAAATTGTAAGGGGCGCATTTGCGGACCGCGCGTAAGGCGCGATCAACGGCAGTGCCCATTGGTGAACTACCGACCGGACGACGTCTTGGCTCAACCAAGGTCAGGTCATCGATCGTCCCATTCAGGTTCAATTTGAGCGACATGCGAACGTTCAATCGTTCCGGGAAAGGCAGGTCTGATACGCCGTCCCAACACGGGAAGATGCGACTGTACAGAATCGAATCGATCCGCGCTTGATTGGCATTGCGCTCTCCAGCGCCGCGCTGCGTTCGTGTTTCGGCAGGCCGGGGGGCATCTTGCAGCGCTGTGACGGGTGGCTCTTCCGGCACATCTGGCTGTGGCGGCGGGGTATCCCGGCGGGTTTCAATTTCACTTTTGAACGTGGTCTCGCTCTGATTGAGGAAATTCATCAGATCATCTTGCCGCTGCTGCCTGGGTGTCGGCGGCGTTTCTTCAGGTTCAACCTCAGGCTCTTCTTCGGGTGTTTCCGCTTCAAAATCCGGTAAGACGTCTTCAGGCTCAGGCTCGGCCGGCGGCGCATCGTTCACGTCGGTGACGTCTTCTTCAGCGACCGGGATCTCTTCTGGTAGCGGGTCCTCTTCGGGAACCTCCTCGGGCTCTTCCGGCGCGACCTCTTCTTCGGGTTCCTCTGGCTCAATCCGCAACGTTGACATGAGATTGTTGAGCTCACCAATGTCGACAATATCGGTATCGACAATGACGAGCTCATCGACATAGACGCGGCTGCTCGTTCCCCAATATGGGAAGGTCACATAGGATGCGCCGAAGACGACAGCATGCACTATGATGGAAGCAGGCAGACCACGGATCATATCTTAGCCGTCGCGCCCCACGCGTGCTTTTGGATCAGTGACCAGCGCAATTCGTGTAAATCCCGCATTTTTTAGTTGGGTCATGACCACCATCACATCGCCATATGCGGCATTGGTATCGCCCTGCAGAAAGATGCGCTCTTGGTAGCCTTCTTCGGCAATCGCCAAGAGTTTTGTGGTCAGTTCGTCGACTTCGATTTCGGTTTCAGAAATGAAGACTTTTGCATCCGCTGTGACCGTGACCAAAAGCGGGGTCGACTTTGGAACAGTCAAATTGCTGGTTGCCGCTTGTGGCAAGTTGACTTCAACACCGCGCTGCAAAGCGGTCGCCGTGATCATGAAAATGATCAACAGCACCAGCATGACATCGACCATCGGCGTGACGTTGATCTCAGAGTTAAACGCACGGCGCCCGCGACGGCTGCTGGATGATCCGAGTTGCGACGCCATTAGACTGGTCCATCGCTGGCGCGGCGAGACAGACGAACCAGCAAGTCTTGGCTGAATGCATCCAGCGTGTCTGCATAACGGTTCAGATCGCCGGAAAACTTGTTGTAAAAGATTACCGCTGGGATCGCCGCGATCAAGCCGAGGCCGGTCGCGAAAAGCGCCTCTGCGATTGGGCCGCCGACAACAGCAAGACTGGTGTCTTCCTGCGCACTAATGTTCAAAAAGGCATTCATAATGCCCCAAACGGTGCCGAACAGGCCGATATAAACTGACGAGGAGCCAATCGTCGCGAGCGCGCCAATGCCGTTCGAGACTTTTCCCACTTCGCGGTCGACCGTGGCACGTAGCGACCGTTCGGCCCGCGCCACAAGCGCCCCGTGCTCTGATGGAGATACAGACTTCGCGTCGCGCCATTCCCGCGAGATAGACGCAAACAGACGCGCGCCTGAATTGTCCGGGCTCTGGCCGGGGCGCATTTCATAATCATCTGCACGGCCATTCCAAAACGCATCTTCAAATTCATTGGCTTTTTTGCGCGCCCCGCCAATGGCGAAGTACTTTTCGACAACGACCGCCCAGGACCAAATACTCGCGATCACCAATGATATGAGAACCAGTTTCACGACCGGGTCAGCAGACATTAAGAGCTCAACCATGGAAAGCGTGCCTTCAGCCGTCACCTCTCCCAGCGCTTGTGATTCCATATGGGTGTTCCATCTCTCTGATGAGCGGATCTCGCCGCCCTAATACAAACTCGTGCTTCTATCGGTCGAGAATCAGGCGGAAACGTGACACGAGACCGTCTTATCTGCTGAGTTAATGGCATTGCCGCGATTGGGTTAAAAAATCCTCGATATCGGTAAACGTGTTTCCGCCTAGCCTTCTGGAATTTCATAGCTATGCTCAGCGCTGGGATCAGGAGGGAGAAACGCAATGAGCGGTTACATCCTGTTTGGTAGTGAAATGAGTTATTTCACTGGAAAAGCGCGCGCATACTTGCGCTGGAAGCGCATTGACTTCACTGAAATCGCGCCGACGCCAGATCGTATGAAAGCGGAGCTACTGCCTGCGATTGGCTGGCCCGTCATACCCGTTTTGAAAACCCCAGATGGCGAATACATCCAAGATACAGCCGATATTATTGGGCACTTCGAGGCGAGAGAAAGCACTCCTAAAGCTCTGCCCGAAACGCCGCTGCAACGCATGGTGAGCTATCTCATTCAGTTATTTGCAGATGAATGGCTGACCCTGCCTGCCATGCACTATCGATGGAACCACAATGAGGAATGGATTTATTCAGAGTTCGGCAAAAATGCCGCGCCCGGTGGCAGTCCAGAGGAGCAATACAAAGCTGGCAAAGCGATCGGGCAACGCTTTCGGAGCTTTGTCCCAATGTTGGGCATCACACCAGAAACGGCCCCCGGAGTCGAAGCCGCCTATGAGCAATTTCTTGCTGATTTCTCAACCCACTTAGAGAGCCTGCCCTATCTCCTCGGCACGCGCGCCAGTTTTGCTGATTTTGCCATGATTGGTCCGCTATATGCGCACCAGTATCGCGACAAATCCACTGGTGAGCATATGAAAAAGACTGCTCCAAACGTGGCGCGCTATGTTGAACGTGTGATCGCTGGCGAAGGCCGTGACGGGGCATTCGTTCCAAATGATGATCTGCCACAAACATTGCTGCCGATCTTGAAGGTCGCTTTGGACGAACACTTGCCTGTTCTCACTGCAAGCTTGGAGCGCTACGCCGAATGGGCGCAAACGGCAGAGCCAAAATCGGACGTCCCGCGGGGATTCGGCAGCGTCCCATTCACGACAGGTGGATCGTCCGGCATGATCTCCGCACGGTCGTTTTCGTTGTACCGACTGCAA
>JBCBQS010000240.1:0-4324 GCA_039820085.1 Pseudomonadota bacterium
GAACGAATTGGCCAATGGTCGCTTCATTCAAGATGTAAGCGCCCTGCCGTGTTTGCTCATTCAAACGTCCGTCGGCGATATTGGTCAATTCGTTCTCACCGGTGGACTTCGATTTGATCGGTTTGAAGATGATGGATTCGATGATGAAAAGGTGACGCCGCGACTCGGCGCGGTTTATAAAGTTCGGCCAGATGTTTCGCTGTTCGCCCAATGGGCACAAAGCTACGAACCGCAAGGCGTTGGCGATCAGGACCCAAACCGCGGCGGACCTTTCGATCCAACAGAAGGTGAGATTTTCGAGGGTGGCGTGAAGACATCCTTGCTCGACGGTCGTCTGCAGTCCACCGTCGCCATTTACGACATCACGCGGACCAATCTCCTACAAAACTCTGGAGAGGATCCAGGCGGGGACGGGTTTGATGACTTGATCGCTTTTGGTGAAGTGACCAGTCAAGGTCTGGAAATTGATGTTGCAACGGACATCACGGACAATTGGGTTCTCACCGCGTCTTATGCTTACAACGACACCAAGATCACCAAAGATACTGAACAGCCGGGGACTGACCGGATCCGTAATCAGGTTCCAGGGGGGCGATTTGCGAACGCGCCTGAGCACCAGTTTGGCTTCTGGACACGCTATCAAGTGCCAGGCATCCAAACCGCATTTGCGTTCGGTGGAGACTATGTCAGCGAGCAACGCAGTTTGTCAGATCAAAAGGTGCAATCCTACTTCATCTTGGACGCCTCTATCATTTGGGAACCTGGGCCTGTGGACGTTATCTTCCGGGTCGATAATCTGCTCGATGAAGAGTATGCATCTTCTGGATTTCTCGAACGGACTGGGTCTTTCCCGGGCGATCCAAGATCCGTCTTTGTTGAGATCTCTAAGACTTGGTAGAAGCCGCCTAACCCCAATCGGAGACCATGCCTGACACGTCTACCGACATAAAACCAAAGCCTTCCGCGCGCAAAAAAAGCGCGCGGAAGAAATTGTATGCGCTGCACTCATGGCTGGGCTTCCACCTGGCTGCGATTATGGCGCTGGTGCTGGCCACCGGGACGATGGCAACCATCTCGCACGAGGTCGATTGGGTGTTCCAGCACGACATGCGGGTCATTCCGGATGGCGAGCAAGTGTCTTGGGGCGAGATGCAAAGCGCCGTGCAAGCCTACAAACCGGGCGCGACGATTGGGTCTCTCACCAAGATGCAGGGGGACTTCTTTGCCTATCGCGCCGATGTCACTGACGAATATGGACAGCGGCGGTTTGTGCATGTGAACCAATGGACGGGTGAGGTGACCGGCGAGACCCATCCGATGACGGTGCAGCGTGTGTTTAGGGACCTGCACCGCTATTTGTTTATGCCGAATTTTATCGGGCTGCCCATCGTCACATCGCTCGCCTTTGTGCTGGCTGTTGCGCTCTATACAGGTCTCAAAACAACTCGGAATTGGCGGACGCTTTTATTTCGCGTGCGGACGGACAAAGGCGCACGGATCATGTGGGGCGATGCCCACAAAGCCTCTGGCCTCTGGGGCATCTGGTTCTTTGTCGTGATGATTGTCACCGGCATTTGGTATCTGATCGAGTTTGGCGTGGGCATAAATTATGTCGTGAATGACAAACCCAATCCGATCCCAAGTGCACTTTTGAGCGTTGAGCAAGTTGTCGAGATCGGCCAAGTGATGCCGACCCAAGATCTCGATGCCGTCGTTGAAGCGGCGCAAGCGGCGTATCCCGGGCTCAACATCAAGCTGATCAGTTTCCCGCGCGCGGCCAATGGCACGTACTTTGTGCAAGGCATGGTCGGCAATCCGCTCATTCGTCCGCGCTCGAACGGAGTCTTCCTACATCCTGAGACGCTCGACGTCCTGCAGGTGCGAAAATCGAAGGACTACCCGGCCTTTTTCTATGTCAACGAAATGGCTGACCCATTGCATTTCGGCTATTTTGGCGGGCTGCCGACCAAACTCATTTGGTTTGTGTTTGGCATTGCGATGACGGGGCTGTCGATCACCGGCGTGTGGCTAACCTGGCGCCGGTTGAAGACAATGTCTCCTTCGAAAGCGCAATATGCAACGCTGCCGGTCTTGGTCTTATCGATGTATTTTTTCACGATCTGGTTTGAGCGGTTTCAATATCCAACGCCGCCAAATGAGGAAGCGACCTTTGGAACAGCCGCGCTGGGCGAGGTCTCTGCGCGCGCCACACTTGCGCGCGCGTCCGCAGATGCTGAGGAAAACACACTACGATTTGCCGTGCTGGCCGAGACCGGTAAACCCATGGTCAAAACGGCAAGCCTGCAAATTTGGAGTGATACGCAGCTCCTCCAAGATATCCCCGATCTACGCTTTCGGGGGCTCCGCCAAACGGCGATTATTGAGCAAGCGCTCAGCGCTTCGGATGTCCAAGACGCAGCGCGGATTCGCGCGAGCGTCGTGTTTAATGATGAGAGCGTCGGTGTGTTCGAGATTACCCGCGCACCAGACCCCGCATAATCGCCCTGATTGGAGGCTCGCATGACCGACCTGATAATAAAGCGGAGCCACGGATTTCAGCTTGATCATATTGGTTTAGGGGTCTCCGATACCCGCGCGGGTGTGGAGTGGGTGCAGGCGCAGACGGGCGCGAAAGTCGACCTGCATGATCCAGAGCCGGGTCAGTGGTACTGGAGCGGAAGTCTTGCGATTGGGGAGTCGTCTTTTCTCGAAATCATTGGCCCGAACCCAAACGTAAAATCGTTCCATCCGTTCGGAGCCTTGCTGAAGACACTGACCGAGCCTCAGCTCTTATTTTGGTACATTGCCGTCACCGACTTCAAAGCGTTTCAAACGCTGGCGCGAACGCATAAAGGCGCGCTGGAGCGGGTCGAAGCGATTAATATTGGCCAGGACGACGCCGAGCATGCCAGCTATCACCGAGGGTACATTGGACCGGGCTTTATGTCAGAGCGCCCGAATGTCATCGAATGGCTCAAACGGCCGAACCGCGAAACCCAAGACACGCCGGCGTGCCGCCTCACCGACTTCTGGCTGTCCAATCCAGCGGCTGACGCCATCAATCCCGTCTTTTCTGCCCTCGGGATTGATACAAAGGTCGCGGCGGGTCCGTCCGCCTTAGGGGTCACCATTGAGACGCCGAAGGGCGCATGGTCGCTCGAAAATCCAGGCATCAAATGGACCATGCCCAGCATGCTGTTTGAGATTGCCGGTTTATGGTGGCGGACGCGAAATATGTAATCGGTTTGCCGCTCGAAACAAAAAACGCCCCAACCGTTTGGTCGGGGCGTTTTGTTTCAGATCTCGCTTGTTTACAGGCGATCAGCCATCGCTTCGAGTGTTGACTTGAGCGAAGTGATCCGGCTGGCGGTCATTTCGTCTGCACCACGTGTTCTGAGGCCGCGCGCGAGCTTGTTCAACTCTGACGCGGTTGTGCGATCACGGCGATCTGCATCGAGCGACGCAACAGCGGTCTCGATCGCTTCAGTGAGGTCGCTCACTTTCTCATCTGAGAGAGACGATGTCCGGGCAAGCTGGTCAATGTAAGACATTGCAACCGCTGGCTCGCCTTCGGGCCAGGTGACCGCGAATTGCTGTTGCGGGTTGAACAGTTCGCCTTGGTCACCGAGCGCTGCGGCAGCGATCTCGTGCTCGGTCATGAACTCGCTTTCGGCAAGTTCGAACACATCGAGGCCGCGGACGATTTCAGTCCCGTAGACTTTGCCATCATACCAGTAAGTGGACCAGTACCCGCCAAGCACTAGGCGCTCCGGGTGGATGGGGCCGCGGTCGAAATAGGCGACCTCAGTTGGGTTTGAGCTATCAGTGAAGTCCATCACAGACATGCCGCCCTGGTACCAGGCTTGAACGAACAGGTCGCGGCCAGGAACCGGCACAACAGATCCGTTATGCGCTACGCAATTTTCTTGCTCAGACTGCGGACCTGCAATCTTGAAATAGCTTTGGAACTCAAGCTTGCCGTCGACAATGTCATAAATCGCATTCGCGCCCCAATCCATCGGATCTGAGGCCCGGCAACGTGGACGACTGCCGCCGCCCCATTCGTCGGTGAACACGACTTTGGTGCCATCATTATTGAAGGTAGCAGAGTGCCAGTACGCAAACTTCTGATCCACGACGGCATCAATCCGAACCGGCTTGTAGGGATCGGAAATGTCGAAAATCACCCCATTGCCAGAGCAGGCCCCAGCCGCGAGCTGCTTCTCTGGGAAAACGGTAATGTCGTGGCAGTGATCGGTGCGGCTACTGCGCTGGGTATCTTCGCCATGGTCCCCGCCTTGCCAAAGACCCGCAATCTGGCCTG
>JBCBQS010000241.1:0-4260 GCA_039820085.1 Pseudomonadota bacterium
TGCCTAAAACCGCTAGTCCAGCAGCGATCGCCACCCGCCTCGGTAAATTGCGCCCCAAAACCGTACCCGACAACAGCGGCACCAAAATGGCGTTGAGGCTAATAATGAACGCCGCCCGATTGGCTGAAATGGATTCAAGCCCAATTAACGCAACCGTACACTCTGCAAAATAAAGGCTACCCAACAAAACGCCATCACGGAGCAGGCGGGGATTTAACTGCCGCAGCCAAGGCGCAAACGCGATCGCGGCCACGGCAAATCGAACCGTCAAGATCACCCCAGGGGAAAGGGTGTCAACCAAATATTTCTGCAATGGAAAGGACGTACCCCACATTAAGGTGGTCAGAATCAAGACCCCAATGCCCTGATGATGACGATTTTTCACGATGGATCCCCTTGAATAGAGAGTGTTTCATCACGGTAAGCACTGCCCAGGCAACAAACAAGTTGGGGATTGAATTGCATCCATCAGTGAATTCGATAGTGAATTGGATCAATCTCTTACCAAACACCGCTAGCCGCGCGTTAATTCCCTCGTTACGAGCTGAATAAGTCAAGGCGAATCAGAAAAACATCTAGAAGAAGCCCATTCACAAGTCCAAGTGATTCAGGAGTCTCCCCGATGTTTGCAGCACCCATCAAGTACAGTAGGCTCGCCTTTGCTATTCTCGTTGTGTTTGTCGTAGTTGATTTATATCCCCACCCGTCCCTCCCCCCCGGCCTTATTGGGACGTCTTTTTCAAAGGTGCAACAGGTCGTTAACCCATCCACAAATTAATTTCTGCCTCGATTATGCAACGCCCTAATACTTGTTTATTGTCTCTCGCCTAGTGTTTCTTTTCGGTACTCTTTAGGAGAGAGGCCCGTCGAGCGTTTGAATGCTCGACGAAATGCCCGGACATCAGCATATCCGACAATTTGTCCAACAGTCGCAATGTCGATTTCAGGATCACCTAAAAAGCTTTTCGCGTTGGCTAAGCGGATTTCGTCAATGAGTGCATTCAAAGACGTCCCGTGCCGTTTCGCTAAACGCTGTGCTGTACGGAGACTGATATTGGCGCTAGCCGCCGCTGCCGCCGCCCCATATTCACCCTGTGCTGCGTTTTCCATAATGCCTCGACGAAGCTCAGCAAGGGCAATCGGATAGCGATCGCCCCCCAATTGTTGGCGCAGCTCCGCAAAATGGCGATCGACAAAACTGAACATTTGAGGATTAGCATCGCGAACCGGCGCGCTGAGACTGTCTCGTGAGAAGACCAGCGCATTGCGGCCCGCCTGAAATGAAACGGGTGCTTGGAAAAATGATTCGTAGGCTGCCATTGGCACAGGCTTGGCGTTCGCGAGCTCTACCCTTAATAGCGATATCTCTAAATCGGTGCTCTCGTTCAATAATCGCCAAACTAAACCCGTGACTGCTTCAAGCAACATCCCCTGATCCTGATTCTCACAAGGATGAGCAACAACCATTGCCACCTCTGACTCCGCTTGCTCAAGATGTACTGCCGACTGGTCGGCAATAATCGTTTGATTGGTCAAAAACCACCCAAGCATAGCCTCAACGTCATTGGCAAACTGAGCCCCTTTGGCTAAGCCACCGAGCATCGTAAACGGAGCAGAACGGGCAATTTCCATCGAAATCGCTTTATCCGGCCACCGCTTAGCAATCACGCTCATCAGTTTTGCCACCGCATCATCCGATATGCGGCTGTCTAGGCGAGCATAGTCGACTGCCGAGAGGTCGGTTACTTGGGCGATCTCTTCCAGCGTCATCCCATGGGAGACGGCAAAGTCAAGAATCGTTGTGACGATGCTGCCCAGAGTCTCTGGCCTGACGAAATTGGCATTAATAGTCCCTTTTTCGGCGTCCATGACCCTTCTATCTCAATAACTTTGCTGAGAGGATTAAGCACAACTATACGCTTCAGAGAGCAGAAGTGCAGGAATCGTGGTCATCTGATTCATCATGATGCGCTAAGAAATTGATCCCTATAAGGAGGGGACGATGAAAAGACTGACTGTCAGTTTATTTTTATTCGCGATGGTGTTGCTCGGGATGCTAGTTCCAATAATGACCGTAAGCGCACAGGAAACGGGGGGAGGTCGCACTACACCGATGACGTCCCAAGACCAAGGAATGAATTACCGAAACACCATTCCCCGTGAGTTCACGACTGAAATCATCGTGGTTGACGACGAGGGACGCGCGCGGGCCGAACAGATTATTGAAATTTACAAGGTTCTGTCCACCGACCCCTCGATCGCCAATATGCGGCAATATCTAGCCGACGATTACATCCAGCACAACACGGTGGTTCCCGATGGTCCCGAGGCGATTGCCATGCTGTTTTCCTCTTCGGTCGCGCAATATCCTGTCGAAATTGATGTTCACAAGGTCATGGTCGTCGGCGATTGGGCCATGGCCCATGTCAATTTCCGCAACCTCGACACGACCGATCCTGAGAACCTCGGCACGGCTGCTGTCGACATGTACTTGTATGACCCGGATGGCAAAGTCGCGGAACACTGGGATGTGCTTCAGGGAGTCCCGACCCATTCGGCCAACCCCAATGGCATGTTCCTCAAGATTTTTAAGGAGGATTGAGAGCATGAAACTGTCATCACTGCTGGCAACCGTCCTTCTCGTAAGCCAGCCCTTCATGGCGAATCCGGTATTCGCCGAGGTAGCGCCGCCACCGCCTGCTGCCGATGTTGAGATGCCTTATTATGACCGACACAAGATCGACGTCAGCAACCTGCGTGACTTCTACGATGGGTTGCTAATCGCCGACATGATGATCCACGCCGACGCGATGTTCGACGCCGAGACGAAGTGGAAGCTAACGCTCTACGAGATGATCCTGCTGGGGAGTAACCATCATCAGGCGCGCAGCGCCTATCAGCTATCGTTGATGGGTGTGCCCATGGATGAGATTCGGGCCATCTGGTCGCCCGATTACGTGGCGTCGATCGCTGACGAACGTATGCGGACCGCGTTCGAGTTCGTCCAGGTTGCGGCCATTAATCCGGCGCGTGTAACGGCTGATACGCACGCAGCACTCCGCATGCAATTCATCGACAGGCAAATCGCGGAACTCGTCGAACTTGTGGCAATTAATGCGGCAATGGCGACGCACGATCTGATCCTGCCGATACCGACCGATCAGGCAACAATCGACTGGGCGAGTGCAAATCTGGCTGCCGTTGGCTGGGAACCCGGACTCAACCAAAGTAGCAGCCCTGAAGAACAGCGTGCCGCGCTGTTTGTGGGTGAAGCCCTGGAGACCGCGCACAACGAGATCATTGCGGATTGGGAACCGGGGGATCTTGCAGCGATGGATCCCGAGTTTGAAACCGACTGGATCAATCACATCACCGGATACAACGTTTCTCCGACAACGTTCGATGGCGACAAGGATGGCATTGAAGAGCCGTTCGACTTCTATCCAGAGGAGTACCTCCGTTGGGAAAATCCCGATTGGGACGCTGAGAATCTGCCTCCGGCTGGGATGCCGCCGTTTGACGTGGCTGCCTATGATTACCCGTACTACCAGCCGTCGGTTGTGCCGGAGACCCAGTACCCGCTGAGCGATCGCAACCGGTTTGATACCGAATGGACGCGGCAGAGCTCGCTCGGAACGGTGAAAATTGACGAGTATTTCTCTAGCACGGATCGAGCCCTTGATCTGCCGATGAAATGGAAAATCTTCTTCGTCAACCAACTCGCGAGCGGTTGCGGTCATTGCCAGGTCCACGGTGCCTATGGAATATATGATGCGATCGAAGACGATTATCCCCATGACCGGATTCCCCCCGATGTGCTTCCGGGCGTGATCGAAAGGATTCAGGCCCTCTTCGATTTCGAGCGCTCTGATCTGTTTACCGACGCCGAGAAAGCCGCCTTCCGAATTGCTCGCGACGCCGGCCCGCTACCGACCCGCACCACCGCCGCCCATATTGAGGAATTGCGGCGTTACTACTCGGATCGCGAGATCCAGGAGATCCTATCGTTGCTGGTTACAGGCGGCTGGCTGTCGACGGCGATGCAATCGCAACTGACCGTCACGGATCGACTGAGCATGGCCTGGGCGCTGCGGTACCTGACCCCAGTCGGTTGGAAACCGGGTGTCCATACTGGTCTGCCTCACGAGCAGCGCCGCTTTCACATGACCGAAGTGACCGATTTCGCTATTGCCCAGATGAACGCCGGTGAGATCATCGACGGGGCCTCCGAATGGCTTGGCGTCGATGTGCCGCTGGCCG
>JBCBQS010000242.1:0-4176 GCA_039820085.1 Pseudomonadota bacterium
GTCCACACGTTCGCGACCACCCGTCCACTTGAGGCACGTGAAGGTCTCACTGTTTCGATCCAAGTTGCAAAGGGCATTATCGATCCACCGTCTTGGGGTGATGAAGGTTTGCTATGGTGGGCACGATATGGCTCGCTAACCGCGTTAATCGGCTCGCTGGTTGGTCTGTTCGCATTCTACTATCGCAGCTTCAATCGGATTGGACGGGACCCGACAAAGGGTCCGGTCTTTCCGCAATACGAACCGCCGAAAGGGTACTCTCCTGCCGCCGCCCATCACATCTATTATCGCGGATTTCGCGGGCACCATGGCCTGGTCGCAAGCCTGATGTATCTCGCTGCAAACGGTCAGCTGCGCATCGATGTCGACGAAAAAGACAAGAAGAAAACCACCTTGTCGAAAGGCGATCGCCTCCACGTTGGGAACTTGTCTGCCGAGACCGCAAAGCTTTATAGCACGCTCTTTAAAGATCGAGACTTGGTGAAGCTCGGCGAAACGTATGATGCTGACTTCACCAAAGCGTACACGGCATTCCGTAAGTCGGTTTCCGACACGTTTGGATCGTCATATTTCAAATGGAATGCCGGTTATGTCGTTACCGGCGGTGTATTGACGGTTCTGGTTCTAGTGTTCGCCATTCTTCAACACTCGTTCTGGACGGTTTGGCACACGGCTGCAGTGTTTGGTCTGATCGGGCTCAATGGATTTTTCATGTATCTGATGCCCGCACCGACTCGCAAAGGCCAAGACGTTCGTACGCATTTGGAACGCTTCCGCCTCTATATGGAGAAAGCGGAAAAGCTGCAGCTCAATTCGGTTGAAGTTGGCGGCGCAGCGCCGCCGCCGATGACAGTCGAGCGCTACGAGACTTTCCTACCTTATGCCGTTGCGCTCGGCGTCGAAAAACCCTGGACCAAACACTTTGAGCGCCTCATTCCCGAGCAGGCGCGTGAGTACAATCCAACTTGGACAAACATGAATGCGGCACGGTTTGGATCGCTTGCTGGAATGACCGACAATATGGTGTCGGGCATGAGTTCCGGCGTGACGTCAGCCATGCCGCAAAGCTCGAGCTCATCTGGTGGTGGCGGCGGTGGCTTCTCCGGCGGTGGTGGCGGTGGCGGCGGCGGCGGAGGCTGGTAAACTCAACCGGGGCTCGCGGCAGAGCCAGCTAGAAGCCCGCCATCTAGCGTTAGAGTCTCGCCCGTCATATAGGCTGCCTCGTCACTCGCTAAGAGCACAGCAATCGCGGCAACTTCTTCTGGCGTACCAAAGCGTTTTAGGGGTGTGTCATCGACCAGCGCGGCCATCTTCTCTTCGCGGTCCGGGCCATCGCCAATCATCGGTTCCCAAATTGGTGTGAGAATCGCGGCTGGCGCGATCGCATTGCATCGGATCGCCAATCCCTGTTGCGCGCAATAGAGCGCCACTGTGCGTGTGTGGTTGATGATCGCGGCTTTGGAACTCGCATATGCGGCCGCACCTGGGATGCCGACCAAGCCAGAGCGCGACGAGATATTGATAATGCTGCCATGACCTTGATCGCGCATCGCTCGTATTGCGGTTTGGCACCCTAAGAAGGTTCCATCCAAGTTCACGGCATGAACCGCGCGCCAGGCGTCCAATGAGGCATTGGCAGGGTCGTGAACCATCTCACCAGACTCAAATCCAGTGATCCCAGCATTGTTGACCAATATGTCTAAGCGCGGATGCGTGTTCAGCGCACGTTGCCAATCGGCGGGATCGGAAACATCGAGATGGAGAAAGCGTGCGCCAATTTGATCCGCCGTTTCTTGACCGCGTTCATCCTCAATATCCGTGACAATCACTTCGGCGCCTTCATCACGAAACGCTTTCGCGACCGCCGCGCCGATCCCTCGTGCTGCGCCCGTCACGAGGGCAATTTTGTTACGCAGTCGGTCCATGTTGGTCGCCTCAGTTTTTATTTGCTCTCAAAAGTTGTATTGTGACAGCAAGAAACGCGTATTGCGTCTATTTGTTTTCTGACCATACTTGCAGACGAGGCGGATTGAGGAGTCCCAGATGAGCGAAAAACAGAGAATTACGGGATTTGGAGGGTTCTTCTTTAGATCTGAAGCTCCAGATGCATTGGCGTCCTGGTATGATGAGAATTTTGGTATCGATCGCGTGCCAAGCGATTATGAAACGCAGCCTTGGCACCAAAATGAAGGGCCAACGGTCTTCGCACCGTTCCCGAAAGACAGCCCCATGTTTGGCGGGGATTCAACGAAGTCATTTATCCTCAATTTCAGAGTGAGTAGTCTTCAGGAAATGGTCGCGCAGCTACGTGCAAACGGCAATGAAGTGACGCTAGATGAAGGCAATCCGTATCCGAATGGTTCATTTGCAAACCTGTTCGATCCGGAAGGGAATCCGATCCAATTATGGGAACCGCTTCACGCCGAAGGCTGATCGACGCTTTTCGCTTTCGGGCGGTGTATGAGTGTGACCAAAACCCATGAAATGATCATCAAGAGATACCAGCTTCCAAGCTTTTGCAGCGACACGATTTGCCAGCCCGATTGTTGATCGGGATACAACCAAATCTGCGTGAACGTTGCGATGTTTTCAGCGAGCCAGATAAAGAAACTGACCAGTAGAAAGCCGAGCAAAAGCGGCATTTGGTGGCGCCACCGCCAGACGCGATAGTGGACGTTGCATCGCCAAAAGATCAAAACCGTTAGAGCGAACAAGCCATATCGAATGTCCAAGACGAAGTGGTGGCTGAAAAAGTTCACATAGATCGCGGCGGCCAGTGCGAGCGTCATCCAAAGTCGTGGATAGGCTTGCCACCGAAACTCAAACACGCGGGCACAGCGCGCAAAGTAAGACCCAACGGCGGCATACATGAAGCCTGAAAACATTGGTACGCCGCCAATGCGCAGCAGATTGTCTTCAGGATAGACCCAAGACCCAACATCCGTTTTGAACAGCTCCATCAAGGTCCCCACCGCGTGAAAGATCAAAATGACCATGGCTTCGCTCGGACGTTCAAGCCGAGTGATCAAAAACAAGGCTTGAATGGCGATGGCGTAGACCACCAGAAAGTCATAGCGCGCCAGCGCCATCCAGTTTGGATAAGCAACATCTGTGAGCATCATGCCGAGTAAGAGCAGACCGCCAAACAAACAGGCCCAGGCCTGCTTGATCCCGAACACTAAAAATTCGATCAGCGCGTGGGTAAGTCTGACCGGAAGCACTGTGTTGAGCGTGCGTTCAAATGCGGGCAACACGCGCGCCAGCGTCGCGTCTACCCGGGACTCATGGATCTCTCTCATGCAAGATCATTTGCCGTGTTGGCATGAAGATTTAACGACCGAGGCGTGACCGAAACGCGTCATAACCGAACGCACTCACCGTTTCGATCGTTCCGTCTTCATGACGGATCGCGAGATTGGCGAGCGGGTTACCGTTGAACGTGTTGGTTTTGACAAATGTATAGTGCATCTGGTCGGTGAAGATCACCCGGTCGCCTGGTTGAAGCGGTTCAGTAAAGGAATAATCGCCGATCACATCGCCGGTCATACAGGTTCGCCCCGCGAGCCGATAATTGTGTGCGTATTCGTTCGGCTCGCCTGCGCCGGTCACATCAGGTCGATACGGCACTTCCAACACGTCCGGCATATGTGTGGACGCGCTCGCATCGAGAAGCGCGATCTCGCCCTCATTCCAATGCAGGTCGATCACGGTTGCATGCAGCTCACCCGTATTCACCACAAGCCCGCTGCCCGGCTCCAATATGACCTCAAGGTCGAACCGCGCTTTGAAGGCTTTGATTGCATCGATCAGGGCTTGGACATTGTAGCCCCGCGTGTTGAGGAAATGCCCGCCGCCAAAGTTCACGGCGTGAACCTGCCGAAGGTATGGCGCAAACTGGTTTGCCACATGCTCGATGAGACCAACTGACCCGTCGGCCATGCTCTCGCAGAGCGCGTGAACATGAAAAATGTCGACCATACTCCAATCGACAGTATCGAGCTTTGCGCCGACCTCTCCGAACCGGGACATTGGTGCACATGGATCGTACAGATCACCGCCAAGTGTTGCGTTTGAATAGCCTGGGTTCACGCGCAATCCAATTTTTGCGCCTGCAGCTCGAGCAATGCTGCCCCACTGATTCAGTTGAGCCGCCGAGTTGAAATAGATGTGCTGAGC
>JBCBQS010000243.1:0-4168 GCA_039820085.1 Pseudomonadota bacterium
ACTCGACGCAATCGAATTGGTCCAAGCCTATGGCCAGGGCGACATGCGACGTCGACGGTTCACCGATGCCGTTGAAGAGACGTTTCGCGCGGCCCTGAAGCGCAATACAGTACGCGCATGGATGATGCTGTTGGTCTCTATTCTAGCCTTTGGCGGTATCACAGTTGTGCTGTGGCTCGGGGCGCGGGCGGTGGCGATGGATGCGATGAGCGGCGGCGATCTGACAGCGATGGTGCTCTATGCGCTTTATGCCGGATCCGGCTTCGGGATGCTCGGGGAGGTTTACGGTGAAGTCATGCGAGCGGCTGGCGCCGCAGACCGTGCTGCTGATGTCCTTACGGCGAAACCGGAGATTGCCAGCCCAGCCACGCCGCAAGCGATGGCGCGGCCCGCGATGGGTGCGTTGAGCTTCGATGACGTGACTTTTGCCTATGACGGTGATGAGCAAGCGGCTTTACGCAATTTTTCGCTCGCCGTAGCACCCGGCGAGTTCGTCGCCTTAGTTGGGCCGAGCGGAGCGGGAAAGTCTACAGTATTTCGCCTCGCCTTGAGGCTGTTTGATCCCCAAGTCGGCGTTATTCGACTGGATGGTATTTCATCCCGCGCGGCGGATTTAAACGCCTGGCGCGCGCAGTTCGCCTATTCGCCTCAAGAGTCCGCGCTCTTCACCGGGACCGCCGGGGAGAATATCGCCTTTGGCGCTCCCGACGCCAAAGACGCTGAATTGCAGAAAGCGGTCGACATGGCTGAGGCTAAGGAGTTTTTACACGCGCGTGGCGGCTTGGACGCGCACCTTGGTCAAAAGGGCCGCGGTCTTTCGGGCGGTCAGCGCCAGCGCGTCGCACTTGCGCGCGCCCTCGTGCGCGACGCCCCCGTCCTGTTGCTTGATGAGGCGACCAGTGCTCTCGACAGTGAAAGCGAAGCGGCCGTCAAACGCGCGATCTCAAAAGCTGCAATGGGTCGCACAACGCTGGTCATCGCGCACCGACTATCGACCGTCCGCATGGCCGACAGGATCATCGTGATGGACAACGGCGCGATCGTCGAAGAAGGCTCCCATGATCAGCTCGTGGGTCAGGGCGGCCTCTATGCCCGATTAGCAAAGCTGCAGTTCGCTGAAACCGCCTGATTGTCGGTCGCCATTGTGATCAGTCGTTTACAGCGCCTTCTGTTTCTGACTGCTTGGCGAGTCAAAGCGGTCATAAGGCAATCGTGGAATTCCTCGCAAGGCGGGCGGCTGGTTGGGTAGGGAGCGCTGGTCAACCAGCCATCCAACACATTAGAATTTCCCGTTATCGTGGACCATTTTCTCAGGGGTCGGTGAGACGACATCCCAGTGCTCGACGATCATTCCGTCCTCGACCCGCCAAAGATCGAAGAAGGCCCAAGGCGTTCCACTGACCGTGGCGTCTGAGGCGACAAAAACAAAGTTTCCTTCAGCGACGACGATTTGTGGTTCAAACTTGGTAATGACAAAGCCTTGATCGGCCCAAGCTTGCGTGCCTTCGAAGAGACCATCAATGCCGTCCTTCAAATTTGGGTTGTGCTGCATGTAGACTTCTGAGTACTGCGGCGCCTTTTCGGGCGCAGCTCCGCCGAGGACATCATGTACAAAGCCGAGCACCAATTCCTTGTTTTGTTCAGTCTTATCCAGATCGGTGATTTCAATCGCGCCATCGGTCATGCCGCGGCCAGACGCGGTCACCTCAGGAATGGGCTGCAAATTGTCCCAATGCTCCGCAACCAATCCATCTTCAACACGAAACACGTCGAAGGCGGCAAGCTTGGGGGCGCCGAATGCATCGGCATTTTCAAACGTGCTGTGCAGGACGACCATATTGCCCTCTGTGATGACGCGGTGTGTGGTGACACTCATGCCAGATTGTTCGACGATTGGGATCAGATTGATCAAGCCTTCGACGCCGGTCTCAACTTGCGGATTGTGCTGGATGTAATCCACCGTGACGAGGTCACGTGCAGCCTCTGGATCGTGATTGACAAAGGCCGCCGTAAACAGCGCGATGACAATTTCTTTGGGAGACATAGTTTCTTCCTTTGCAGTATCTATTCTAGATATAGTAGGAAATACAAACCATGTTGCAATTACGTACTTTCAAATGACCTGGTAGGGTTCAGCATACTTGATTGCCCAGCAAGACATTGCCTTCAGGTCGTCCTTCACCTAGGTGTGACTTGGTATAAAACTGATACTAGAGACAAAAATGCTACCCATTGGTGTTGCCAGCAAAGCCGAAGCTTCCGATTGTTCCATCCGCTCCGTTCTTTCTAATGTAACGGGCAAATGGCGGATGATCATTATCTTGGCTTTAGAAGATGACCCCAAGCGCTTTGGCGATTTAAAGCGCTGTATTGGCGATATCACCCAAAGTGTTTTGACGGAGAATTTGCGCGGCTTGCAGCGCGATGGCTATTTGACGCGCACCGTCGATCCAGGCCCGCCTGTCGCTGTGTCGTATGAACTCACGCCTTTGGGACGCAGCCTGCTTGAATTGCTCAAACCGCTCGTCTTTTGGTCGCACGAACAGATGGATGCTGTCCGTCAATTTCGTATGGAGTTTGACAGATCGCAAGCGCGGTAAAGCTTAGCCGTCGCCGGATGGTCCACGTGGGCACTTACATTCCTGCAAAGGGCGCAATACCAGAGCGAACGAGATCGGTTGGCTTTATCATTGGACGGAGTCTTAGCCTCTGATATGTCCGAAGCCAAAATCATTTGGATGGCCGATGACAGAAGTAGACTTTGTTTCTCAGATTCAAACCGCACGCGCGAACATCGCCTTAGTTCTCTCGCTGGTGTTTACGATGCTATCCGTCATGGTTGTCGCGACCCACTATTTCCTTGGAAAAGAGGGATTGGTCGTCCGTATGGGTGTGTTCGTCATTTTTACGGGCGGATATGTGGCTCTGCTGAGTCTCTACTTGTGGGAGATCACGCATCTTCGCGCCGCGCTCATCGAGTTAGAGCGACTCTCGGATCAAACCGTTCTATCCGAAGTCAGCTCGGCCCTTTTAAATTGGTCTGGTGGACCTGGCAGCATTCAAGCTTGGTTGCCGCAAGTCATGTACTTTTTGGGCTGGTTCTTGGTCGGAACTTACCTTTTTTACTTCAATCACCAAAGGCGGTCAGACTGATCGGATGAGGAGGCGTTTCATGCCGGACGATACGACGTTCTACACCAAAGGGGCTCGCAAGTTTCAGGCGCAGAATGACAGCACTGGCTTGGCGGATGCCATGGTCGCTGCGATTGTCTCAGATGAGCTGAGTGATGATCGCGCGGCGTTTATCGCGACCCGGGATTTTTTCTTCTTGGCAACCGTCAACTCGGAAGGAGCACCTACGGTCTCTTATAAAGGCGGTGCGCCCGGGTTTGTAAAAGTTGTCTCGCCCAAGAAGCTTGCGTTCCCGAATTACGATGGCAATGGCATGTTCTTATCGATGGGGAATATGGATGAAACGAGCAATGTCGGATTGCTGTTCATTGACTTTGAAACACCTCATCGACTGAGGGTGCAAGGCCGTGCAAGCGTCAGCAGCGATCGCGGCAAACTCGAGATGTTTCCAGGGGCGAATCTCATCGTCGAGATCGATATCACCTCATGCTTTGTGAATTGTGCGCGCTACATCCACAAACACGTGCGGACGCAAGATTCAGAATATGTGCCTGACGAAGCGGGCAATCAGCCCTATCCAAGCTGGAAACGGGTGCTGTCAGTCTAACGCGAACCCGTCTCCAGCAGCGAAATGGGCAGAGGCTCTTATCCAGCCAGAAGCTGGCGCCACTCAGAAAGGGCGGCGTTCCTCATCGATTTGAATGTAGAGCGGTGGTTGATGTGGCGGTCTAGATTGAAGTGATTGTGGAACGAAGCGTGGGTCGAGGCGAATTTCTGTAGATTACTCATCCTTCGAAATCTCGACATCGCCCGCTCTCTTCGCCGGAAAGGCAGGTGGCTGTTCTCAGCTCTGTTATTCAAGTGGCGACCGACCTCCTGGCGGTCGACTAATCCAATCTCTTTCATCGCGGCGCCATATGACCGAAATCGGTCTGTGATGATGGTTCTCGGTGCTCCATATCGCTTCATGGCTTTCTTCAGGAATCTAAGCGCAGCGGGCTTATCACGGGTCCTGGAAAGCTATGTCACCAAGACC
>JBCBQS010000244.1:0-4101 GCA_039820085.1 Pseudomonadota bacterium
CGGGAATGCGGACGGGTACTAGATCTGGAAAGCAGCCAGTCCGCGTACAGTCTTTGGTCTCGTCTAAGATTACTATACGTGGCTTTGAAAGCTTGCGCGGACTGGCAATCCTGCTTCCTGGTCTTCAACCATAGCACGAACTTGACGTAAGGACAACTCAATCTGCCTGGATCTTAACCGGGCGGAGAGCCATATCGACGCGATGGAAGCCTTTGCCAATCTACTCGAGCGACTGCTCTTAACGCCATCGCGCAATGGCAAGCTGGCATTGATGGCGAACTATTTTGCAACTGTGCCTGACCCAGAACGCGGCTGGGCCTTGGCTGCGCTGACCAATGAACTTGACCTCCCCGGTGTCAAAGCCGGGTTGGTACGGCGCCTCGTTGAGAGCAAAGTCGACCATGAGCTGTTTCGTCTCTCTTACGATTATGTTGGCGACCTCGCCGATACGGTCAGTCTGATTTGGCCCGCCGCACATGGCGCAAACTATGTCCCAACCCTGAGCGAGGTGGTGGCAGAATTGTCCGAGGCGACCAAAGCGCAAGGCGAACGCTTGATCGAAGGCTGGTTGAACGCGCTCGATGCACGTGGCCGGTGGGCCCTCCTGAAACTCGTCACCGGTGGCTTAAGGATTGGCGTCTCAGCGCGATTGGCAAAAGTCGCAGCAGCGCAATTCGGTGAGATCGAGCCGAGTGAAGTCGAGGAAATCTGGCATGGTTTAGAGCCGCCCTATCTCAGCCTATTTGCTTGGCTCGAAGGCAAAGCGGACAAACCCAAACCAGACGTCGCGGCGCCGTTTCGTCCGGTCATGCTCGCCCACCCATTGGTGGCCAAAAAAGACCGCGATAATCCTGATGCGATCGATCCTGATTTGATCACTGCAGCCATGTTCGCGGCGGAATGGAAATATGATGGTATCCGCGTTCAAGCGGTCGCAGAGAATGGTGTGCGGCGCATCTATACCCGCACCGGCGATGATATCAGCCACACGTTTCCAGACGTTCTGGCAGCCATGGACTTTGACGCAGCGATTGATGGCGAACTTTTGGTTCGCGCACCTGATGGGGGCGTCGCGCCTTTCAATGAACTCCAGCAGCGCCTGAACCGCAAAACTGTCACCAAGAAACAAATGGATGCCCGTCCGGCCTTCATTCGCGCCTATGATCTCTTGGTCGATGGGGACACGGACCTCCGAGCCCTGACATTCGAGGAACGCCGCGCCAAATTAGAGCAGTTTATTGGGCATTTGGAGACCGACCGGATCGATTTGTCGCCTTTGGTGGCGGTGACAACGATTGAGGCCTTAGAACAAGCCCGCAATACGCCACCTGCGCCGGAAATTGAGGGGCTCATGCTGAAGCGCTGGGACAGCGTGTACGAAGCGGGGCGGCCAAAAGGGCCGTGGTTTAAGTGGAAGCGCGACCCCTTCTTGATCGATGCTGTGATGCTGTATGCGCAGCGGGGTCACGGCAAACGATCGAGTTTCTATTCAGATTTTACCTTTGGGGTGTGGCGTGAACTCGACGGCGAAGATCGCCTCACGCCGGTCGGAAAAGCCTATTTTGGGTTTACCGATGAGGAGCTCAAGCAGCTCGATAAGTTTGTGCGGGACAATACGATCGAGCGGTTTGGACCGGTCCGCTCCGTTACCGCCACGAAAGAGCATGGGCTCGTCCTCGAAGTCGCTTTTGAAGGCTTACAGCGCAGCCCACGCCATAAATCTGGCATCGCGATGCGGTTTCCTCGGATCAACCGTATCCGTTGGGACAAGCCAAGCGCCGAAGCAGACCGGCTTGAAACGCTTGAAGCGCTTTTGCCCGAGAATGCGTGATGGACAAGTGGTCGAAGCCTGTTAGGCGGAGCGCATGAATTTTCGCGACTTCATGCTGCTCTGCGCAGTTTGTTTTGTCTGGGGACTGAATCTGGTTGTGACCCGCTGGGTTGTCGCCGATGCAGGTATCCCACCGCTATTTTTCGCTGGAATGCGGTTTGCCGGGATCGCCCTCGTCCTGTTTTGGTTTTTGCGACCGATCCCGAAAAATCTCGGTACACTGTTTTTGATCGCTATGGGCATGGGCGCATTTCACTTTGCGCTTCTGTTCATGGGGCTCGCCAATGCTGAAGCAAGTGCGGTCTCTGTCGTCGGGCAGCTGGGCGTGCCGTTCTCGACGCTGATGAGCATGGCGTTCTTAGGCGAAGTGGTTGGCTGGCGGCGCGGACTTGGGATCATGCTAGCCTTTGCCGGCGCCATCCTGATCGCGGTTGATCCGAATACGTTCCAATTCAGCTATGGCCTGATCTATGTCATCTTCGCCGCCTTGGTCGCCTCAGCAGCTGGGATCTTGATGAAGCGGATGCCAGCGATCAGCGCCCTCCAAATGCAAGCCTGGATTGGCCTGTTTAGCTTCGCGCCTTTGTTTGCAGTGTCTGGCCTTGTTGAAGGTGATCAAAACGGGATGAGCGCCTTCATCGAAGGCGGCTGGCTCGTTTGGGCGGCGACGGCGTTTGCGGTGCTCGGCGTCAGCGTCTTCGGGCATGGCGGATTTTATACGTTGATCAAAAAGTACGACATATCTCTTCTGTCTCCGCTCACCTTAATGACCCCTGTTTGGGGGGTCGTGCTCAGTATCGTGCTCTTGGGTGAAGTGCTGACCCTACAATTGGTTGTCGGGGCGGCGATTTCTCTTGGCGGCGTTTTCGTTATCTTGGTACGTCCAAATCAGGTTATGCCCGAAGCAGCGCTCGGCGATAAAGTAAGAGGCAAAACGGAATGACGGTCGAGGCGACCCCCAGCCCAAACTTCAATGATCGCAAGCATCCGATCGACATGTTGGTCTTCCATTATACCGGCATGGAGACCGGTCAGCAGGCTTTGGATCGGATGTGCGATCCGGAGGCCGCGGTCTCTGCCCACTATATGATATGGGAAGATGGCCGCATTGCGCAGCTGGTTGGCGAAGACAAACGCGCCTGGCATGCGGGTGTCTCGAGCTGGAAAGGCGAGGACGATCTGAATTCGCGCTCAATTGGGATTGAGATCGTCAATGGCGGTCATGATTGGCCCCTGCCAGGCGATGTGCTGCCACCCTATCCGCAGGCTCAAATCGATGCCTTGATCCAGCTCACACGCGGCATTCTCGACCGGTGGGACATTCCGCAAACCCGCATCGTTGGTCATTCCGACATTGCGCCGGAGCGAAAGGACGATCCAGGTGAGCATTTCCCTTGGGCACAGCTTGCTCGCTATGGCATTGGGCTATGGCCGCTCTCATTGACCGACACACCCACAGCGCCAGGACATGCAGCAGGCAGCGCCCGTGCCTCGGCAAAAGGACCACATCTGATTGGTCGCGGCCTTGGGCGAGGGGACGATAAGAAAGCTGTTGCCCGCCTCCAGACCATGCTTGCTGGGATCGGATACGCCATTGATGTGACAGGCATTTATGATGCCCAGACCGAAACTGTCGTGCAAGCCTTTCAACGACGGTGGTTGCAAGACCAGGTCACCGGCCAAGCCGATATGCGCACGCTTCGAATGATCGGGCTTGTGCATCCGCTTTATACGTCCTAAAGCACTTTTTGCCTTCGTATTGCCGCGGCTGCTGACCCCGCAATCAATACGAGGATTAACTCATGACACATCGCACCCGGGCGTGGCGGCGTACCCAACGTCGTAAGCATGGTGGCGTCACGCAAAAACCTGAGCGTCGCGCGTGCTGGCAAGAGAAACAATGGCGGCTGCTTTACTTTCGCGCGGCGAAGCTGAAACGTGCGCAGAAACTCGGTCGTTTCTGGCCATATCGAGAATGGGAGCGCGCATTGAGCGAAGCGGATCCGATTAAAGTGCTATTCGTTTGCTCCAAGAATAAGTGGCGCAGTCCAACTGGCGAGGCCGTGTTTCGGAAGGACCCTGGATTAGCAGTGCGCTCCGCGGGCACGTCTCGCAGCGCCAAACGCACGATCTCGGTCGCAGATATTCGCTGGGCGGATGTCATCTTGGTGATGGAAGATAAACATCGCGCGCGCTTGCGGGCCCAGTTTCGGGATGAAGTCCGTTACAAGACAATGCACACGCTCGATATTCCCGACCTTTATCAATAT
>JBCBQS010000245.1:0-4084 GCA_039820085.1 Pseudomonadota bacterium
GAATAGCCAATCCCGCCATGCACCTGCATCGCCCGGTGCATGGCGGGATTGGCTATTCACGTCACAAGCCGTTTGAACATATTTATCGTCACCATCGCCGGTATCGCATTACAGAAGGCAGTGAGGAAATTCAGATGCGCAAAGTGGCAGGGCATCTATTCGGCTTCATGGGTCCAAAAAAACACACGTGAGATAGATCAAATTCGATCGATCTCAGTCTGATTTTGTTAAGCTGACAGGTCTATCCCAATGCCCACGTACTAGGGGCGCAGTGCGACTTCAGAAGAAGCGCATGAGGGAGCCGGTACGTGAAAACCCGATCATTCGGGGGACGATTCCAAGATATTTCTGGTCAAACGGCTGTGCTCTTCGCGCTCGCCCTAATGCCGATTTTCGCCATTGTCGGTTTGGCCGTTGATAGTGCGCGGTTGATCTCAGCGGAACAACATTTACAGCGCGCGATTGATGCGGCTGCTTTGGCCGGTGCCAAGGATGCGAGGGGCAGTCTGGATGAGACCGACCCGATTAAAGAACTGGTGGAGAGGGTCTTCTTCGCCAACCTTGAGACCAGTCACTCTGATCTTGCGTGTGAATCACCCAATATCGACATCGACATGACGACCAACACCGCCCGGGTGTCGTCCGAATGTAATTTGCCGACGATTTTCGGTCGGACCATATCGGGTCAGCAAACCATGAAGATTGCTGAACGCGCCGAGGCACAGGCGTCCTTTACTGAGCTAGAGGTCGTTCTGATGATGGATATTTCAGAGTCCATGGAGGGACAAAGCCTCATTGATACCAAAGCCGCGGCAAACGACCTGATCATAAAGCTTATGGGGACAGGCGTATCCGATCATGTGCGGATCTCGGTTGTTCCTTATGGCACAACGATAAATGCGGGCATTTATGGCAACAAAGCGATGGGGCGTGCCGATCTCGACGATACATTTGGCGACGGCATTGATACGGTTTGTATGACCGATCGAACAGGTCCAGAAGCGATGACCGATGCGCCGCCGAGAATGGGGCAGTGGTTGTCCGACAATACCGACCCAGCCTTTACCTGTCACGGACCGCCGATCTTACCGCTTTCGGACAATGCAGTGACGGTCTCGGACACAATCAATGCTCTTGCGTCGGACCCTGATGCAAAAACAGCCGGGCATCTGGCGCTCGCTTGGTCATGGTATGCGCTTTCGCCGGATTGGCACTCGATCTGGCCAAGTACTGCGCGCCCGGCTGAATATCATGATGCGGATACAAAGAAAGTCGTCGTGTTAATGACCGATGGCACATTCAATGCCTATTGGGTGGGGACGACGCTCGATGAAATGTTCGGTATCCCGCACAGACTGGCGCGGGAGTTTTGCCAGAGCATGAAAGATGAGGGCATTTTAGTCTATTCGGTCGGGTTTGGCCTCGATCCTCCTTTGATTGATACCAGCATGACAGCCGCAGAAATCGAAGCCGCCTTAGCGTGGGATTCTTCGACAACACTGAGTGAGTGCGCCAGCGCACCGGAACTGGTTTTCCTTCCAGAAACCGGTGACGACTTGCGCGATGTTTACAATGAAATTGCGACCGGATTGAAAGGGATTGCACTCACGAATTGAGCCGTTTGCAACTCGACTGCATCGGTTAAATTTGAGGGGTGGCTGATCTTTTTTGTCAACGCCTTTTGGCTAAGCCCTTGTTTCACGTACTAGGGGCGCAGTGCGACTTCGACTGAAGCGCATCGAGGAGCCAGTACGTGATTACCCGATTTTTCGGGGGACGATTCAAAGACAATTCGGGTCAGGTGGCTGTGCTGTTTGCGCTTGCGTCGATCCCGCTCTTGGCGCTCGTCGGTTTTGCCGTTGACGCCTCCCGATTGGTGACGGCGGAACAACACTTACAACGCGCAATTGATGCAGCCGCGCTAGCCGGGTCCAAAGATGTACGATCTGGCGCGGACCTAGAAGACATCGAAGCGGTGGTCGAACATATTTTCTTCGCCAATCTTGATACCAGCCATAGCGATCTTGAGTGTGACGCTCCCGAAGTCACTCTGAATCCGGCGGAAAACTCAGCGCGTGTGACATCGAGATGTGATTTGCCGACGCTTTTTGGGCGAACCGTATCAGGGAAGCAAATGATGGCCGTGGCGGAAGCTGCTACGGCCAAAGCCGCCTACTCGCAGTTGGAGATTGCGATGGCATTAGACATGTCCCAATCCATGGTCGGTTCTAAGTCGGAGCAGTTGCAGACAGCCTTGCGACGTTCGGTGAATGCGCTTGTCGATGACGAAGACACCGGCACTCGGATCGCCTTCATTCCCTATGGTATCTCTGTTAATGCAGGCCTCTATGGGAACAAAGCCATGGGGCGCGCCGATCATGATGATCGCGCAGGTGATGGGATCGACCGTGTCTGTATGTTGTATCGCGACGGTTTAGAGATGACGTCAGATGTCGCGCCCATCGCGGGTGCTTGGGTAAATGAACTTCGGCATGGTGCAAATTGCTATCTCCCACGACTTGAACCTTTGACAGCAGGAAAAGACACTTTGCTCGATATGGTCGAAAACTTCGAAGCGGATGCAAATGAGTACACATCAACGCATGTCGGAATTGCGTGGTCGTGGTTTGCGCTCTCTCCGCGCTGGCATTCAGTATGGCCATCGGCCTCTCGGCCGAAGGCTTACTCAGATCCGAACACGTTAAAAGCCATGATCCTCATGACGGATGGCCGACTAAACGTGAATTACCGTACTTATTCTAATGACCCAGCTGGTACGTTTAAAATGTTAGAAGAGGCCGAAAAAGCGCACCGACTGGCACGGGAAGTCTGCCAAGCGATGCGAGACGAGGGGATCCTCACCTACGTTATTGAGTTTGATACAAAGGGTTTGCCTTCAGATCCGCTGGGGACAGCTATTCTCATCAATACCTTTGGCCTAGATCCCCGCGAAACATTGGAAATCTGCGCCGGCGATCCGTCACGACACCACCAGCCTGATGATGAAGACGAGCTGATTGCGGCGTATGAGTCGATCGTCAGCGCGCTCAAAGGTGTCGCGCTGACCCACTAGCCGAACGATTTGCCCGCGCCAAGCGAATTGGCACGGACCTTGCTCGCCTGTCACGCGAAAAAACCGGCACTGTGTCGGTTTAGGTCATGGAGCAGGTGGGTGCTTAAGAAACTATGCGTTTTTTGGGGGCGTGAGACCGACGGGAATGTCGCGCCATTATTCGCGATTATGGTCGTTCCAATCCTCTTAGTTGTGGCGTTTGCGGTCGATAGTTCCCGCGAAGTGTCAGCGTCGCGGCATTTGCAAGCCGCAATCGATGCCGCGTCTTTGGCGGGCGCTCGAGCACTGGAAGATGCTAGCTTAAGCGACCAGGAAGTCCAAACCATCGCGCTGAATGCACTGGACGCCAATTTGAGCACCAATCATAGCGATGCGGTCTGCACAAATGCATCGGTTGCCGTGAATCGGACGATCGGCACCGTGAGCGTGGATGCAAATTGTACGATCGGGGCGCTGATCGGTGGCTCGCTGACGTCGGCCAATATGTCAGTGACCAACGCAGCGACGGCCAAGGCGAATGTGACCAAACTCGATTTAGCAATGATGCTAGACGTGTCTGGATCGATGGACGGGGCAAAGATAGATGATTTGAAATCAGCTGCCATCACAGCTGCGAAGACCTTGGTTACGCCTCAGACCGGCGATCGCGTGCGCGTATCATTCGTGAGCTATTCGACATCTGTGAATGCCGGTGCGTATGGCAATTCGGCGCTGGGACGGGCCGCAAATGATGATGTCGATGGCGATGGCTTAGACAAAGTCTGCGTTTCCGAACGGATTGGCAGTGCAGCGTGGCAAGATGATGAGCCCGAGCTTGGCAAATGGGTCGGCGACGACGCGAATGCATGTCCAGACTCAAGTTTGCTGCCACTCACCAGCGATATCGGTGTGTTTGAGACCGAGATTAACAAGCTCACTGCAGACGGATGGACCGCAGGTCACTTAGGCGTCGCCTGGTCTTGGTATTTAATCTCGCCGAACTGGGACAGCATCTGGCCAACCGATTCGGCG
>JBCBQS010000246.1:0-4078 GCA_039820085.1 Pseudomonadota bacterium
GGAGAAGTCAGCGCCATTCCGGCAGAAGCCTTAGCGCAACTCGTATCGGAGACAGCGGCATGACGTCGGTACGTCCAAAACTAAAGCCAGACACGCCAAAGACAGTCACTGCATGGGACACCGCGACCGGCCAAGTCGTTTGGCTGCGCGCGGATCAGACTTGGACTGATGATGCGAGCGAAATCGGCGTGTTTACCGGTGACGATGCAGAAGCCGCCCTCGAACACGCCAAAGGCCAAGAAGGCGCGATCACCGATCCGTATTTCATGGAAGTGACGGAAGATGGTCAAGTGGCGGGGCGCGAGACTTTGCGAGAGAGTATTCGTGCCAATGGCCCCACTGTTCCATATGGAGTGGTTGTTTGATGGAAAGCCGCGAAATCACACGTTTGACGCTTTACGGTGACAGCATTTCTGGCAATTGCCAGAAGCCGCGCTGGACCGCTGACTATCTCGATATCGAACATGATTGGGTTGAGGTCGATATTCTCGATGGCGGAACGCAAACCGAGGAATTTCTTTCGCTGAATCCCGTCGGACAGGTCCCGATTGCGCGTTGGCCCGATGGACGGGTCCTGCCGCAATCCAACGCGATCATGCTGTATCTGGCCGACGGATCAAATCTGATTCCGACCGATAGTTTCCAGATTGCGCAGATGAACTCTTGGCTGTTTTGGGAACAGTATTCGCACGAGACATCGATCGCCGTCCGCCGATTCAAGAAGCATTATCTCAAGCTGCCTGACGCCGAGATTGATCCCCAATTGATGACCAAGGGACGACGCGCTTTGGGCGTTATGGAAATGCAATTGACCTGGACGGACTGGCTCGTTGGCGACTCTCTTACTTGCGCTGATATTGCGTTGGTGGCGTATACGCGCGTCGCACATGAAGGCGGGTTTGATCTTGCCGAATTCCCGAATGTCGAGCGCTGGGTCAGTCGAGTCGAAGGGGCCCTCTCCATCGGTCATGCGATGCCAAAACAAGGGGTAACACTGTAGATGTACCGCTATGACGAATTCGACGCTCAGATTGTCAAAGAGCGCGTCGACCAGTTTCGCGGACAGGTCGACCGTCGGCTGTCCGGTGAACTCCTCGAAGACGAGTTTAAACCGCTGCGCCTGCAGAACGGCGTTTATTTGCAATTGCACGCCTACATGCTGCGGGTCGCTATCCCTTATGGGCAATTGAACGGCGCGCGGATGCGCAAGCTTGCAAAGATCGCCAGAGTCTATGATCGCGGGTATGGGCATATGACAACCCGTCAGAACATTCAGTATAATTGGGTCGCATTGAAAGACATTCCGGACGTTTTGGCCGAGCTCGCCGAAGTAGAGATGCACGCGATTCAAACCTCTGGAAACTGCATTCGCAATGTCACGTCCGATCATTTCGCCGGCGCCACCCAAGATGAGATTATGGACCCCCGCCCCTGGTGCGAAATCATTCGCCAGTGGAGCACGTTCCACCCGGAATTCGCGTTCTTGCCCCGCAAGTTCAAAATCGCCGTGACCGCAGCTGAGCATGATCGCGCTGCGATCCGCGTGCACGATATTGGACTGCACATGCGGGTGCGAAACGGAGTTGTCGGATTTGAAGTCCATGTCGGTGGCGGCCAAGGCCGTACCCCGATCATCGCCGCTATGGTCAATGAATTCGTCCCGGAAACCGAGATTCTCGATTATCTTGAGGCCATCATGCGGGTTTATAACCGCTTCGGTCGCCGCGATAATAAATACAAGGCGCGGATCAAAATCCTGGTGACAGAAACGGGGCCAGATGAATTCACACGCTTGGTCGAAGAAGAGCATGCAGCGCAACAGGACAGTGAAAAGATTGCGTTACCGCAGGCTGAGATAGACCGGATCAATGCTTATTTCGCACCCCCGAACTTTGCTGAAAAGCCCGAAAGCAGCGATGCTTTCGAACGTGCAAAGGCCGATGATCCTGCCTTCGCCAATTGGGCCAAGGTCAACCTTCACCCGCACAAAGTGCCGGGCTACGCCTCGGTCACGATCAGTCTGAAGCCGATTGCCGGGCTCGCTGGCGATGCCACGGATGACCAGATGGATGTCATGGCAGACCTCGCAGAACAGTACGGGTTCGACGATATTCGTGTGACGCATGCGCAAAACGTGGTGCTGCCGCATGTCGCGCTGGATGACCTATATACCGTCTATCTCGAACTCAAAGCTGCCGGAATGGCGACGGCCAATGAAAGCCTGATCACAGACATGATCGTTTGCCCGGGCCTCGACTATTGCAATCTCGCCAATGCGCGCTCGATCCCAGTCGGTCAGGAAATCCAAAAGGTCTTCGCTGACCCCAAATATGAGCAGGACATCGGTAGGCTTCATCTCAATATATCCGGCTGCATTAACGCTTGCGGACATCATCATGTCGGCCATATCGGCATTCTTGGTGTCGACCGGAAAGGTGAGGAATATTACCAAATTTCACTCGGCGGTCGGGCCGACGAAAAGGCCGCTGTCGGCCAGATTATCGGAAAAGCCCTACGGCATGAAGAAGTTCCAGGCGCAGTAAAAACGATTGTCGATACCTATCGCGGCCTGCGCACGAGCGCAGACGAGACGTTTATTGATGCGGTAGAGCGCGTCGGCGTCGAACCGTTTCAGGAGGCGATCTATGCCACTGATTAAAGACGGTGCGGAGGCTGAGGACACGTGGACCTTTGTCGATGACGATGAAGCCCCATCTTCAGGAAGCGTAACAGTCCCTTTAGCTAAGCTAATTAATGATAGTGACGTTCTGTTGGCGCGAAATGAGCAAATCGGGGTCCGCCTAGAACCGGCGGATGATCCGCATGATCTTTCGCCTTATCTCGACCGTATCTCATTGATAGAAATAGATTTTCCGAAATATACGGACGGCCGCGGCTTCAGCCAGGCACAGCTCTTAAGACGGCGTCTCGGCTATATCGGAGAGCTCCGCGCGGTCGGCCACGTCTTAAGAGATCAGATTCTCTATATGAACCGTTCAGGGTTTGACGCTTATCAGACATCCAGGGCCAACCTACCTAAAATTATGGAAGCGCTCGAGGAATACTCGGCGTTCTATCAACCCGCCGCGGATGGCCGTGCATCGGTCTTTTCAAGGCGCCACTCAAAGGCTTAGGCGCATGCCATACTCTGATATCAAGCTACAAATCGATGAAAGTGTCGATGAGCGCCTAGCTCGCTTAAACGAGGAATTGCGGGACGCATCTGCGCAGACCATTCTGCGTGCGTCTATTTTGCGCGAATGGCTTGGCGAGCTGACCTATGTTTCGAGCTTCGGTGCCGAGAGCGCTGTGATGCTGGCTTTGATCGCAGACGTCGATCCTGATTTGCCGGTCGTCTTTCTGGAAACAGGAATGCATTTCCCGCAAACATTAGACTACAAAGACGAGTTGATCGAACGGCTCGGCTTGACCAATGTTCGTGACATTCCGCCAGCTGAAAACGAGCGTCTCGCTGAAGATCCAAAGAACACACTTTGGAAGACCAATCCGGATGCCTGCTGTGAGCTGCGCAAAGTGCGACCACTCGAGCCTGCTCTAAAAGGCTTCGATGCTTGGATTACCGGTCGCAAACGCTTCCATGGCGGTGAGCGCATGTCATTACCGGTGTTTGAACATGCGAGTGGACGGTTCAAAGTGAACCCGCTTGCAGGTTGGACTCAGGAAGATGTTCAGGCTTACTTCAAACGTCGTGAGCTTCCTCGTCACCCGCTCGTGGCCCAAGGTTACCCGTCAATTGGCTGCTGGCCGTGCACCAAGCCTGCGGAAGATCCAAGCGATATTCGCTCTGGTCGTTGGGCCGGACAAAACAAAAGCGAGTGTGGGCTTCACGTTGAAAAAGCTGAACGTCCGCGGGTCTTTTAAGACCTAAGTTCGCAACACCATAATTCTGCCGGAAAGCATGTCATTTTAGGTGACATGCTTTCTGCGTTTTTGCGTTTATTCACATTGCTCCCGGTCGCCTGCCTTGACTTGATGGCACGGGCTGAGCCCGCGCGCCACGTCATGGGAGAGGCGCTCTTAGAAGAGGCGATGCGCGCGAAAGCCAATGCGAAAAGCG
>JBCBQS010000247.1:0-4075 GCA_039820085.1 Pseudomonadota bacterium
TGGCATAGCGTAGAGCGCGCCAGCGTCGCAGCTCAAGGTCATTTTGACCGTTGACGCTGGCGCGATTCCGCTTGTATACGCGCCATTCCATTTTCGTGCCCAGATGGCGGAATTGGTAGACGCGCTACGTTCAGGTCGTAGTGTCCTTATGGACGTGGAGGTTCGAGTCCTCTTCTGGGCACCAAAACGGGTTTCCTCTAGAGCGGTCCGGCAAGAGGGTTGGTTGCGTTGGGTCGCCAAGTTCGATTGGAATAGACACGTCGCACAGTCAGGACGCGCAGATGGGTAATCCTGTTTTTCATTTCGAAATACCGGTCACGGATATCGACCGCGCGATCGCGTTCTATCAAACCGTTTTCGAAATAGAGCTTCGTCGAGACACTGTGGATGGCTATGAAATGGCGTTCTTTCCGCGAGACGATAACAGTCCTGGGGCCAGCGGCGCCTTGGCCAAAGGCGATGTTTATAAACCGTCTTATGAGGGAACGATTGTTTACTTCGATGTTCCCGACATCGACGCCGTCTTCGCGCGAACGGTCGCAACAGGCGCACGGATTGTTTTGGAAAAAACCGACATTGGCGCCGCAGGGTTCGTCGGCGAAATCGAAGACAGCGAGGGAAATCGGATAGCGCTCACGCAGTCAAGAGACTGAGCTTGGCTCGCCACTCCGGACCGCAAGACCTCGCTGCAATCAAAATTTGCCGCGTCACGGCCCTTTACCGGGTCCTCTACCAAGGATTCTTGGAGGATAAGGTCTGAGGGTTCCGACGAAATCCGAACGGCCCGTCTCCCGACCATTCGCTGCCATTTGGGTACTGAATTTCAACGCCATCCAATTGGTTCGCATCGAACAGGCGCATGTTCACGCCCACTTGGTCAACGCCGGGATGTTCGGCTTGGTAGGTTTCAGTGAGTGTGAAGTGCGTGGTTGAGCCACACACCGCGCAGGAATGAACTTCAACGATTGGAACGGTCTTGTCTTTCCTTGCGAATGCAATCGTCGGGCCTTCGGAAGTGACCTCATCTGCGGTGAAATATCCCCAAGCCGCACCAGATTTGCGACACAGATTGCAATCACAGTCATAGATATAGTCAGGTTTCCGTTTGACGGTCACCGTAACGCTGCCGCAGGCGCAAGTATTGGTCATCTCTGGCTCCGATTACTTCGTCGCGAAGCATCAACTGCCAGACATTGTTCGTCAATCATGCGGACGAAATGGTTGTGCGCGTCAGTGGCCTATAATTGCCGCATACACTTCAAACACATCCACCAACCACCTGCATAGAGACGCTCATCCCCAGAGCGGTTAGTTGGGAGACTCGTAGACCATAAATTCCCAATCCGATTGATAAGGTGCGGAGAAGTTTCCGTCTGCGTCCAGGGTTGGATTTGGGATATAAGCCCAACCCACGCGACCATTGCCCAAATAGACCATCTCATCCTGACCGCCCCAACCAGAGCTAGTCAATTCAAGTGGTTCGGAAAGCCGATTTCCGTCCGCATCGATTTCCATCAAATAATAGGCTTTGGGATGAAGCGTATGTTTGCCAGCAAATCGCTGAAGCTTGTTTCCATCACTGATGCATTGAAATTTCGCCCAGCCCAAAAGATAACGGCCGTTTTCCAAATCCGTGAGTTGCGGGGCACCAAGCATGCAGTCATCATCCTCGACGATCCACTTTACGTTTTGATATTCGCCATCGATGTTGGCGCGGCCCATGTCGGAGACTTTAAGGAGACCAATCCGCGTGAGGTCGGTCGGTAAAACTTCTGCGCCATTCCAGAAATTGCCTCGGAATGCCGGATAACGTTTGCGTCCATTATTGTAGTAATAGTCTTCCATAAACGCAGATTCGCATTGCAGCTCCCAATACCACGCGCACGCATCGAAGCCGCGCTCCGGTATCCCGCGGGCGATTGCCGCTGCTTCGGCGTCCTCAATGAACGTCACGAAATCTGGATTATCGAGGGGAATGACAGGCGCCGCGGCAAGCACGACGATAGAGTGTTTGTTGTCGACGGGAATCGCTTTGTGCGCGCCGCCATTGGTAACCCCACCAGAGCTAGACGCGACGAGGTAGCCTTCATACCCGCCAAAAATATCCTGGTATTCGTTCTTGATCCCGATCGCGCCGCCATTGCCAAGCCAGTAGCGATTGAAGTCGCTCGTGCACAGCGCCGCGAAGATGCCGTTAAACGGATTGAAGAATGCGCGCATATGCATGACGTGGCCATTGGCGCAGTCCCAGTTAAATCCGCGAGACTCGTCCCGATCTAATGGGTGGCGTCCGTTCAAGACCCAGCCGTCGCGCTCGACAACGACCAGCGCCCCACTTTTGTGTCGCCCGCCATTATTATCGAACGAATTGGTGATAAAGGCTGCCCCATAAGCGTCTTGCGCTTCGGCATAGACCAGAGACGCGGCGCCGGCTTGAGCCCCGCCGACGGCTTTGTGAATAACGTACCGGTCTGGCTGGCTCGAGAGGCTCACGCCATCCCATTCGAGCAGCCACATTTCACCATTATAGAGGTAACGATTGTCTCGATTTTCGGGCGCGATGTTCGAGTTAGTGTCAACTTGAGATTTGTTGTTCGGCTGATCAAACGTCGAAATGCCGCTCTCTTCGACGAGATCCCGGGTGAAATAGTCTGACTCAGATACCGGGTCTTCAAAATCGGTATTGCAAAGGACGGCCACGCGCGAGCAGTCGCTGCTAACGGCAATGCCATGGGTTTCCTGGCACAGATCCACGCGTGTCTCATTGCCGGTGCGGCGCAGCGACTTGGTCGCTGGGTCATAGACTGTCTCAAACACTGAACCGATGGTGGGGATGTCTGGATCTTCGGTTTGAGTTGGATCTTCAAGGGTCATCGAAACGAACATGCGTGGTGTGTCCGTATCAGTCTCACACGCGGCGAAATATGTGCGTATCGGCAATTGTTTGGGGTGCCGTCCAGTTAAGTCTTTGGTGGTGCCAATATAGTGCGCAAATGATTTGCGCTCTGCCGCATTTCTCAACCCTCCCGGCAGACCCCCAGATGTCGCTTTCGAAACTGAGCCATCAATTGACGTGGTCACAGGCAAAGGCGCGGCGGGCGGTGGCGGCGGAGATCCTGGCGGTGTTGCCGGCGTTGATGTGCCCGACGCAGACGATGACGCTGGTGTGACGCTTTCTCCACCACCGCCGCCGCAAGCGGCTAAAAGGGTTAGAGCCGCACCGAGTGCGACAAGGCTGGTCCCGCATTTCATGCTGAATTGTCCCGCTCATAATCAGCGTCCAGGCCTATGCCTGATGTGTTAATTCAGCTTGTGGCAAACCGTCGAAATTTACTGAATCCAATTAGGCAAGACGTCGACGCCGGGCGTCGGTGCTGTTCGCGCGTTCATTGACGATCTGCGAGATACAGACTGTGCCGATAGAGCGCTTTTCGATCCTCCGCGGGCAGCGTTGCGACGCGTAACATTTCATTGGCGACATCCTCTCGGCCGATGGAGATCTTCATGTCTGAGAGTTCAGCTTTAAAGGGACGCTTTTTTGAGAGATCGACCAGCGCCTCATAGTTGCCTTCAGCGCTATGGTCTTTGAGAGAACCCGGACGAAAGACGATATAGTCCGTGTGCGGTTTTTCGTGTTTCTCAAACAAACGCTCACTGCGCGCCACGTTTCGAAACACCGGAGCAACCCAGGCGATTGCCCAACTCATTATTGGATAATTGTCTGGCCAATAGACGTATGCATTGGCAGGTTCGCCGCCTGCGCCAACCGAGCTGTGATAGAGAACTTCAACAGCTCTGCTTTCCGACATCCCATCCACCATCGCACGGATCGTATCTGTATAGAGGCGCGTGAACGGGCTCATCGCTTGGCGGGACGAGGTGGTGCCGACAAAGCAACAGAGGCCGTCAATTGTTTCATCTTCGGCCAACAGGTGCGCATAGGTGCCGCTGTCTAGGATATTGCGGTTCGAGGCCTTGAGCGTTCCTGGACCCGCCGAAGGTGGACGCGGCGGATTGGTAATCTCTGTCTCATCCAGGACTTCGCGCATGCGGGTCAGAGCGCTTTCCTCATCGC
>JBCBQS010000248.1:0-4061 GCA_039820085.1 Pseudomonadota bacterium
TGACCCTCTCGGGGACTCCGTCGAACGCTTGCTACCTGCTTTATGAGCCGGGTTGACGGTTGCGAAATAAGGACCGCGGTCGCGCGCCGCTGAAATCTGAGCGAGGGGCAAGACTACTTGGTCTCGCTTACCGCCCCCTCTGTGTGACGCTTAAGGATATCTATGAGCCTGTCTGGCGACGCATAAGCGACAAACAGGTCACCAGATTTTGCAAATTCAATCGGCAATCGAAGGCGGTCTGCTTCGAGCTTGATATCGCGCTTCCAATCATCGAGCGTCTCGGTTCCTGACAAAATCGTTGCCTTGAGCGTACGAGTAAATTCAGCGTCCCATCGCGTATCTTCGACCAGCGCGGATTGAAGATTGTAGAAAAAGATCTCCGGTTTCATCTTTTGGAGCAAAAGCCCCGCACGCTGAAAATCTCTCTTATTGCGCTCAATGTAAGCGACATCGCCGGCGCTCTTCTGTGCGAACTGTTTATAAAACCAAATTGGGTCGCGGCGTAGCAGGGCGCGCAATCCGCGCACAGCGACTTTCATTCCGCTTTTTGACTGGATGGTTTGACGGATCATCGCGCGCAACCATGGCGGTCGAATGACGTCCCAGATTCCAGGATGAAAAAGAGGATTGGAATAGATTGAGTGCTTTATGTTCGCGCTTAGCTGGGCCATCCGATAGCAAATCGAGTTCGACGTCCCGGCGCCCATTAGGATGTAGTTTTTCAATCCCATCTCATCGACCAATTGGGTGAAAATTGCCGCCTCCGCGGCGAGGGCTGCGCGTTCTTTTACCGCTTGCCGGGTCAGCAGCGCGTCCGGCAGCCCCGGGGCTTTACCGAAGCCGGGGCGGCGCAAGAAGATGGTTTGGAATCCCGCCGCCCACATCTTTTCACAAAACGCGACAGAGGGCGGCATCGCGAGTTCGAGTGGGCTTATAATAACGAGGGGCGTTAAGTCGCTCAGCCTGTCATTATAAACCATCGCTTCGATTTCGATGGATGTGTCGCAGATCGAGAAACGTTGAAAGTCGCGGCGCGGTGAGCCCCGATCTGAATGCCGCGATGCATCATTCTGTTGCGCGCGCTTGAACATGGTCGCGAACGCTATGTGAAATAGGGGGATATGTCTAATCAGAAGTTGCTGAATCGCAAAAGATTTTCAACCAGGGGTTAGCGGTGTCGATGGTCTCAAAGCCAATTTATAGCTCCGTTTTCTTGTCGTATGGGTGAAGGACACCAGCAAAGCTGTTGCACGCCCCCGACTTTCGGAGGACTACTCATTGGCTGGGAACACGCTAGAATGTCGTGATGGATGCTCCAACCCTTCAGCGCGGCACCTCAGAAACGTGCATTCAATATTGGCAAATTGAACCGATCTTGCGCTCTGTCGCGTCGAAGATTGAGATCGATGACCTACTGCTCAAGCAGGGGGTGCCAGGCGGCATTGAAGCGACGCCACCTGATGCCGACGTGCCGTTGCAGGTTTACTTCCGTATTCAACGCGAAATCGCACGCAGTCTGGATGACCTGACATTGCACCTGTCATCTCGGAAGCTGATTTATCAGACGGGTGATTTTGTCCTTGAGCAGATGAAGCAAGCCCGCACCTTGCGTGAAGCGATGGATTGCCTGTGCGACTATTTCAATATGATGCACGGTGACACGTACAACACCGTTCAGCCGCGCGGCGATGGTCTCGCGCTGATGATTGATGACACAAACTTTCCTTACACGCTGAAAGAGAACGAGACCTTCACGCGGTTTGTCGGCGATTGCGTCCTAATCAAAGTCCACTGCTTGCTGGACAGTTTGACCCACGGCGTTGCGATGCGAGCCTTGCGACGGATTTCGGTCCGTCGTGAACGCGGTGAACCTGGCGGTGATCAGAATGGGTTTTGGAATGTGCCGATCACATATGGAAAAACCGTATACGAGCTCGTCTACGATTTCGAACTGGCGCATGAGCCGGTCCGCACGCCCAGCCAAATGGATTTCTCAACCGACGGCATCTTCGCCCGTGTCATTGGCCACATTGAAATTTTACAAGAGAGCCAACCGTCTCGAAGCTTTACTGACCGCACACGCGAACTGATCGAAGATGGCGGGATCTATCAAGACCGTATCGCAACTCAGCTCGGGATCAGTGTCGCTACGCTGAGGCGCCGGCTGGGGGACGAGGGAACGAGTTTCCGGACGCTTCTCAATGATGTTCGGTTTGAGGAAGCCAAAGCGATGTTGGAGCGCGGGAACTCTGTCAATCAGGTGTCCGAACAGCTCGACTATTCAGACATTCGTGCGTTTAACCGCGCCTTCAAAAAGTGGGCAGGAACAACGCCAGCGGCCTTCGCAAAGTCAACGCGTCTCTCCTAATCAATTGAGCGAATATGTTCACTATCGATGACGTTTCTAGTCATCGTCGGGGCCCAACAATTCTTTATCCTGGTCGATAATAAAAACAGACTGGGAGGAATCCATGACTCATCCAACTCGCGGCTACGCGAAACTCGGACTCGCATCCGCAATTGCGCTCAGCGTTTTCCCAATTCAGGGCGCAGCGCAAACAAATACCAGCGATGGCGACGACGTCCGCACCTTTGAGACCGTCACTGTGACAGCACGCCGGACGGAAGAAACACTCTTCACAGTTCCTGGTCAGGTCTCTGCCTTCGATGCGGACACATTGGTCGATGATTTGGCGGCTGAGAATATCGGCGCGCTGCAAGGAACTGTACCGAATCTCAATCTGGTTCAGGGACGTGGCTCATCATCAGCTGCAAACATCTACATTCGCGGTATCGGTCAGCCCGACGCGTTGGCGACCTTCGATCCGGCGGTCGGGGTCTATGTCGATGATGTTTATATTTCTCGCATTCGCGGTGCGCTGTTCGATGTCTATGATGTCGAGCGCATCGAAGTGCTCCGTGGCCCGCAAGGCACTCTCTATGGAAAGAACACGAATGGCGGCGCGCTCAAGATTGTGTCGAAAAAACCGGGGGACGATTTCGAAGCTTTTGGCCGGGTCTCTTATGGTTCTTACAATGCTATTGAGGCGGCCGGCTCGATTTCCGGGCCCCTGATCGACGGCACACTTGGCGGCGGTCTGTCACTTTATAGTGGATCGCGCGACGGCTATGTCGAAGATCCGAATGGGAACTTCGAGTACAATGACAAAGACACATGGGCGGCGCGCGGTAGCCTCGTTTGGACGCCGGTCGATCCACTCGAGGTCATCGTCAATGCGGACTATACAGAGGAGTCTCCAAGTCTGACCGTTGGCCAACCGCAAAGCCTGTTATTCGCCGCTGACCTCGCACCGCCGACCCCGGCGCAGGCCATCGTGCCTCTATTCGTCCCGTCCGGCGACGAGTTCGATTTCGAGACTACGACCAGCTTAACACGCGCTGGGGGAACTGATCTTGAAAATTCAAATGAGCTCACACATGCCGGCATCGGCGTCACCGCATCTTATGATTTAAACGAGAGTTGGACACTTAAATCGATTACCGCTCATCGCGATCTTGAATATGATGACTTTATCGACATCGATGCTACGGCGCTCGAACTTGGTGATGTCTTTGTCGGAGTTGAGCAGGACCAAACCAGCCAAGAGTTCCAGCTGCTCTATGACGGGGACGGGCCGGTTAGCGGCGTTGGCGGTATTTTCTGGCTGAATGAGAATGTCTCTTCGTTCCAACAAGCCTATGCGGATGATTTCTTGCTGTTTGGGGGATTCCCGGTTGCCTTCACGCGCGACATTGTGGACAATCTCAACCTGCATTCATATGCTGCGTTTGGTAATGTGGTTTATGACGTCAATGACCGCCTCTCGGTGACGGGGGGACTGCGCTATACCTACGAGCTGAAAACCTACCAGCGCTCAACCAGCACGACCCTGGTGCCAACGCCATTCGCGTTTGGAGTGAGCGAGAGCTGGACCGACGTTTCACCGCTTGTCAGCGTCGACTATCAATTTGATGAAGACCTGTTTGGTTACGCAAAGGTGGCGAAAGGCTTCAAGTCGGGGGGCTTCAATGGCCGCGCCAATGCGCCGGGTGACGAGTCG
>JBCBQS010000249.1:0-4052 GCA_039820085.1 Pseudomonadota bacterium
CGCTCGATCTGATCGTTAATCTGGTTGTCTGAAATTCGGATCCGCGACCCATAAAGACCGCCCATAATCCGTCGCCACGCAATGTCGGCGCGGGTTTGCTCTTCAAGACTGTTTGGATTCACACCCGATTCGATCAAGCTCTGAAGCAGGACATCGCGTGTAATGCCGGATTGTTGCGCCAGACGATCAATCGAGCTTGCAATTTCAGAATCTGTAATCTCGACTTCATACTCGGCTGCCTCTTGCAATTGCAGTTTTTCATCAATCAACTGTTCGAGGGCTTGTTGCGTGATTTGTTGGATTTGTTCAGGCGTTGGTTGTTGCCCGCCAAGACTGAGCAATAGCAACCGGGCGCGTTGTCGAACATCAGTAAAAGAGATCGGATCATCGTTCACAACCGCGATGATGCCCTCAATCTGCTGAGCACCATCTTCGGCAGGGCCGAGTTCTTGAGCCGTCGAGATCATGCAAGCCGAGATCGCGATGAACGATGTAAGCGCAAGTTTACGAAACATACTCTATCTCCTGCGGAAGTCTTCCAGGCCGCATCTTACACACCGAAACATAACGACTGCTGAACAATGCGCAACGTCCGTGGCTGTAATGTGTCAGGCATATGGTGGCAATCAGTCGACGTCAGTGGATCCGAAGTCGCCAAGTGTCTTGAGGGCAAATCTGAACTTGATCGAATCTTCCGGTCCAAGCTCGCGGTCGCGTGCTTCGGATCGCTCAAAAAACACCTCAAATCGTGAGCAATCATCTTCATAAGCGACACCAAGTGTCTGTCGAATATCTGCTGGATCAGAAATGCGTCCCGAAGCATTCGCGCGGCCTGATATGTCCCGGTTGAGACTATAAAGAAGGAAGTAATTGTCTGTGAGGCGCAGGTCGGCCGACAGTTCAATTCCTTCGTCGCTGAAGCCGGATGCGGTTACATCGCCGCTAATGCTATAATAGCGCGCGCGTGATCTCACCCGCCAGATATTTGAATTGATCCGAGCATCAATTCGATTGAGCGATAGGCTGTCATCGTCAAGCCGAACGCGCGTTTCGATCCGCAATGGATTACCGAAGTCTGCAGATAGCCCTGCAACCCAATCGGACGCCGTCCCATCCAAGTTTGAGCCGACATCGAATACGGGGTCGGACATATCGCGCCAGCGGCGACCGCCTAAAGCCGAAATAGACATTCCGTTTTTCCAGTGCGCCGAAACAGAGGCGCCCAATGAGGCTTTTGATCCGCCTTCATAAATGTCAAACCCAGAAGCGGCGTTTGCCTCGAACAGTGATGATTCATCGAGTTCGTAAAAGAGGCTGTCTTCAACCGGAATATCCGGATCATTTGCACCAGCGGTGCCATAGGCGAGCATCGCTTCCGGTTCGATCAGAATGTCTACGGTTTTGCCTGGGCGATAGAGGGGGTAGGAGAGCCTCGATCCAATTGAGGCGGCCCCACGCGCGACTTCTGAGGCGCCGCTGGTCGTGTTGTCGAGTTGGTAAAAGTCATATCGCCCCTCTGCAAATGGACTGAAGAGAACCCCGCCCGGCAAAACTCGATTTGTGGTCCAGTCGGCACCGGCCGAGGCGCGGTAACTGTCGACACCAAGCTCTCTGTCCAATATCGCGGTCGATCCGGAGACAGCGAGCGTGCCGAAATCGCCATAGTCGAAAAGACGTTCACCAAACATGAGTGGAGCCACACGCGGCAAGCGGGCGTCTGAATCGCCGTCGCGGTTGGTTTCAAATGTCAGGAGCGCGCTGTCCATGTACCAGTCGCGCCCTTGGGCTTGGGTAAACAGTTGATTGAGCAAGTAGCGAGGCTGTCCAGCATACAGCCCGCGCGGTTCATTCTCACCATCAATGTCATACCGGCGCGTGTAGAGGTCGTCTGTCACTTGCTCAACGGCGAAGCCCCAGTTCCAGCCGGGGCGAATTTGGAACCCGCCATTCGCCCAAATGTGGCCACGCCACTCTTTTTCGCCGAACTTCTCGCCGTCTGAGTCAAATTCCTGCTCTTGCGTAAAACTGAAATTGGAACTCACCGAGCCGGACCAAAACCGCTTGCGATAACTCATTTCAACCAGCGGATTGACGTTTGCCATGACTTTTGGCGCGACCGTCAAATCGGAATAGGGGGAGATGGCCCAATAGTAGGGTTGTTCGTAGAACACGCCGAGCTTTGAAGATGTTCCAAAATCGGGCGGCAGAAAACCAGAGCGACGTTCTGAGCGGGGATCCGGATGCGCAAAATATGGGAAGTAAAGAACCGGAATTCCGGCAATCTCGATGACCGCATCTCGATAAGACATCATCTGTGCTTCTTCGTTGAGAATGGCCCGCCGCGCCCGCAAAGCCCAGGTCGGGGTGTCATTCTCACCACATAATTCGCACGAGGTATAAACGATCTTATCAAGCGCATTATAGCCGTCGCCTGTTCGAACCGCAGATTCTGCGATTGCCACACCGCCTTCGCCAGTGCGGGTCGAAAAGCCAATCGCATACCCGTCCGACAAGTTGCTATTGGTCTCGATTTCATCAGCATAGCTTTCGCTACCGTCAGTATCGATGAGGACGACATTACCAATCGCCCGAACTTTATCTGTATCGCGATCGTAGATGAGGCGGTCGGCGCGTAAGACACGACCGTCGTAAGACGCCTCTACGTTTCCTTCCGCGGTGACCGTATTCTCATCTTCATTGACGAAGATATTGTCGGCGTCGAGAACGACTCTTGGTTGCTCTGCGGTGACCTCAGTTGGGGGTTCTTGAGCCTGAGAAATGCCTGTTTGGGCAAGGCTTGCTGCAAAAAGCAGGAAACAGGTCCACTTGTGCATTCACCGACTCCGATACGCTATCCCCAACCTCGCTTACGCTGTGCCGGAACCAGCGTCCAGTGAACGCAGACGGCTGGAATGTTAAATTGCAGTGGATTGTGTCAATTACACCGCGAGGGATGCTAGGCCGCCGGCATATGTACGCGCGATCCCTAGAAGTTCGAGCTCGACCAGAACAGAAGCACACCGCGCGGGACCCATGTTCGCGGCGCGGGCGATCTCGTCTATTGATGTCGGCGTCACGCTCAGGACCTCTTTAACGGCTTCGATCTGACTCCTCGGAAATTGATTATCGTGATCTGTTTCCGCTTCATAATTCGGAGGTTCTGGCGCCGACATTCGGTGACTGATCGGTCGGTCCAAAGCCTCGATGACATCATCGGCATGTCGAACGAGGATTGCTCCTTCTTTGAGAAGGCGATTGCTTCCGGCAGCGCGCGGCTCGAGCGGGGATGCCGGCACCGACATAACGTCCCGGTTCTGCTCTAATGCGGTCCGGGCCGAGATGAGAGACCCTGAGCGTTCTGCAGCCTCGATGATGACGACTCCCTCTGAGAGGCCGGTAATGATCCGGTTACGCCGCGGGAAATCCTTCGCAGTCGCGCGGTAAAAGAGCGGGCTTTCACTGACCAGCACACCGCTCTCTCGGATCGCTTCATACAAACGCTTATGTTGCGGCGGATAGATGTGATCGATGCCGCCGCCAAGTACGGCAATCGTGCCACCTTCCAGGCTCGCCGTATGTGCTTCACCGTCGACACCACGGGCCAATCCAGACGCAATTGCATACCCCTGTTGAGACAGGTCAGCGGCCATTTCGTGGGCGATTTTTCGTCCAACGGCTGAGGCTTGACGGGCGCCAACGATCGCAACGCAGCGTTTCTCAAACACTTGCGTCCGTCCGCAGACCGTCAGAACCGGTGGAGGTGGATCATTTTGTTTCAACAAAACGGGAAACGTCTGCTGATGTGCAAATAGAAATGTTGCACCAAAGCGATGTGTTTCTTCCCATTCTCGTTCGATTTCTTCGCGTCTCGGGATATGACGCCCGAGATCTTTTGATCCGAGTGAAGGTAACGCGTCCAATGCGGCCGTCGCTGTGCCGAACCGATTGAGTAAGCGAAAAAAAGTGACAGGTCCCACGCGCGGCGTGCGCACTAATTGCAACCAGCTCAGTTTTTCGGAGTCGTTCAGTCCCCCTGGACCGTTTCTGATTTG
>JBCBQS010000250.1:0-4043 GCA_039820085.1 Pseudomonadota bacterium
CATTATGGTCAAAGCTGATCCGCAAGGACGTGATTGGCTTTATGTCAGTCACCATGTGATGCCGCCAGGCGACGATACGATTTGCCAGGCCATTCACAAGATTGGACTGCAACAGACCGAAAATGGGTTCGCGCTAGACTCGGCAGGGTGGCAGCACGTTTACACGGTCAAACCGTGTTTCAACATGGTCGATATTGGTTGGCGATTTATCGGTGATGTGTCGGGTGGCCGGATGGTGCCCTTCGGACCGACCACGTTCTTGTATTCGGTTGGTAGCTATATGTTCGCCTATAACGCGGGTGGCGTAGAACAAATCCGCAGCGACGATACAGACCTCGGAAAAATTCTCGAAATTGATAGTCAATCCAACACGGCCTCCATCTACGCGAAGGGGTTTCGTAATCCACAAGGTTTGGTTCGCACAGCTGATGGCATCATCTGGGAGACCGAGCACGGCCCGATGGGGGGCGACGAGATCAATTTGATTGAGCGCGGTGAAGACTATGGCTGGCCACTGGTTACTTACGGGTTGAACTACGGCCCCTCTGACTGGCCCTTCTCAGACGATCAAGGGCGGCATGAAGGGTACAAAAAGCCGGTACATGCCTTTCCCGTTTCGATCGCTCCGTCTCAATTGGTTGAAGTGGCGCCCGGCTCAGAATTCGAGCGATGGTCCGGCGACTTGCTGTTGGGATCGCTCAAGGCGCAGAGTCTGTTCCGCTTGCGAATGGATCAAGGTCGCTTGGTCACTATGGAACAGATTGAGGTCGCAGAGCGTATGCGAGATATGACGTGGCTCGAGAATGGCTGGCTCGCAGTTTTGACCGGAAACTCTTCCATTCTGCTGCTCCGCGCTTCGTCTCAGAATGAGCAATCGCACCAGGCCGTTCGTCTAACCGGATACGTCGCCGTGGAGAGTTTGGAGTCCGAGCTTGCGGCGAATTTGAGATCTGGAAGTTACGGCCGTCAACTCTTCGCTATCCATTGCGCGACATGTCACAATCTCGGGTCTGAACCTGCGCCAGGCCCAAGTCTTGGCGGGGTCGTTGGAACACGCATCGGCCGAAACGCAGATTACAATTACTCTGCAGCTTTGCAGTCAGCTGACGGGCGATGGTCGCGAGCGAAGCTGAAAGCCTACTTGGCCGATCCAAACGGTATGTATCCAGGCACATCGATGCCTCAAACAGGGTTGCCAATGGATGATTACAGCGTCCGAGCGCTCATTGATTATCTCGCAGCAACGGACGCCCCGGAAGACGTAGGGGACTAGCCCACGCCGCATATAGGTTTCATTCCGAACCCGACACCAAGGCCACGCTTGTCTGATCAACGAATTATGCACTAAGCAAAAATGGATAGGATCACGCCTCATAACCGAACGTGTGTGTGATCAGGGCGGATCGGATAGGGGCTGTAGGGTGAGATCATGAACTGGATCGAGATTATCGGGACGGTCAGTGGGGCGCTCTGTGTCTGGCTGTTGATCCAACGCAATATTTGGAACTTCCCAGCGGGCATTTTGAGTTGCTCCATGTTTGTGGTCTTGTTTGCCCAGTCTGGGCTCTACGCAGATGCGGGACTGCAAATTGTCTTTATTGCGTTAAACGCGCTCGGACTGTTTTGGTGGTTGCGAGGCGGGGCCGAACAGGCAGGCGTTCAAATCGCTTCATTGACGCCTGTTCAACTCGGGGCTTGTCTTTTCGCTGTCGCACTGATCGCCATTGCCATACATTTTGGCCTCACGCGGTGGACCGACTCGACCGTTGCTGGATGGGATGCCATTACGACCGCCCTCAGCCTGGTCGCGCAGTTTATGTTGTCACGCAAGTGGATCGCAAATTGGTGGTTATGGATCACCGCCGACCTGATCTACATCCCATTGTACATCCATAAAGATCTATGGCTGACAGCTGGCTTATACTTTGTCTTTCTCATTATGTGCATCATTGGCCTGCGGGAATGGCAACGCGCCGCCAAAACGAGCGTATCCGCATGACAGGTCTGCAGACTGTTAAACGGATTATCGTGACCGGTGCTGAGTCGACGGGCAGCACAACGCTCGCACGCGCTTTGGCCGCGGAACTAGGGTGTGAGTGGGTACCAGAATATGGCCGTGACTACACCGCCAAAAGAGATGGTGGTCCTCCGGCCCCCTGGCGAGATGATGAGTTCCTCCTGATTGCCGAGCAACAAATCGCACTTGAAAATGAGGCGGCAGAGCGCAGCGCGGCCGGTTGGCTGGTCTGTGACACAGATGCGCTGGCGACGGTCATTTGGCAGGAACGGTATATGGGGCGCTCGACTCCGGCTGTCCGGGATGCTGCGCAAGATCAGGTTCTCCCGTTCGCCCGTCTTTTGACCGGTGACGAAATTCCCTTCGAAGATGATGGTCAGCGCGACGGCGCCCATATTCGCCATGATATGCAAGCGCGGTTCCGAGAGGCCTTAGACGGCGCTGAAGGACGCGGGGTTCCATGGATAGAAGTGCGCGGCTCAGTGCCAGAGCGCCTTTCGGCTGCCATGCGCTTTATCGACCAAATTTTGGAACAATCGCGCTCGTCTTGATGCGATGGTCTATCTCCACCAGTCGCTAGGGTTGTCGCCCAATCGTCGCTGTTTGCCCATCGGGAACTTCATGAGTGTGACCTCCCGCCAAAGGTTCGCGACGTGTTCGATCTCTAAGTCTGGTCGCTTTCTGGCGATTAGGTCGCTTCCATCTCATGAAGCTGTGAGATTATCCGTTGCACGATCGGGCGCTTGTTACTGGCGGCGCTAAAAACGCTAATCTGCATCGGCTCAGGCCAATCTTCGGAAACACATCGCAGGGTATCCGCGCGAGAATTAGAGACAACAACGCTTTCCGGGAGCCATGCGATTCCAAAGCCGTTGATCGCGCCGGTACACAGGCTCTCGGCAAGCGTCGCGCGATAGACGGTTTTCAGTCGTTTATGAAACGGCGTGCGCTTTAGCGTGTGCTCGACGACGCGCGACAGAAACGATGTGCCCGCATACTCGAGATACGGAATGCGTGAACCGCGCGCCTCCAATAGGTCCGGCGAATAGTCTTGTTGCTTGATGTATGGCAACATTCGGTGCCGATATCCGTTTGCAGGAAATCTCCTGAATTGATGTCGAATGGAAAAACCGGATGACGATAGCAAATGAAGAGATCGCACGTCCCATTAGAGAGGCTCTCTAAGTATTCCTCCACCGTTCTCGTTTCAGCAACAATCGTCGCTTCAAATTCGCCGACATGGTCGCGCAAACTGGCGATCATGGCGGGCACTTTGAAGAGTGAAAGCGTATGTAGACATGCAATTGTAACACCCGACTCTGCGCTACGAGAGTAATCGAGTGTTTGTGCCCGTGCATCATATGAGACGCGGACGAGTTCTTTTGCATGAAGCAGAAAATCCCGGCCCGCTGCGGTAAGGGAGACCGGATGTTGAGATCGGTCTAAAAGTTCTGTTCCGGCCCACAGTTCGAGGGCTTTGATACGGCGGCTAAAAGCGGATTGGGTAATGTTCCTCGCTTCGGCTGCGCGTGAAAAGTGTCCTTTTTCGACAACACTAATAAAGTCCTCTAACCATTTGAGTTCCAAAAAACACCTTCCAATCAACGCGTTGCATTTCTTGCATGAAAGCTTTCCATTTTAGAATTTGATGTCAAGTCGGTAATTTACAGTGTCGATCTTGGGCAACGAATACATGGAGGATCTGATGTCATCGTTGAAAGTGAAATTATTGGCGGCTTCTGCTGTGGTTACAGCTATTAATATTGTTCCCTTATTCTATGCGGTCGCACAGGAGGAACCAAGCCGTGACGTTCAAGAGGAGGAACTACTTCAAGATACTGTAATTGTTGAAGGTATTCGAAGCTCAATCGCCAATTCAATAGACGAAAAGCGGCTGGCCGACACGATTAGCGACACGCTTTCCGCTGACCAAGCAGACCGATTTCCAGACAACAATATTGGCGAGGCCCTTGCGCGTATTCCCGGGCTATCATTCCAGCGCGATAATAATAGTGGCGACGGCGAA
>JBCBQS010000251.1:0-4025 GCA_039820085.1 Pseudomonadota bacterium
ACCTCTGACACCGGTTCAAACTGATCCGATTGCGCGTTGGCAGGTCGTAAGGTTGATGGGCGTGAAATCGGGTTTTCTTTCATCGCCGGGAGTCTATTCGCCAACCCGCCAAACAATTTGGGTCGAGTTCCCATAGAGTAATATTTGCTGTACGCCTTATTGCTTGCACTTGGATCTTTGTGATGGCGACGGTTCGCCAAGTTCACCATATTCAATGCGACTCCAAGCAGATTAGCGTTGAATGTTTTCAGCAAATTCAATGATTGACGCGCCGCTCCGCGATTGGTGTGCCGCCACCGCACGATCAAGATTGTTTTGTCGGCTTTGCCCGCAATCACGCGTGACTCCGCCATCAATAAGAGCGGACCCGTATCGATATAGATCATATCGTAGTGCTTTTTCAGCTCTTCCAATAGTTCGTCAAACGCATGCGTACCGAAGACATCATGCGGCGTATGACCGGCAGAAGATAGCGGCAAGACGTCGAGCGAAGATTTTGGATCGCGATGGATCGCCTCTTCCAAAGATCCCGCGCCGAACAGGTGTTCGATAAAGCCAATCTTGGGGGACACACCGATCATCCGCGTCAGCTCACGTCGTCTGAAGTCGCCATCAATGACCAATGTGCGCGAGCCGGACATGGCCGACATGCGCCCGAGGGCCAGCGTCAGACTTGTTTTGCCTTCATTTGGCAACGAGGACGTAATCGCCACAGTTTTTGTTTGGCTGTCCAAATCGGCGAATGAGATCGCCGCTCGCATATACCGCACGCTCTCAGAGAACGCCGATAGCGGGTTGTCCGTCATAAAGTCAGGCGGCGTGCTCTTTCCCAACCCGAGAATTCCGCGCGTTGGGATATGCGGAATGGCGCCAATCGAATTTGCCCGAAGTTTGCGGCGGATGTCTTCCGAAGAACTGATATGGGTATCAAACAGCTCGAGCAAGAAGGCCAGTCCAACACCAAAGATGCCGCCCAATATGATGCCAAGCGCAAGATTGATCGTGGTTCTCGGAGAACTCGGCGAATTCGGCACGGACGCAGTTGACAGAATCCGCGCATCGGCCTCGGCAAGGTCATCTTGCTCGCGTGTTTCTTTCGCGCGATTGATGAAGTCCTCATACAAAACCCGGCTGGCTTCGGCGTCGCGTTCCAACTCATTCAAGCGGACTTGGTTCCGATTGTTTTCGATCAGTTGACCGCGTGCTCGAGAAATCGAGGCGTTCAATTTATTGACCTCGTCTTGCGACGCCTGAACCTCATTTCCAAGGTTTGTCACGATTTTTTGGATCTCAACATTGATGGCACGTTCGACATCAGCAGCCTCGCTTCGAACCCGGATCAGGTCAGGGTGACGCGAGCCAAGCGTGCTCTCTAAATCGGCTTGCCGGCGCAGGACTGCGGCCTGTTGCGCCTTCAAGTTTGAGATGACAGGGCTGTCCAAAACCTCCGCAATGGAGTCTGTCCCGGCACCGGATGCCTGGGCTCTACGAACATTGTCGAACCGAGCCCGCGCGCGGTTGAGGGCGGCTTCTTGCTCAATTCGCTGGGCAGACAGAGAGGCAATTTCTTGTTCCGTGAGCGACGTGCCCGCAGCGGCCAATAAGCCCGTCTGAGAGCGATATTCTTCGACCAAGCGCTCTTTGCTTGAGACTTCTTCTCGCAGACCGGAAACCCGTTCGAGCAGCCAATTTGTGGCGCGTTGCGTGGTTTCAAGTTTCGCTTCCAACTGATCCACGCGATAGGCATCGGCCACAGCATTCGCCAACCGCGCTGACTTTCCAGCATACTCGGTCGTCACAGTGATATCGATCAAGAAGGTCGTACCAACACGAGACACACCGACGCTGCCGCGCAACACGGACGTCGTAACCTCGAGCATTTCCTCTTGGCGCTCTTCTTCCGTTTGTGGGCGCGCAGACCCATCGCCCTCTTCAGAACCATCCGATTGGCCGACCAGGAAGCTGATCCCTGATTTGATCGCACCCTTAAGGCTGAACCCTGGATTCGTGTCAGGCCGAATGAAAGGATTGAACTCTGGATCTTCCAAAAGGTTTTCTGCGATCACAACGCGGCGGAGCAGTGACTTCGATTCCAGGATTTTAACCTCGGTATCGAGTTCTGCTGTGCCGCGGCCAATGCCGCCAACAACATCATCCAAATCAATAACGTTGCTGCCTTTGGTATCAACGATCACAGTCGCAGTGGCCGAATAGTAAGGTGTCGCTGTGAACGTCGCGTAGGCGACATAGGCAAACACGGCCAAAAATCCGATCGCAATGACCCAATAGCGACGATAAACAACGTCGAGAATCGCTTTGATGGTTAGCGGAAGCCCTTGGTCTTCAAATTCTGTTTCTGAAGATGCCGTTGGCAGTTCGATGCTGTATCGCGCAGTCACTTTGTCACCCAGTTCCGGTCGGTCGTTGCAGTCTTGTTATGTCGGCTCGGCATTGAGGGCCCAATGCCGAGCCATTTTTTTGATTACGGGTAGAAAGAAATTCCGAACCCGATTTCGTTCGCAGAAAATCCTGGGTCAAACCCTGCCGTTACGCCGCTTACATCGCGGTTCACGTTTTGAACGTTCCCCGTGATATGGATCCGCTTGTTCAATTTGTAGCGAACCTCAGCGCCAATGCGTGTAAAGTCATCTTCGCGAGCGATTTCTTGATAATCATCCTGCACGAAGTTCGCATACACGCTTCCGACAACCTGTCGCGAGAACTCATGATCGACGTTCGCACCAAATCGTGTTTGGAGCGTACTTGGTGATTCAATCAGACCATTGTCGACCACGCTGCGTCCTCCGGTGAAGGTCACAGTTGTCAGACGAGATGGGAACCATTCTGCACGCGCATCAACTGAAAGACCGTCAACGTCTTCAAAGGCGTCGTCTTCTTTGTCCTCAGAGAAAAATCCAACGGCGATGTCGCCTCGGATCAGATTATTGGTCTCGAAATTGACACCAGCCGCGACCGTATACCCTTCAGAATCGCGAGAGCGTGTCACGGTCATATTGGTCGTCGAGTCGAACGCCGTCTGATCGCTATCATGATCAGTTTGAGAAACCGTGCCTTGTCCAAACACCGCGACATTCGGAGAAATCGCATAGGACAGGCGTGACGTCAGATCGGTGCGTTGATTGTTGCGGAAGTCCTGTTCGAACACGGTATTGGTGCCACGAAAAACGCCGTTCTCATAGTCGGTTTCGCTCAGTCTAACAGAATTGTTCCATTGAAACCGGTCGTTCAAGTAATTCGCTGAAACCGATACGCTCGTGCGGGTTCGTTCAATCGGAGAATCGAGCTGACCTCCATCTGCGAAGTCCGCACGTGATTGGACGGAATTCGAATAAGCAACATCGCCGCGGAAATCGAAATCACGACTGACATCCAGACGACCGTTCGCGCCTAAGTCGATATCGGTGAATGACTCATCTGAGAAATCGGAAAATTCGGTGCGACTGACGCGTCCTCGAAGCCCGACCTCATGATTGCTCCAATCGGTGCGGGCACGCGCGCCAGCAGAACCACCATAAATGATGTCAGACTCCTCAGCATCTGCTGGGGTATTTCCGTTAGTCGCGAACACGTTGTCGGTCGCCGCGGCGCCGATGGTGACATCCGAGTTTACGATAAATGTCCCAAGCCTGATCGCCTCAGGGTCAAAATCGGGCTGTGACCGGTCTTTGACCGCTTCGTATTTGTCTCGATTGTAGAAGTTTGATTGTGCATCTGCATAGCCAGCCGTTAGGCCAAGCACTGCAATTGCAACGACAGATTGAGTTCTTAGAGTCTTCATGGATTTTCACATCCCCACTTTACTGGACCTAGGAGTGTCCCAGGCCGTTGCACGAGCCAATGCAAAGCACGTACCAATCCGTTTTTCGAAAAACGTGGGCGGCGAGCGCGTTTTGCGCATCATACGGCCCTAGCCTGCGATCGTGGCTTGTGCGCCCCATTCTGGGCACACGTTTTTCATTTCAAGCTTGCCGAGAACTCCCCTTATATTCTTCAGCAATTGCCTG
>JBCBQS010000252.1:0-4022 GCA_039820085.1 Pseudomonadota bacterium
GGCATCTTCAGGTGCGATCGTGAGATCGGTCAATGTGCCATTGTTCACTTCGACCACATGGGTCTCTCCCGCAATCGACAGTTCGTCGATGACTGTTCCATCTGGATCGCTGCCATGCACGACCCATGCGCGTGTCACGCCAAGATCTCTGAGCGCCTCAGCCATGGGCTGAACCCACCGCGCTTCATTGACACCGAGCACTTGGTGACTGGCAAAAGCGGGGTTTGAGAGCGGACCAAGTAAATTGAAGATCGTACGAATGCCGAGGCTCGCACGCACCGGGGCAACATGTTTCATAGCGCTATGATGCGAGCGTGCGAACAGAAACCCGACGCCCGCTCGATCGAGACAATCACGAAAACGATCCTCAGTCAGGTCAAGCTCGACGCCGAGGGCTTCGAGCACGTCAGCGCTGCCCGTTTTCGGTGGGACCGAGCGGTTGCCGTGTTTGGCGACTTTCCCGCCGGCTGCGGCGATGACAATGGCACTCGCGGTCGACGTATTGAGGCTGGTCCAGCCAAGGCCTCCCGTCCCGCATGTATCGAGGATGGGACCGTCTAGCGATATCGTGCGAGCGGTCTGCCTGAGGGTTTTCGCACCCGCAAGCAATTCAGCGCCAGTTTCACCGCGAACCGCCAAGCCCATTAAAAAGGCGCCGATTTGTTCTGGTGGGATATCGCCCGATAAAATCGCGGCAAACGCCGCTTCGAGCTCGCTGGTGCTCAACGCGTTGCCGGCGGCGAGCGCCTTCAAGGCGGGCGTCAGGGTCGATAAGGTCATGGTCGCTCCTTTCGGGCAGCAGGCGTCGCTAAGCTATTTGATAGTGAGAAAGTTCTGGAGCAATGCATGCCCATGCTCGGTTAGAATGCTCTCGGGGTGAAACTGAACGCCGAAAACAGGTCGCGTTACATGCCGAACGGCCATAATCTCTCCATCGGCGGTGAAGGCGTCGGCGATGAGTGTCTCAGGCAAATCATCAGGCTTGATCGCAAGCGAATGATATCGCACCACGTCATAGGTCTCTGGAATGCCCTTAAAGAGCGGCCCGCTCTCGTGGCGGATTTGATTGATCTTGCCGTGGCGGATCTCTTGAGCGGTAACGATGTCACCCCCTTCAGCGGCGCCGATGCTTTGGTGCCCGAGGCACACGCCGAGTATCGGAAGATCTTCTGGCGCTCGCTGGACCAGTTCGACGCAAATACCGGCTTCGTTGGGGGTGCAAGGCCCTGGCGAGAGCACAATTCCATCAGGCTTTCGGTCGAGCGCCTCGTCAACGGTAAGCTGATCATTTCGAACCACCGCCGTGCGTGCGCCGATTTCCTCCAGATAATGAACGAGGTTCCAGGTGAAGCTGTCATAATTGTCGATGACGAGAATGTTCTTTGGGGCACTCATTGGTCAAACTCGTATCTGGCAGACAAAGCTGCGGCTTTCTTGAGCGCATTCGCTTTGTGGACGGTCTCGTCAAACTCGTATTGGGGGTTGGAGTCCAAAACGACACCGCCTCCGGCTTGAATGTGAAGCTGCCCATCTTTCAGCACCGCCGTCCGCAGCGCTATGCAAGTGTCCAAGTCACCATTCCAACCGAAATACCCAATTGCGCCGCCATAGATCCCGCGAGCGTTTTGCTCCAACTCATCAATAATCTGCATCGCCCGGATTTTCGGTGCGCCGGAGACCGTCCCGGCTGGCAGTCCGGCGAGCAGGGCGTCAACAGCCGAAAGTCCGTCTCGCAGATTCCCTTCAACGTGTGAGACGATATGCATGACATGACTGTATCGTTCGACAATGAACTGTTCGGTCACTTCAACACTGCCATAGGCGGCAACACGGCCAACATCATTGCGGCCAAGATCGAGCAGCATCAAATGCTCGGCAATTTCCTTTTGGTCGGCGAGCAAGTCGGCCTTGCGCTCAGCATCAATGACGGGGTCGCCAGACCGTGGACGGGTGCCCGCAATCGGTCGAATGGCGACACGTCCATCCCGCACACGTACTAAGATTTCAGGGCTCGACCCGACCAATCGAACGTCTCCAAGGTTCATATGAAACATGAAGGCAGACGGGTTGAGACGCCGTAACGCGCGGTAAAAGCTGATCGATTTGCGTTTAAACGGCGCGCTGAATCTCTGGCTTGGAACCACCTGAAAAATGTCGCCCGCTTTAATATAGTCACGGGCGGTCGCGACCATATCGAAATACTCTTCTTTGCCTGTGTTTGACGTAAACTCCAGCGCATCGCTCTGACCGTCACGCGGTGAGATTGGGGGCGGGCTTTCCAAGGCACTTTCGACTTTATCCAGGCGGGCTTCAGCAGCGCTCTGATCGCCTGGTTTATGGCGGCCGACGAGTATGAGTTCCTGATACAAATGGTCGAAAATCAGAACCACGCCCGGAATCATTAACAGGGCTTCTGGAACGTCCAATGTGTCCGGCTTGGTGATCGCAACAGGTTCAACATGTTGAATGAAATCATAGCCGATATAGCCAAACACACCGCTCGCCATGGGCGGTAAGTCTTCATTGGCCCCCGCGTCTGCAAGGCCAGCTTCTGCGAACGCACGCAAAGCGTCGATCGCCGAGCCTGCAACCCGACCGGCATCCGCGAAATCCAGTGTTTCGCTTTCCTCGCCAATACCGTTTAAAACGCGCATCCATTTGGTCGGATGCAGCCCAATAAAGCTATAGCGCCCGAGGCGTTCCCCGCCGAGAATGGACTCAAACAAAAAGCTGCCCGGCAAATCCGCGCCGAGCTTAAGCATGGCCGAAACGGGCGTCTCTAAATCACCTGGTCTCCGGCGGACCAGTAATTGGTCGCGACTCATTGCTCTGTCACAAGGCTACGTTTGTAAGCGTCGAGTGCCCGGCCATTTGTGGTCAGTTCGACATCCTCAGCAATGCTGATCAAATAAGCGCGGAACAGATCATCAGCGACATTGGTCTGGATCTCAATCGCGCTTGCCTGCGCAAGGAGATCGAGAGTCTCGCTTTCTGGCCGGTCAATATTGGTGACTTGCATGATGATCATCTGTCCCGATACGCCCTGGATCGAGAAGGTTTCACCGACTTCATTGGCGTCAAACAATCCATTCAGCAATGGCGCTGGGAATTGCAATTCGGTGTTTTGGCGCGTGATTGGTCGCGGAAGTGTTTCTATCGACGCATTGAACTTCGCAGCTTCTGCATCGAGCGAACTCGTTCCATCCGCGATGGCTGCTTCAATCTCTGCCGCTGCTGCTGCCAACTGATCACTTTCTTGTTGCTGGCGCCATGTGGCGATCAGCCGGTCTCTCACCTCGTCAAATTCTGGGAGCCGTTCCGGAACAATGCTGTCGACGCGGGCAATCCACGTCACTTCATCATCGCCAAATCGCTCTGTGGTTCGGCCTTCAGCTTGGGCATAGACCATTTGAAGCAGACCTGGTGCAGTGACCAGCGGCAGGAAGCGCTGACCCGTGCTCGAAAACCCATTCATGTCGACCGGTGCAAAAGACAAAACCGGGGCGCCGAGCCCTTGGGCGATGCCTTCTAGGGTCTCACCGGTGCCGAGGAGATCATCAAACAGAGGAAGGGCGTCATAGAATAGCCCTACCGCGAGTTCGCGGGCGATCTCAGTTTCGATTTCTTCGCGGACAAATTCGAGCGGTGTCGCTTCGCCGGGCGTGATATCTTCGAGGCGAATGACGACAAAGTCGGTGCCCACAGGTTGCGGTCCGTGAATCGATCCGACTTGGGCGCCGCGCGAGAAAACCTGCTCGGACAGACGCGCACTGTTGATAATCTCCCGCCGCCCTGACCGGACTTGTGTTGAAATGGCGGTATCAATTGCGTCGGCTGCAGCACCGCCAGCGATCCGACCGAGCGCCGCGCGTGCGGTGTCTTCGTCGGTGAAGGAGAACTCTGTGAATGTTCGGCTGTCAGGGCCTGTATAGCGCTCAGCTTTGTAGGCTTCGTAATAGGCGAGTATGTCGTCTTCGCTGACCTCAGAGTTCGCAACATAGTCGTCAGGGCTAAGGCGAATG
>JBCBQS010000253.1:0-4005 GCA_039820085.1 Pseudomonadota bacterium
GTCCGGTGCCATCACCAATCGCTCGCGTTCTTGCAAAGTCAGAGCGCTCGGGGCATGCGGTTCGTCCATGGCATCATCGATCCGGCGGATGTCCCACCCCCAGGCAAAGCTCAGCGCGCCGAGAATCAATCCACGCGGGCTTTCGTCGCCCATGGCATGAGCGATCGAGTTCCGTTTCCGCAAAGCATCCAGCACGAGACCCGACACCCAAGCGCGGTCTTTAGATCCCGCATAGCGCGCCCGTTTGCCCCAATCGCGCGCCGCGACTTTTACCGGTTGATGGCGTCCCAAGACATCGCTCAAAACGTCTATCGCTGCTGCTATTCGACCGCCATCACGCATTTAAATCGCTCTTTCCGTTCTCATCCGCGTCGATGTACGCACGCGGTGGTGAAAAGCAAAGGCTGGCTGCAGTTCGCGGTCCACATCCTTTGCACTCTCAGCCTCTATAGGCTGTCACCTCAATTTCGATCAGCATCTCCTCCTCAATGAGATCCGCGATGACCATTGTTGCGGCCGGTCGGACACCGCCAAGATATTGCTGTAAGACAGGCTGAATTTCGGGCACCAGTTCACGACGAACGACGGTGTATTGAACGCGGGCAATGTCGCTCAGCGAGAACCCGGCTTCCGATAAAACTGATCCAATCGTCGCGAAGCAGTTTGCGGCCTGGCGCGCGACCGAAACGGGCATTTTCATCGTTGAGTAATCATACCCGGTGACGCCAGAAACGAAGCACCAATCGCCTTGTACAATCGCCCGTGAATAGCCCATCGTCTCTTCAAAAGGAGAGCCGGTCGAAATCTGTCTGCGTGGTGAAGGCATGCACCCATCCTTTTCTGGTCTCGCGAACCGCTATAGGCTCGCGCAAAAGAAAACGGGAGGCAAAAACATGCACATCACAATTATTATCTGTTCGGCCAGTTTGGTCATTTTGACTCTTTTGCTGGCTTTTTGGACGAGCATTCAGCGCGGATCGAGCAATGTCATGGCCTATGGGGCGCAAATAGACCCGGCGTCTGCGATGGCCAAAGCCCAGCGTGCGCATGGGAACGCGGCTGAATATGCGGCCCTGCTAATCGCGTTGTTTCTTGTCGTTGGGTTTGCCTATGAAGGCCGTGACCTTGGCGCACTCGTGCATTGGACAATCGTTGCGGTCACCGTTTCCAGACTGATCCATGCACTCGGGTTTTTGATCTGCAAGACGCTCGATCGTCCGCATTTGTTCAAAGCAATCGGTGCGATGGTGACATATACGGGGGGCCTACTCCTAGCCGCCTTAGCGCTCATCCAAGTTCATTAGAGCTTATTCGCCTTCAAACCTTGGTGCGCGCTTTTCGAGGATCGCATTGACCCCTTCCATGTGATCCTCGGTGTGATGCATCATAGACTGGGCTGCAGCAGACATTTCCATAATTGTCTCATAGCTTGCCGTTGTCCCATGGCGCAGGAGGGTCTTGGCAACGCGCAAGCTTTGCGGCGGTTGCTGTGCCATGCGCGATGCGAGCGCCATCGCTTCGTCCATAAGCGTGTCGCCTGGAACCGCACGTGAGATCAGCCCCCATTCAGCAGCTGTGGCCGCATCGATCACATCGCCTGTGAACAAGAGCTCCGCTGCGCGGCTGGCGCCGATGATCCGTGGCAACAGCCATGCGCCGCCATCACCTGGGATCAATCCAAGCTTTAGGAATGTCACGCCGAACTTCGCCTTATCAGACGCAATCCGCACATCGGCCATACACGCAACATCGCATCCAAGACCGATCGCCGCCCCATTTACTGCCGCAATGAGAGGCGTCTCAAGATTATAAAGTGACTTCACCACGCGATGGATATTGTGCCGATACCCTTCACGCACACGGTAGGGCGAGCCAGCAAAAGCACCGCTACGATCGCGCATCGCTTTAACATCACCGCCCGCAGAGAAGGCACGCCCTTCACCGGTTAAGATGGCGCAACGGATGGCGGGGTCCGCTTCAATCTCAGCGCAGGCCGCGGCCACTTCAGCGCCATCGCCTTCTTGTCCCAGAGCATTCATCATCTCGGGTCGCGTGAGCGTAAGCGTTGCGATCGGGCCATTCTTCTCAAGTTTGATAACGGACATTTTGGGGGCCTCCAGAACTTTGTGTTCGTTCATACAGTCGTCGTCTGCGGTGTCACCACTTGCCTCGCGGCAAGTCCTGTGCGGTGGTCTAAAGATGAATACAATTGCGCATCTTGTCGTCGCATCTGCGGTCCTCTCGCGCCCCGCAGAGCCCAACCGAAACAAGGCGGTCCTCGCAGGCGCGCTAGTGCCAGATGTGTCAATGTTCGTCTTCTTTGCCTGGAGCCGCATCCAAGGGTGGAGCGGCGCGGAAACATGGAACGTCCACTATTGGACCGACCCGTGGCAAACGCTGGGCGCGCTCTCGAACTCCTTCATACTATTCGGGATAATGCTGATCATCGGTCTTTGGCGTCGCTCAATAGCGCTCTTGGCTGTAAGTTCGGCAGCTTTGCTTCATCTCGCGCTCGACTTTCCGCTTCACGCTGATGATGCACACCGTCACTTCTGGCCGCTGACAGACTGGCGCTTTTTCTCACCGGTTTCGTATTGGGACCCGCAATATAACGGGTTTTGGGGCAGCGCCCTGGAAACCGCAATCGCGCTTGGCGCACTTGCTGTTCTTTGGTTTCGGTTCCCGCGCCCCACCTGGCGGATCGCGTTTGTGGCGCTGGCCGCTCTGCAACTCGCAGCGTTCAGCTTACTGACACTGTTCGGCTGATCACTCGGCCGTTTCGGTTTCTTGGCGCGTGTAAAGCCCTGTGAACCATGGATTCCAGGCATCCGCTTCGGGATCGTACTGCTCAAAATACTGCGTCACCGTCCCGTCTTCATTTGGCGTCCATTCGCCGGTGAAATCGGCGCTTTGCCCAGTCGAGTAATAGGTGATTTTGCCAGTAAGTTTCATCGCGCCAGCGTCTGTGAGACCACCTTCATAATCGATCAGCGCCGCAGAACTCACCCAGACTTGACGCCACTTTTCAGTCTCTGGATTGTAAAAATTATAGCTTTGTCCAGTGCCGCCATTCACTGATGTCCACGTCTCGAGGATCAAACATCCGCCCTCTTCACTCGTGATCACATTGGTGCCGGCGCGTGTTCCATTGGGCGTTGTGACGTCCCAAGTGCCGAGCCAGAAATCAAATTGCTGAAACGCCTCGTCGCTGCAGGGCGCAGGCGGTGGAGCATCTTGCGCCAACGATATCGGCACCCCTGCAAGAGTGAGTGCTGCAATGGTCATTAGTTTGCGCATTAAGTCCTCCACACCAAAAAGAATACCCCGCCACACAAACGTGTGACGGGGCATAATGTCAAATTTGAGCCGAAGCTTATTCAGCCGCTGCTTTCAAGTCGGTCGCGCTCAAAGACGTATAGCGGCGCATATGATGATCGACATTGCCAAACTCATTATCGATCATTGTCAGGCGCTTGAAGTAATGGCCGACCGCAAGTTCTTCCGTCATGCCCATGCCGCCATGGATCTGGATCGATTCTTGGCCGACAAAGCGACCCGACTGACCGATCCGAACTTTTGCAGCCGAAACCGCTTTCTTACGCTCAACGGCATCTTCACCCAGTTTCAGGGTCGCCATGTAGGTCATTGAGATGGACTGTTCGTGCTCCATGAACATGTCGACCATGCGATGCTGCAGCACTTGGAACTTTCCGATCGGTGTGCCGAACTGCTTGCGTTGGCGTGAATACTCAACAGTCATCTGATGCGCGACACCCATCGCGCCGACGGCTTCTGCACACGTCGCAGCGGTCGCTTCATCAACAACCGCTTCGATCAGAGGGAGCGCTTCGCCTTCTGCACCGATTAAGGCATCGGCGCCAAGAGAAACGTTCTCAAAATAAACTTCAGACGCCCGGCGGCCGTCCACGGTTGGATAATCGCGCGTGGTCACACCATCAGCGTCCTTAAGGACGCTGATGGTGTGACCACGCGCGATTATCCAAC
>JBCBQS010000254.1:0-3997 GCA_039820085.1 Pseudomonadota bacterium
TGTGTTGGTCGAGTAGTATGTAGATGATGGCAAGAAAATAAGTGGGTCATAGGTTGGGTAACTAAACATCGCACGCACCGCGCCCGTGTTCACATCCATGACGACTGCCGCGCCGCTTTCTTTGCCGAAGCGATCAATGGCAAATTTTTGAAGATCCGCATCGACCGTTAGATAGAGGTCGCGGCCTGCTTTCGGAGCGAGGCTTGGATCGTCGAACTCGCGAATAATTCGGCCAGCCGCATTGGTTTCGAGCTTACGAAATCCAGCTTCACCTCGGAGCCATTCCTCGGCATAGCGTTCAACCCCCGATCGGCCGGTGCGCATGTCCGGATGCTTAAACAACCGGCGGATCGCTGCGCGCTCTTGTGCATTTGCGTCCTCGCTGAGGCGTTCGAGGTCGGTCTCGCTGGCTTTCGCCACATAGCCGAGCACATGGGCGAAGTCGCGCCCGCGTGGATAAGATCGCGTCGCCGCCATCTCAACTTGCAACCCAGGCATGCTTGGCGCCAGGACGGAGAGGCGCGAAAAGTCCTCATAGGACAGTTCGCTTTTAACAATCGTCGGTTGGAAACTCGCCTGACGACGGGCATCTCGAATGAGCCGCGCTTGGCGCTCCGGTGAGATTTCTATTTGTTCTGACAGCTTTGCCAGCAAGCGCGGTAAGTCTTCGGTCTGCTCACGCACAAAGGACACACGCCCCGCTTGGCGATGGGCGGCAAGCGGTCGACCGAAGCGATCCATGATCCGCCCCCGCTTTGGCGGCGCGAGATCCAGGCGAACGCCATTTTCAGCTGCCGCCACTTCGAACCGTTCATGCTCCATGATTTGCAGCTGGAACAAGCGCGCAATCAGACCGCCAAACAAGGCCGCGCCGCCACCGGCAGCGATCAGCGCACGCCGGCTAAACAGTGTGTCGATGGGTCTGTTGCCACTCATGCAGTGCTGCCCCCTTGCACGCCGCGCCGAATGCCAAGGTCAAACAAAGGCGCGATAACCATATGCACCACCAACGTCGCAAAATAGGCGGTGAGCATGGGTGTCACGCGACCGAAATGGCCGGACGATATGCTGGCGACCAGCCATACGAGCGTGATTCCAAAAAACAAAGTTACAACGGGGAGAACAAAGCTAAGCAGAGGCGATCTCTCAGTGTCTGCCATTTGGCTCACCGCAGCTGAGAGGCCATAGGTCAAGAGGTTGGCCAAGCCATGACTGCCCCATGGGGCTTGTGATGCGTCTTGGGCAAATCCGAAAAGCAAAAGCAAAGCCATCGGGCCGAACGCCATACCGGAACGCCCCCATCCGACAGCTGCAATCAAGCCGAGATAAGGCCACGCCAAAGGCAATCCGAAGAGCGATCGCGGGGTGAGACCGACCATTCCAACTGCGATCACCAGTAACGCCCCGATGGCGAGGCGGGTTCTGGGCCGCGCTGCTTCCCAGCGCAGGACCATGCCGTCGGCAAACCCACTCAAGCCCATCATGACTCGTCATCCTCGCTTAATTCAGCGAGTTCGGTTTCACTGGGAAACGCCTCCGGCGGCAGCACGCGAATGGTCGGTTTGAGGCGAACATAGCTCAGCTGACCCGTCAGCATGGCAAGATCGACCCGAACGTCTTTATTGTCGCTTTCGCGCACATAGCCAACGACGACACCGCGTGGAAACAGTCCGCCTTCGCCAGAGGTTAGGATCCGCTCATTCGGCAAAAATGCACCTTGTTCGGGAAAATCAGTCAGCCGACCAAGACCGTCGCGCCCGCCAAACATGATGGCGCGCAGGCCGCTCGCTTCGCCCATAACCGGAACCCGGCTGTTAAAATCAGTAATCTTGAGAATCCGGGACGACCGCTGACCGACTTGAACGACACGGCCGACGAGACCGCGATCATTCTCAGCATAATAGCCGTCTTGAACCCCGTTCGTGGTGCCTGCATTGGCGAGCAACGCTTCGGCAAACGGGCCATTGGTTTCAGCCATGATCCGCGCCGTCACTTCAGCGCCGCCGGGTTCGCCTTGCATGTTGAGGATTTCCTCATAGACCTCCAGCCGCTCCGCCATGGTCAGTGCCAGCGCTTTGTATTGCGCGAGCTCGCGCACACGCGCTTCGAGTTCGAGAATTCTGCGGTCTTTCGCTGAGGCGCCGCTCAGCTAATCGATGAGGCTTGGACACGTGGCATGGAACAATTGGTCAGACGCCGCTGTTCGGATCGGCGCGACGCCTTCATTAATCCGCGGTGATGTTTGCAGAAGTAACAGCGCGAGTAAGCCCGCCACAGCTATAAAGAAGCCGTAGCGTCGCAGAGGGCGCTGTCTATATCCCTTGCCGCTGGCGCGAGGCATGGGCTTTTTCCTTCACTTTCGATGGGAGAACGTATCCCCCAATCAGGTCAAACTTCGGGCGAAAGGACGTTTTTCATCCGCGATAGGTTTTCAAGGACGAATCCACACCCATTCGCGACACATTTCAATGGGTCTTCCGCGATCATGACGGGCAATCGCGCTTGTTCGCGAAGTACGACGTCCAAATTTCGGAGCAAAGCCCCACCACCGGTCAGGACAATTCCGCGATCAACAATATCCGCTGACAATTCTGGCGGCATGGCTTCCAATGCGATGCGAACAGCTTCGACGATCTCACCGACCGGGTCTGCCAGAGCCTCAGCCATCATTTTTTCGTTGATTTCAACTTCGTTCGGGACACCGTCGCCAGTTGCGCGGCCGCGAACTGTGACGGTCATTCCATCCCCATTCTCCGGGGCCATGGCCGTACCAATTTGCTTTTTGATCCGCTCAGCAGACATCTCGCCGACCAGGATACCTTGATGCTTGCGCAAATAGTTCATGATCGCTTCGTCCATCTTGTCGCCGCCGACACGGACAGAGCGCGAATAGACCTGACCCCCAAGCGACAGTACAGCGACCTCAGTCGTTCCGCCGCCAATATCAACGACCATTGAGCCCGCGGGTTCTTCGATCGGCAAACCTGCGCCAATCGCAGCCGCCAAAGGCTCGTCGATCAGGTGGACTTCGCGCGCACCAGCAGCAAGAGCTGACTGATGAATGGCCCGGCGCTCAACGTTCGTGGCCGAGCTCGGTACACAGATGATGATCAGCGGAGACACGAAGGCGCGGCGATTGTGCACTTTGCGGATGAAGTGCTTGATCATTTCCTCAGCGACTTCGAAGTCAGCGATGACGCCATCGCGCATTGGGCGGATGGCTTCCATGTTGAGCGGGGTTTTGCCCAGCATCTTTTTGGCATCGTCGCCGACCGCATACACCATTTTGCGGCCGCCCTGATTCATATAGGCCACCACGGAGGGTTCATCGAGCTTGATACCTTGCCCTTTGACGTAGACCAGCGTGTTCGCTGTGCCGAGGTCAATGGCCATGTCTGTGGATAGGACTCCGAGTAGGCTACCGATCATTTTTTCGCCGCTTCTTATGTTCGCGCGCTTAAATTAAGAAACACGCAGCTTTGGTTACTAGATCAGCCCTATACCCTCATGCCGTTTAGATATTATTAAAGCAAGAGGAAATTGTTTACAGATGTGTACGGTCCGTACACTCGCATCATTACCAATGTTTACTGGCTTATAGGCTAAGTGTTCCAAAACGAGACAGGCTGAACACAAACGGCACGTTTGTTAACGAATTAAGCGGCTTTTCGCTTCAATCGGCGCGCTTCCAGCTTGTTGAGCGCGTGAATGTACGCTTTCGCGGCCGCGACCAACGTATCGGGATCCGACGACCGTCCGGTTGCCATAATCCCCTCGCCTTTAAGCCGGACATGGACGTCAGCTTGGGCATCTGTCCCGCCTGTGACGGCACTGACCTGGAACAGGTCCAGCTTGCCTTCGTGTGGAACGATTTTTCGGATGGCGTTGAAGACGGCATCCACCGGGCCGTTGCCTTCGGATGAGACCGAATGGCTTGCCCCCTCGACAATCACGCTCAAATCAGCCGTCTGCGGCCCTTCGGAGCCCGCGACGACGC
>JBCBQS010000255.1:0-3972 GCA_039820085.1 Pseudomonadota bacterium
CTGGTACTATGATGGGTCTCATTTTACTTGTCGTCGGACTGTTTGCTGGCATCGGTCTCGGTGTTGGTCTCACCCGATTTATGGCGACTCGGCCGAGATGGATGGGCAGCACCGCCTTTTTGATCATGTTGGTCAGCATCATTGTCAGTGTTGTGCTTGGGTTCCCGGGCAGCGGTATCGGACAAGCCTTGTTCACGTTCGGATTGGTGACCGCGCTAACCGCCTGGACCGTCCATGCCCCGCGTTTAACCAGTGTGATCATTTGGGCGCTCCTAGCGTCCATGCTGCTGAGCGCGGCGCTCATGTTGACTTTGCCGGTCGAATTTCGGGCATTGGCGATTTGGATGGCGCTCGCCGTCTCTTTGATTTGGGTCGCGTTCCAGTTTTGGTGTTATTGGGACAAACACGGTTGGCGCGTAGCGTCTGGGCTCATTGTCGTATCCATGGTTAGCGGATACATCGTTTTCACAACGCCGCCCCCGGCATAGAGGAACTCAAATTATGGATCGCGCTCGTCACCTTCGTAATTATGACTTACACTCTTGGGCTGGAATCACGCTCGGACTGATTGTTTTTATTGTATGTTTCAGCGGTTCATTCGCGCTGTTCGACAATGAGATTAAGACTTGGGAAGACCCGGCATTGCGCATGAGCGTGAACGAGTCGCCGATCGAGATCAATGAGACATTTACAAGCTGGGTTCAGGACAATACCGGCGGGGCCGAGGCCGAGTTCATGCGCCTCGATTATCCAACATCTTACAAACCATACTATTACGGCATTGTTCACTGGCACGATGAGAATGATGTTCACCAGGATGCCACGCAGCGGTGGGATGCAAATACGGGTAAACCCATTGCCATTCGCGGGTCGGGCCTGAGCATTTGGTTACTCGACTTTCATCGCGATTTTATGTGGCCAGATATTTTGGGTGGTCGAACGGTTGGACGCTCACTGGTTGGCATTGTCGGGATCGTGTTGATGCTTGCCATTCTAACGGGGATCATTGCCCACACGAAGATCCGAGAAGAAGCTTATTCGATGCGGCTCAAGCGCTCACAACGCTTGAAATGGCAAGACACGCATAAAGTGGTCGGGATCTGGGGTTTACCCTTCTACATAATGATTGCGTTCACCGGTGCTTATCTTGGCGTCATTGTGATTGTGTCCCAATTGGTCGCCGCGATTGCCTATAAGGGCGATGTGGAAGCGCTTGTGGAAGCTGTGCTCGGACCAACGACGCAGCCATCCGGCGAGCAAGTGCAAATGATCAGCCTAGATGAACTGCGCGAGATGCAGCACCCGGACTCGGGCAAAGATCCGTACATGCTGATCATGCGCAACTATGGCGACACGGCGGCCGAGTTTGATGTGTTCTATCCAGCGTCGAGCCGACTAACATTCTCAGACGTGATCTGGCTGAATGGCGCTACCGGCGAGCCGAGTCCGCCGAACGAGTACCGCGAAGAAACCGGTGCCATTCGGGTCGCCAATGCCGTTACACCGCTTCACTACGGAACTTATGGCGGGATCTGGTTGAAATTCCTGTATTTTGCGCTGGGCATGTCCTTAGCCGTGGTGACTGCGCTCGGATCGATGATGTGGATCGAACGCCGCAAGCACGGCAATGACGGCGGCAAAACCCTGACATTCTATAATCGTCTCGGCTATTTCAATACCGGCATTATCATGGGACTTCCGGTTGCGACCATTGCGATTTTCTATCTCGACAAGCTCTATGTTGGGGCCGAGAGTGCGCGTCTTGTTGCAACGGGTTGGACGTTTTTCGCCGCATGGGCGTTGGGACTCCTCTATGCCTGGGTGCGCCGCAATGATTATCAAACGACGCGTGAATTGCTCCTTCTGACAGGCGTGCTCGCAATGGGCGTTCCTGTTGTGAATGGCCTCGTCACCGGCCAGTGGTTCCCGGCTTATCTTGGGGCCGACCACTCGATCGCGGCTTGGGTCGATGTGGCTATGCTGGTCGGCGGCGCACTGACAGCGCTCGCCGGATACCTCGCCCCCGCCGAACGTCTCGATAAAGCCGCCCGGCGCGCGAAAGCTGCCGCAGTTGAACAAGAAACGGCGGCTGACCCAGAGGCCACCGCCGTTCCAGCCGAGTAACAGCTCGGGGGTTAGTTTTGGACCGCGAGCACCGCGTTCGATACAGCGACGGTCAATCCCGCTAGATCCGCTGGTAGTGCGTCTTGGCGCCCAGCACTAGGGTAGGCCGCCCCCAATGCGGTGATGGCATCTTTGATCGCCGTCGCTGCGGCTGGGTCTTCAGCTTCGATCCCATCCGCTTGTTCAAGGAACACCGTCTCACCGGCTTTGAAGAATCCATAGCCATCGAGATAAGGCTCATAGGCGTCCGTCTCTAAAGCGATGCGATACATATCGGCTGCGCGCTCAAGCTGATCCACAGTCACGCCTGCAGCGATGCTGGCCGCGCTCAAATCAGACGCAGGAGCTTTTTCAGCTGCTGCTGCCATAGCCGCGCCAATCGCATCAGCGCGCGCACTGATCTGTTCAGGCGTTTCGCCATCATAAATCGCGGTCGATGTGTCGGTCAGCATTTCACTGAAGTCCTCGACCCCGAGCTGCGCAAAAACGTCTGCGCTTTCAAACAAAACTTCAGAGACCGGATGCGCAAACATTCCAGCAGCTGCATCGATTTCGCCAAGCGCATGCGCATCGCGCGCGGCGATGATGTGGGCGTCCGTAATCGCCAGGATGGACAGGAACACAACTGGGTCGGTCAGCGCCTCCGTGATAACGACCCCGCCTTCGCCCTCGCCGGCTTCCGCCGGACCGACTTCTGCCGTCTCAGCATCTTCTGCGCTGTCCGCTGATGTCTCGGCCGGGGGCACTTCGGCCGCAATTTCAGTTTCGGTCGGTTCAGCAGCTTGGTCGGGACTCCCGCAGGCCGCTAAAGTTCCGCCGGCAAGCGCGGCTCCGAGGCCAAGCTGAGTCCAGCGTTTAAGGTGTGTTGTCATTGGTGATTCCCTAGAGTTCTAACATCAATCCCACGCGCAGTATGACCGTATTGAAAATGGTTCGCAAGTCGGATTCCACGCCGAACGGCACGCGCTATGATGGAACGGACTGGGAGTGGTGGTTCGGGGGAGACTTGAACTCCCGACCTCACGATTATGAGTCGTGCGCTCTAACCAGCTGAGCTACCGAACCGTTAGAAGCGCGCTGCATACACTGCAGGCGAGCCCACCGCAACCATTCTTCTGCGGCATTTTCAGCGCTAAGAAGGTCCGCTCAAAGACGCAGATACAAATTCACGTTCCAAGGCCGGACTGGCGAAAAAGAAGGTCGCGTCTGTGATCACGGCTTTATAGTTTTGGCGAAGCGTTCGGAACGCGGCTTTCGCCTCGAATTCAAGGGCAAATTGCGAAATGTAAGTTAGGCCCCATTCAGGTTCGGCCTCAAGCAAATAGGATTGTTCAAACTTGGTGAGTCGACCACCATTTGGGCCGCGAACTGGGCGTGGTAGGGTGTAGTCGATCCGTAAGAAGCTGCCATCCAAGGGCTCGAGCCAGGCCTCGGCCTGAAGGCGTTGCGCCGCCCAAACATCCAGCGCGTCATCATTGGCTGATGGGGCATGTTGAAACTTCAATCGCCAAGCCGCGCCGAGGTCATCGACGAAGACTTGGTAGCCCAAGCTCGCACGTAGATCATCTGGAAACAACCGCCCGTCTGGCGCGATTTCCGCCCCCCACGCAGCGGCGGCTTGGTCTAAGTCCGCATCCTCGCCGGACGCCATCATAAGTTGCCAGCGCTGGCCGTCGGCTTGACGTGGATCGAAAGAAAAAACCCGGCGCGCCTTTTGGCTGGTCATTTCGACCGTGAAGGCGGCGCGGAGCGCTTCTGGCGCTTCTGTGGCTTGCAGTGCTTCATTCATCGGACCGGCGCCGGTCATCAATGGGAAGGCAAGGCTAAGAAGGGCGCTCATGGGCAAAC
>JBCBQS010000256.1:0-3964 GCA_039820085.1 Pseudomonadota bacterium
AAGGGGACACCCATCGCGCTCCTTTATAAGCCTGCTAAGACGCGCGGGAGCCGACGGCAGTGGGGACGCGTGTCGCACTTTCCTTTGCCCCCCGATGTGTTATGTAATTGAGAATTGATCTCATTCTCAATTTTTTACTCAATGGAGCATTGGCCAAACATGGGTGTTCTTCAAAAAATACTGGCTGCAAGTGCGGTCGCTGCGTCTCTCACCGCATTCGCCTCGGCACAAGAGCGCGTCGTCGCTGTTGGGGGGGATGTGACCGAGATTATCTATGAGCTCGGTCTTGGAGACAAAGTCGTGGCCGTGGATACGACAAGCTTGTTTCCGCCTGCTGCGCTGTTGAAGCCGAAAGTCGGCTATGTGCGCCAGCTGTCTGCAGAAGGTGTGCTCTCCGTTGAGCCTGACTTGATCATTGTCAGCGGTGCCGCTGGTCCGGCCGGTGCGGTCGAGCAATTGCGCGCATCCGGCGTCGAAATGGTCGAGATGAAAACGGAATATTCCATCGACGCGACGATTGCGAAAACCAAAACGATCTCGGCGGCCCTTGGCGTTGAAGACAAGGGGGCAGAGCTTGTCGCGCAAGTTGAAGCAAGTTGGACCGATGCGTCCGCGAGAATTGAAGCGCTCGACTTTGAACCCACGGTTTTGTTCTTCACTGCGGTTGGCGATGGGGGCGCGCAAGCGGCTGGGGTTGATACGGCAGCGCATGGCGTGATCGAGATGATCGGTGGGGTGAATCTCTTCGCTGATTATTCTGGATATAAACCGCTTTCGCTGGAGGCTGCCGTTGCAGCCGACCCAGACATCATCCTGGCAATGGCGCACAATGCGGCGCAACTCGGCGGCAAAGACAAGATCATTGATCACCCGGCCTTGTCTCTCACCACGGCGGCGCAAACAGGAAACGTCTTCTTGGTTGATGCAGCGCGTGTGATGCAATTTGGTCCGCGGACGCCGGATGCCGCCGCTGACCTTGCCATCGAAATCAAAGAAAACATGGCCTCAAATGGAAGCTAGCTCGCTAGCCTCCGACACCACTTCCAGCGCCGACCTCAGCACCAATCGCGAACGGATTGGTGTTTTGGTGTTGATCGGCGCGGCCGTCCTTGCGGTGATCGGGATGGCGATTGGTGTGCTGGTGGGGCCGCTTAAAATTTCGTTTGGCGAGTTCATGTCGGTCGCTTTGTCATGGATTGGCATTGGCGACGCGGAAGATGTGTCGCGGGTGAAGACTGGTGTGATTGAGAACATTCGTGCGCCGCGCTCTTTGCTGGCAGCGCTGGTTGGCGCGACACTGGGAATTGCTGGGGCCGCCATGCAGGGCTTCTTTCGCAATCCGCTCGCCGATCCTGGGCTGATTGGCGTCTCCGCCGGCGGTGCCTTGGCGGCGATTTCGGTCATCGTGCTCGGCGGAACCCTGTTGGCACCAATCTTGGCGTTCCTGGGGGCATTCGCATTGCCGATTTTTGCCTTTTTTGGTTCGCTCGCCACCGTTGCGATTATCTATCGAGTCTCGGTCTTTGATGGCCGCATGATTGTCGCCACCATGCTTTTGGCCGGTGTTGCAGCGAACGCTGTTGCGGCGTCAGGCATTGGCTATTTTACGTTCCTCGCCGACGACGCACAGCTGCGCGATCTAACCTTCTGGACGCTTGGGTCGTTAGGCGGTGCAATTTGGGACCGCGTCTTACCCGCAGCTTTATTCATGTTGATCGCGATTGCCGGACTGCTCACATTGGCGCGTCCGTTGAACTGCCTTCTGCTTGGTGAAGCGGATGCTGAAACACTTGGCATCAATGTTGAGGCGACCAAACGAAAAGCCGCCTTTTTAACCGCGCTCGGTGTAGGGGCGGCCACGGCGGTCTGTGGCATCATAAATTTTGTTGGTCTGGTCGTTCCGCATCTGGTGCGATTGATCACCGGTCCCGATCATCGCTTTGTGTTGCCAGGCTCTGCCTTGCTCGGGGCGGCATTGGTTTTGTTTTCTGATCTCGTTGCGCGATTGTCCGTGGCGCCGGCGGAATTGCCGCTCGGCGTTGTCACGGCCGCGATTGGGGCGCCATTCTTCTTCTGGCTGCTGCTGCGCGACAAATATGTGAGCGGAATGGGGTGATGGTCGCTCGACTTGAAAATGCCAGCGTCATTCGGGCCGGCCGCGCCATCCTAGACGATGCCACCGGCGATTGTCGCCCGGCCTGCTTTACCGCGTTTTGCGGGCCGAATGGCGCAGGTAAGACGACCGCCTTGTCGGTCCTGACCGGCTCGCTTAAGCCCGATCAGGGACATGCCAAGCTGGAAGGTCGAGAGATCCGAACCATTGATCGCGGTGTGCTTGCCCGCCAGCGTGCGGTTGTCTCGCAGGCGAGCGCGCTGACCTTTCCCTTTCAATGCTACGAAGTGGTCTCGATGGGCCGCGCGCCGCACCTCGGCCTGACAACCCGGCAGGTTGACCTTGAGATCGTGAATGAGGCTTTGCGCCTGATGGATGTGACGCATTTGGCCGAACGCAATTATCTGACTTTGTCAGGTGGTGAGCGCAAGCGCGTCGACATTGCTCGAGCGCTCGCGCAAGTCTGGGATGTCCCGGATGAGGGCGGCACGCGTTGGCTGTTTCTGGACGAACCGACGGCTGCGCTCGATTTGAAGTATCAGATTTCGCTTATGCGCCAACTTAGCGCGCTCAAGTCTGAGGGCTGGGGCATCATCGCCGTCTTGCACGACTTACACCTGGTCAAAGAGTATGCTGACGATGTGTGGTTGTTCAAAGACGGAAAAGTCGATGCGATCGGCGACGCCAAATCCCTGCTGACCTCTGAGCGCATCCAATCGGTGTTTGATTTGGACGCGCCTTATGCCATGGCCTAAGTAGTCAGACGTGCTTTGAGCGCGTCGAAACGCTCAGATTGGTCCACCAAAAGCTCGCGCGCCTCATCGCGCCGAACGAAGATTTTCAGAATGCTCTCACCGGACTGATCATAAAGCTGGAGTGACTTTGACAGCCGCTCCCCCCGCATTCGTTCGATAAAGACAATGTTCTTGCAGGCGTCCTCGCGAAGATGTCCCCCGAATGGGTGCCCGCCGGCAAAGTTATAGTGCCCGCGCCCAACCGAAGCAGACGGCATGTGCGAGACGATCTCGGCAACGATGGAGCCCGTTTGGACGATAATGAAAAGCTCACCCCAATGCGTCAGATCTTCAAGTACATCTGGCAAACGGTCTGCCCCGACAATTGTGCGCGTCTGATCCGGCAACAGCTCAACCACGTCGAGCGTCGACAAGCCGTGATCGTGCGCAATCCATTCCAAAAACCCATTTTGGTTTTGGGCAAATTGCGCGCGGAGTTTGTCTTTTACGTCGGTGCTCATGCGGTGGCTGTGGCGATCTGTTCCATGACCGGCTCAAATCCTTCAAACTCAGGATGGCCGAGGTAAACACCTTGATTGTTGCCCGCGTTCTTGTGCGCGGCGCGGAAGGCTTCAGATTTGGTCCAGTTCAGGAAGGCATCGTGCGACGCCCAAATCGTATGCGACGCATACAATGTGTGATCTTCACGCTCTGGGCCTTTTAGAAGACGAAACTCTTGGAAACCTGGGACGGTGTCGAGATGGGTCTCGCGGCTTTTCCAAATGTGCTCGAAAGCGTCTTCTTGGCCATGCGCAATCTTAAAACGGTTCATCGCGATATACATGGAGTACTCCTTTAGGGTTACGTTTGAATTTTATTTAGCATGCCGTCTGGGAAATAAAACGGATGATTTGACCCTATCCGACAGCGCAATCTGATATGCATCTGTTTGATCTTAGTTCCCTTCGACCTCAATCGTGAACGTTCGGCGCGTCACGCCCGGCGGCGGTGGAGGGAACGGCTCGGCGCGTTCAATCCAGCGCAGAGCGTCCCGGTCGAACCGTCGCGAGCCGGAACTGGTCGCGATCGAAATATCTACGATGCGTCCCTCTGAATC
>JBCBQS010000257.1:0-3962 GCA_039820085.1 Pseudomonadota bacterium
ATATCGACCTTTTGATCGAAAAAGCCGATATCCTGATCGGTCTCATTCTTAAACAAGATCTCGACATGGTTTGCGGTCTTACTACGGGTATGGGTCGTATCGCATTGCGCAAGCCATGTCGAGATCTTGTTTAAGAATGAGACCGATCAGGATATCGACCTTTTGATCGAAAAAGCCGATTATGAGACCCAATCAGACCGCAAGACGGTAAAGTCCGAATCCGTCAAAGCTGGCACAAAATCTCATTATGACAGCACGATGAGCGAGCACGCCGAGAAAACATTCTTTATCACCTATGCTAACGTCTCCGGAAAATTTCATGTGCTGAACGATAAGTACTATCCAGAAAACCAACCGGCTGAATATGTTTCTGAGTATCGCGGCGCAAAACTGAGCCCGATTACGTCTCAGGAGACTGTCGAATGCAATGAGAAGTTCAAAAGCAATAACGCGCGCTGGAGCGTTTCGATCCAGGTGAACTGATCGGCCCTTCAGATCACTGCATCCTCACGTCTATTTGAGACATCGCGATTTGATGGCGTGAGACCTGTCAGGCATTGAAGCTTCAAGTTGTATTTGGAGCGAACCATGCGGGCCACGTTGATAGCATTGGTTGTTACCGTCGGGATTTTACTCGCGCTCTCGCTGCGCGGTGGAGCGCAGACGCTTTACGATTTGCCACCCGCGACATCATTAACGTCCGGACCGGTCGTGGCCGAGTTGTTTACCTCGCAGAGCTGCTCATCCTGTCCCCCGGCAGAGAAGCTGTTTGCGGAGTTGGCCAACAGACCTGACCTGATCGTCCTTGAATGGCATGTCGACTATTGGGACAAGCTTATTCATGGCCGCGCAGGGTCTTGGAAAGATCCGTTCTCGGATGCCGCGCACACAGCGCGTCAACGTCGCTACAATCGAACGCTTCGCCGCTCAGGACAGGTCTATACCCCGCAGGCGGTGATTAATGGAACGGGCGAAACTGTTGGCAGTCGGCGCAGCGATGTTGAACGCTTACTGAAGTCCGAACAGCACGCCCAAGCGCCGATCGAGATTGCACCCGAGGCGGGTCAACTCGCGGTCGAGATCGGGCAATTGGCGATAAAATCGGAGCTGAATGCAGAAATCTATCGCCTGACATTGCTGCCCGAGCAACGCACCGCGGTGAGAAGCGGCGAAAACCGTGGCGTACGGCTCTTCAGTCGTAACATCGTCCTCGCGGCTGAGGCGGTGGGGACATATTCCGGTGATGCGCAAACGCTGACGATTGATGCACCCAAAGCAGGTGAAACATGCGCGGTCATTGTGCAAGAAACCGTTCGCAACCGTCTCGGTCCTATCGTGGGCGCGAGCTATTGCTAACTAGCTGAGCTTCGATGCGAGCGCGTCCATGAAAGCAGCAAGCTCTAGGTCGAGTTCGGTGACACCATCGGCATCATGCGTGGTAAGCGTGACTTCGACCCGGTTGTAGACATTGAACCATTCAGGATGGTGATCCATTTGTTCTGCCTTAAGCGCGCTGGAGGTCATGAACCCAAACGCGCCTTTAAAATCGGCGAACTTAAACGTCTTTTTGACGGCATCACGGTCTCCTGTGACAGCGCTCCAACCGGGCAATTGTTCTAAAGCTGCGGTTGCGCCAATTTTTGTTGCCATGACTTATTCGCTTTCCGTTTCTTGCACCGTCTCGTGGACGAAATAGAGCCAACGTCCATCTTCGGCAATTGCCGTTCGAATACCTGGATAGCTTTCGCCATTGCGTATGCGCTCCAATCCGACATCTCCGACCAAGTCTCGCAAGCGCGCGCGGTCTGTAAAGTTCAGCAATTCTGGAAGCAAGTCCTCGGCCTCTTCTGCGGCAAAATCCGGCCAAATATACCACGTCTGATCGCCGACCTGACGAGTGCCATAAGGTCCATCGAGAAGCGCCCCAAGGCGCATAAGCGGGTCGAAGCCGGTCCGGCGTAACAGGTCCCAATGCACACGGTGAGACTCACCTGCAAAGTTCGAGACAAAATTCTCCTCAGCACTTGCCAGGCGCACCAGTCGGGTCAGCGAATTGCGTTCAAGGATCGCGCGGATTTCCGCAATCTTGTCGTCAACCTCTGGCGACAAAGGCATAACCGTCTCTACCGCCGCGACGGGGGCCGTCACAGCCGGTGCTGCTTCGACCAGAACGCGAACCCGTGGGGAGCCATCATCTCGGCCGCATCCGACCAATAGCGACGCAAAGAGTAATGCGCTGAAAACCGTCCTCATATGCCCTCAAATTGGGTTGCCTCGCGCAAGTCTCGCAAAAGCTGTGCCTCATTGAGGACTTTGATCGTGTGCATGCCCATGACGCGCGCTGGCTTTAGATTGATTCCGAGATCATCGAGATAGACGCATTTAGCAGGATCGACGCCCAAAGCTTCACACATCAGTGCGTATATTCGCGGATCAGGTTTTCGAATGCCCAGCTTTGAACTTTCGATCACATGGTCAAAAAGCGTCATGATTTCTGAGACTTGTTGAGCCTTTTTAGCGTCTGAACTCATGCCCGCACCTTTGCCGATCGGGGCATTGTTTGTGATACAGCCGACTTTGACCTGCGTTTTACAGACTTTTAGCGCCTCAACCACGGCAGGTCGAACATCGCCCGATAAGAGCCCCAAAATATCCTTGCCCGGCACCTCATAACCGAGTGTTGCGCTCTCATTACGAAACAGCTCATCGAATTCGTCTGCGCTCACTTCTGAACGCTCCAGTTTGGCCCACGCATTTTCCTGGATATTGATCGCATTAACCGATCTCACAAAGTCTTTTGGCAAGTCATGTTCGACCTCGTATCGACCAAAAGCTTCGAATGGTGAAGACGTGATGACCCCGCCAAAATCCCAGATAACAGCTTCTAGATCATTCCTCATTCTAACCCCCTAACGCGCATCAATCAGCGTACGTTTCGGAGCGATCTCCATGGCTTCATGACTGGAAGCTTCGAACCCAACTGCATCCAAGAGCGCCTGGTCTCGGTCCTCGCCTGGATTATCTGTTGTCAGAAGACGGTCGCCAACGAAAATCGAATTCGCACCGGCGAGCAAACAGAGCGCTTGTTCGCCTTCGCTCATCCCTTCGCGCCCAGCTGAGAGACGAACCCAGCTCTTCGGAAATACGATCCGACATGTCGCGATGGCACGCGCCATTTCCGTTACGCTAATCGCCGGGCTCTCACCAAGCGGCGTGCCTTTGATCGGGACAAGCATATTGATGGGCACGCTTTCAGGATGCGGCGTGAGCTTCGACAACTCGTGAATGAGACCAATTCGGTCAGCACGCCCTTCGCCCATACCAAGAATGCCACCAACACAGAGCTTCACGCCCGCAATGCGCGCTTTGGACAGGGTATCCAAACGGTCTGCATAGGTCCTGGTGCTGACGACCGTCGTATAATATTCTGGCGAGGTATCAAGATTGTGATTGTAATAGTCGAGACCCGCCGCTTTCAATGTCTCTGCTTGCCCCTCTTCCAGCATGCCGAGGGTCACACATGTCTCCAAGCCTTCAGCTTTGACAGCTGATATCATTGCAGCAACTTTCGGGACATCTCGATCCTTCAAGGACCGCCAGCCAGCGCCCATACAAAACCGATCCGCGCCGCCAGCTTTTGCCCGTTTCGCGGCCGCAACCACCTCATCGAGCGGCATCAGCTTTTCTGCGCCGAGCCCGGTGTCGAAATGTGCCGATTGGCTACAATACCCGCAGTCTTCGGGGCATCCGCCGGTTTTGATAGAGAGTAATTGGGATTTCTGTAGCGCCCCATCGGGCCAGTTTGCGCGCTTTACCTCGAGCGCTTGTCCCATCAGCGCATCCAGTGATTGTGTGTAGACGTCCTCGATTTCTTGTTTTGACCAATTGTGACGTGGAGCATCAAATGGCATGCGCACTTCCTTTTTTTACTTGAGCCGCGAACGGTTTTGATTGCGGCGAAA
>JBCBQS010000258.1:0-3960 GCA_039820085.1 Pseudomonadota bacterium
TCAGGCGCCCAACGCATCGCCATAGTAAACAGGCGATTGAGACACTCAGACAATTATCTCGAACCTCCTTGCCGTTTTAAGTTTAAGTTTGGCAACTGTCTTTGCAGCGTCCGCGCAAGACCCGTATACGCCGAAGCCGCTAGAAGAGGTGCTTGCCACCGGGGTCGCATATGATTCCGCCATTCCGACCCCTGCGGACGCAGTTGGTTATGATGTTGGTGAGATCATCTGGCCACACGAGCTCATCGTTCAATATGTCAAAGCGGTGGATGCTGCCTCTGATCGGATCACGATTGAGCAGGTTTCTGAAAGTCACTTTGGACGCCCGATCTTTGCGATTTACGCGTCGAGCCCTGCCAATCTAGCACAGCTCGACGCAATCAAAGCAGGCCGAGCTTCTGTCTTGCAGGGCCAAGCACCGGGCACCGATCTTGGCGTTCTACAAGTCAATTATGGCGTGCATGGATCGGAGCCATCTTCGTATGATTCAATGCCGCTTTTGCTCTACCATCTTGCCGCGGCGCAAGATGCCGAAACAAACGCTCTGCTTGACGATAATCTGATCATCATGATCACGACGATCAATCCGGATGGCGCGAGCCGGATGGCAAGTTGGATCAACAATCATCGCGGCGCTGTGCCGGTCTCTTATCCAGCGCATCGCGAACGCCAATTCTTTTTTGGCTGGGGCCGCACCAATCAGTATTTCTTCGACCTTAATCGCCAGTGGCTGCCAGTCGCTCAGCCAGAGCATCAAGGGCTGGTTCCGCATATGCAAGAGTGGCTTCCGCTTCTTGTCATCGACAAGCATGAGATGGGCTCAAACTCGACTTACTTCTTTAGCCCAGGGGCTATTGAAACTGTTAATCCGCTGTTTGATGAAGAATCCTACCAAATTCAAACAGATCTGAGCGAGAGCCTGTTCGAGCTATTCGACGGGTTTGGCCAACTCTCGGTCCGACAAGAACTGTTTGACGATTACTATCTCGGCTATGGGTCAAGCTACCCAAATCTGCTCGGTGCCGTGCCCTTCCTGTTCGAACAAAGCTCGTCTCGCGGCTTGGTTCAAGACACAGTGAACGGACTGAAACGTTACGACGAAACTATTTCAGAGCAGTTTCAAGCCGCGATCACGCTGGTGACCGCCGCCGCTAATCAGCGCGACCGCTTACAAACCTATCAGTCGCGTTGGTTCGGAGATTCCGCTGACAAAGCCCGAGCAAATCCGACTAAGGCCTATGTCTTCACCTCCTCCGATCAAGGGCGGATGGCGCGCTTTCTGGATGTCTTAGCCGCGCACAGTATCGAAGCTCGGCTTCTCGATGAGAATCTTACACTTGAAAGCACTGTCTATCGGGCGGATCGCAGTGCGGTCGTTCTCCTTGATCAACCTCGCTATGCGCTGATCGAGGGAATCTTCGGCATTCAAACTCCGCGCGACGATCAAGTTGCATTTTACGACGTCTCAGGGTGGACGTTGCCTTATGCGTTTGGTCTGCAACACAGCGCGCTCAATGCCCGGCAAGTCTCACGCGTCCGTGGCGGTATCGCAGCGACCGCTGAAGCGTTGCCCCAACCCACCGCACCGCCAGCCCCAAATGGCGATGTCCTTGCCTATGTTATTGAATGGTCGCACTTCAACGCTCCTAAGGTTTTAAACCGCCTTCTGCGTCATGACTTGCGCGCCAAAGTCATCCCTGACCCGGTGCGGCTGGAAACGACGTCTGGCTTCGTAAACGTGCCGCGCGGCGCTGTGTTTGTGCCAACCCAGCGCCAAGACATGTCGCCGGATGAGATCTACGCCCTGATCGCACAAGCGGTCGAACAAGACGGCGTCACAGTTCATGCGGCAGTCACATCGCGAACACCATCTGGATCTGATCTTGGCGGGTTCGATGTCGATGCGCTGGAAGCTCCGAAAGTGTTGCTATTGACCGGACGGTCCGGCCAAGGCGGGCTATCCGACAATGATGTCGGCGAAGTCTGGCACTATCTCGATCAAATGCTCCACATCCCGGTCACGATGATCGATTATTCCGATGTACGGGCGAGCCAGCTCGCGGATCATACGCATGTCATCGCGGTCGGCGGATCTTATGGCGGCGTTTCGGAAGGCTTTATCAGCTCACTGAAAACCTGGATCCGCGGTGGCGGCGTCTTTATCGGCACCCAGCAGGGCGCGGAATGGGCCGTGTCTCAGGGCTTTGCAGACATCGAAATGCTTGGCGTTGAGCCTGCTGGTGACGATACCGCTAAAAAGGATGACGAGGCGGCCGAAGCACCTGCGCCGATCGCTTACGCAGACAAGCAAGACTATGATCGCTCAGAACGCATTAGCGGCGCCGTTTTCGCCGGCACACTCGACCCGACCCATCCACTTGGCTTTGGCTATGAAGGGTCTGCGATTTTCATGCACAAAGAGGGAGAAAAGGGATTTGAGCCCGGCGACAATCCATTCGGTCTGGTAGTACGATATACAGACGACCCTCTGGCCTCTGGATATGCCTCGCAGACCAATCAGGAACGACTTGCGGGTAAAGGCATGTTGGCGGCTGAGCGCGTCGGGGCCGGATCCGTGATCTTGTTCGCCGACAACCCGAACTTCCGCGCCTATTGGCTGGGCACGAAACGGTTGTTTTCAAACGCGCTCTTCTTCGGGACAACATTCTCAAGGCCCGCACCGCGGCCTTACTCTGAAACCGAGCAAAACTGAGCCCAATCTAAAGACGAAAAAGCGGGACCCTATTTTTTAGGGTCCCGCTTTTTTTGTACGATCAGATCAAGTTGATCAGCGCGCGTTCTCGTAGGCTTCGTATTCACCCCGTGGGCGATTGATGAGCCCAGAGAAGAAAATCGCATTCATCAGCAGTTTTTCGCTGCCGGGATATGTCCCTCTAAAGACGGGATTGTCTGCCATCAGAATAACCGAGCCGCCGCCCATGCGTTGCGCGACCACGGAAGGCGTTCCAGCGATTTCATCTTGGCGCTTTTGCGACGCATAGCCTGTCAACAATGGATCATCGATATATTCAACCGGTACAGCATATGGATTGCCATCCGGGCGCTCGAGCGTGAAGCTGACATTGCGGTGCATGGGTAAGTCTCGGTTGGCAAATCCGAACCCTAAGGGATGCGTGATGTCTAAGTCGGCTGCGAAAATCGCACCTCCGATGACATGCTCCGCATCGCGCTCTCCCATATCACCAAAATCAAACCGTTTGGGCTCAGCATCGAGGTCAGCATCTTCTTCCTCCGCCTCTTTTGCGGCGTCTTCCGGCACGGCGCCTTCGGGGAGTTCACCGAGCGCGCGTCTCTTAATTGCGCCTTGCGCCCAAGAAGCGGCACCGCGTGTCGCCACCAGGGTTCCACCCTGCTCGACCCAAGTCAGCACCGCATCGCTGAGTGTTTCGTCGAGCACACCGTCCGGTCCAGCACTGCCGCCCACTAAGATCAAATGCGTATAGTCTTGCCAATCGAGCGAACCGAGCCGGTCCTTATGAACAAGCGTCACCGGCATGCGCTGGCGATAGTCGAGAGTCCACCACATCTCGCCCACATCATAGCGCGACAACCCGCCATCATAGGCCAGCACGACGCGTGGTTCATCGAGAATGCGGAACGTGCTCGACGCGCCGAGATCACGACCGAGCACAGGTGTAAGACCTGATGTTGCCGCGAACACGGGCACGCCGTCTTCGGCGGCGATTGTTTGCATGATGGCGTAAATCTCGTTTTGAGATGCGTCTTGCCGGGCGAGTGGGACGAAGATTGATCCCCGGCCAAGCTGGACGATTCCAGACGTGGTAATAACGGCCGTTTCGTCCATCGTTGCCCGCGCCATGAGGTCTGCGGAGAGAACCCGGTTCAAAGCGCGCGGCGCGAAGGAGTGCGACCACTCAAAGACATAGCCATATGGGGCGCGATCCGGCACCGGTGCAGGCTGGAAGGTGCCGTCGGCTT
>JBCBQS010000259.1:0-3933 GCA_039820085.1 Pseudomonadota bacterium
GCATTTAAATAATCCGCATTGAAGTGATTGGAGAGCGGTTCCGGGCCAAGATGCTCGATGCGTGGATAGCGGTCCAGGTCAGCGACCGGCCAAAGCTCCATAAAGCCGAACCGGCGCGGATCATTATAAGTGACGGTCGCCCCATTTTGCATGTGAAACACGACATGGTCATGCGCTGGGATGGTGCCGGGGTCATGATGAAAGTCAGCCGTCGCGGCGCTGTTCACAGTAAAGCGCCCGGACATGCCAAGATGCATGATCAATGCCTCACCTGTTGAGAGCTCAGAGACGAGGAATTTCGCCCGGCGCCCCATCCGCGCGATTGTGGCGCCTTCGACGCGGGCTTGAAACTGCTCTGGAAAGGGAAACCGCAAATCGGGTCGATTGACCTCTAAGCGTTCGATCACTTGACCCTCCATAGCGGGGGTCAAACCACGACGCACTGTTTCGACTTCGGGCAATTCAGGCATGGCGGGCAGGTAAGTGGGTTTTTCAGTTGGGGCAAGCGACCCCCCTGCCAAACCCTGTCAGGAGTATCCGTAAAAGCAAAAACGGGCGACCAAAAAGCCGCCCGTTTGGATTTGATCTGCGCTTGGGAACCCCCTATCCGCCAAACTCATATTTTACGCGCATACCGATCGCGCGAGGCGCGCCGAGCGTGGCGAAGTGAGTCCGCACCGTGACCGGATCGCCATTCACATCTTCGACAATTTGGTTGTCTCTGGTCGTCCCACTGAATGCTGTCTCGATATACTCATCGAATAGGTTGTTCACGTAGAATGTTGCAGACCAATTGTCCGCCAAATAGGTCGCTGAAACATTCGCAACGCCAAATGCGTCAAGCGTTTGAGAGCCACCTCGCCCACCCGTACGGGTTAGAATATCGCCTTGCCATGCATACCCCGCGTTGAAGATCACGTCGTTTCCGTTTTCCAGCGGCACTGTATAATCCGCAAACGCTGAGAATTGGGTCTCTGGTGAACCCGGGAGGCGATCTCCAATTTCGCCGTCTTCAAATGCGGTATCGAACCCAGGTGGGGCAATGGTGCGAATGAGCGAACGAACTTGCTCAGTTAACTCGGTCTGAGTGTGAGAGAACGCGCCGCGAATGTTTAGAGCATCGCTGACCGCCCAATCGCCTTGCAATTCTATCCCAGTCGATTCCGCGGCACCAGCATTGACCCTGATCCCGAGGCTGGCATTCACGGTTGAAGATGAGACTTGTGGGTCAGTCCACTCAACGAGGAAGACAGCGCCGTTCAGCGTCAAGTCACCCTCAAGCCAGGTCGTTTTCGCCCCAATCTCATAATTAGTGGTTTGATCAGGTCCATACTGACGCTCATCGAACAAAGCGATATCACCTGGGTTCGGCCCAAATTGTTGACCTGGCGCAAGGGCACAGGAGGATTGTTCTTTGTCTGGATCAAATTCCGCGCATTGGCCAATCCCGTTTGAGGCCCCCGTTCGGTACCCTTCCGAGATCGTGAAGTAACCTAAAATATCTTCTGTGAAGTCATACGATGCATTGAATTTGAACAGGACCCCATCGTCCGATTGCGTTAGCGCAGGATCGAATGGCAGAGTTCTGACTTGATCGAGGGAGATATCGACAAAATCTGCGCCTAAAGACAATGGGAAGTAAGTCGTGTTTGTATTCGGGAAGTCCGGGTTGGCGCTACCATCTTCTAACACCTCATCTTCCGGATAGAAACGCTGCGTGATCGCACCATCCAATAGCTCATACTCATAGTAACGCCCACCAACTGTGACTTTGAGCTTGTCCGTGACTTGATAGCCGATCTCACCAAACAGAGCCGACTCGGTGAGCTCTGATTGCCCGAAGTTGAAATATTCGAGCGCGTCCGGTCGGACATCGTCATTCTCAGTGAACTCTGGATAGCCAGGTGTAAATTCGCGGGATGCACCGACATTCTCATATTGCGAGTAAAAGCCTCCCACGATCCAATCAATTGGTCCGCCATGGCTCGACACCAATCGAACCTCTTGGGTCAAGGTTTCTTCTTCGCTGAGATCTCGGGTAATCCCTGCAAACGCTGGAAAGGATTCGTAAGAGTATTCCAAGGAAACCAATAAGTCATTCTGGTCGCGTTGACCCTCATTCTCAAACGTCGAGTAGCCTGTTGCCGAGGTGAGTTCAGCGAACCCGAGATCGGCAATGAGTTCAAGAGATATCAAGTCGCTCGTAATGTCATTTGGTTCAGGCACACGTTTGGCGTTTTCAAACGGGCCAGCTGTGAAAATCCGCTCGTCTGCATCATCATATACGGCGCGTTGTGACGATATTCGGTGACCGCCGACATCGACGTTTTGATAATAGTAAGTCAGCGTCCCATCGAGCCAATCAGTTGGCGTCCACCGCGCCGCAATCCGTCCTGAAATTGCGCGTTCCGTGTCGGTGCCTGTCGCACTGCGAAGATTGGCATCGACCGCTTCAGGATCTGAAAAATCTGGATCGGGGTTCGACACGCCCGGTTGGCGAAGCAAGAAAGGTTGGTCGACAAATCCGCGATCGTCGAGTGCATCGAGTGAGCCGCGAATTGCGAACGTGTCGCCAAACTGTTTGTTGAACGTGAACCCAACATCAGTCGAGAAGTTGCCAGATTCTGAGTACTTATAAGCATCAGCGCGGACCTCGAACGTGTCGCCGCCAAAATCTGGGCGCTTTGGAATAAAGCGGATCGCTCCTGCCAGCGTGCCCGCCCCATAAAGCGTGCCTTGGGGCCCCAAGAGGACTTCAACGCGCTCCATATCGTTGAGCTTTAGATCAATGAATAAAGGCACCTCACCCAGGTATGTCGCAACCGTACCGCCACCCCCGGCACTCCCCGCCCCCCCAATCGGATTGGCATTCAAGCCACGGACAATGATTGGATTGTCCTGACGCGGACCGCTATCGATCACATTGATTCCAGGCACGTAAGCGAGCGTGTCAGCAAGTTCCGTGAACCCTTGTTGTTCAATTTGGTCGGCACCGACCGCGGCGATGTTCAACGGGACGTCTTGGACGCTTTCAGCGCGCCGTGTCGCGGTAATGATCACCGTCTCTTGGCGGGCTTCGGTTTCTTCTTCGGCGCTGTTATCTTGAGCAACGCCTACGGGCAACAGGGACAGCGCTGCGACGGCGCTGACGCTGGAAATAAGTTGTGATTTCACACATGTTCTCCATGACTATGCCCCTAGTGCTGTTGGTTGGTGACTTGAATTCGAACAGCGTTGCTTGAGAAAACATCTGACCACACTTGTAATCGAGATCGACTGGCCGACTTGTGTTGAAAATGCGCAGAATTCGCTCACACTAGTGGAGAAATGAACAATATTAGATCGAAACTCGACCAAGCTCGGCAACTATTGAAGCAACAAGCCTATCGCGAATGCCACGCGATTTGTCTCGATGTTCTACGGCATCAGCCGACGTGTGGAGAAGCGTTTTGTGTCCTCGGTTTGATGACGCTTGAGCACCAGAATACGACAAAAGCTATCGACCTGTTTGAGCGTGCCATGTCTTGTGGATATGAAACCGGCGAAGCTGAGGCGTTCGCGGCGCGCGCGCTCATCGCGTTGCATAAACGAAGCGAAGCCGTCGAAATGGCGAGCAAGGCGGCCAGTTATCATCCGGATGATGCAATCGTTTTGGATACAATCGGGGTCGTCTTCAGTCGGACCAGTCATCATGATCGCGCCCTTCCGTTTTATGAGGATGCAACGCGGCGTGCACCCAACGACCCAGGTTATCTGTACAATTACGGAACCGCCTTGCAGTTTCTCGGTCGTTTTGAGGCAGCGAAGTCAGCTTTCCGAAACTGTATCGCCCGAGATCCAGAAAATGGAAAAGCTTTGGTCGCCTTGGCGACGCTCGGCGAAGATTCCGGCGCGATAGACTTGGTGGCATCGCTTCAACGGGTTTGGCGAGAT
>JBCBQS010000260.1:0-3901 GCA_039820085.1 Pseudomonadota bacterium
GCACTTGACTGGGGGTCAAGTGCGCTACCTGGCTGCGCTACGCTCCGAACCAGGGCCGGAGGTATAGGCACCTCGCCAATTTTGGCAATGGTCAATTGCCCGTATTGAGACCGCGCTGCGTGCGTTTTTTCAATGAGGACAGGATGTCTTTAGAAGCAGCCTATCAGCTCAAGCAAATCATCGCCGTCACGCTGATCTGTCCGCCGCTGATTTTTCTCGCCTTTCAGAACGGGCAGACCCGACACAAACGGAACAGGCCAAGGGAGAGTCTCTCCGTACCAGGCCTCTATGAATTGATTCCGGTGAATCCTAAGCGGCGCTTATTCTCAAGCCGCGTTCTTTAACCGCACCGCGTCGAGGCGCGCTTTGATATCAGTCAGGTCCGACAGAATGGTTTCAAGCCGGTCGCTCGTGCCTGTGGCATCGGTGGTGGCTGGGGCGGGTTCAAAGGCTTTGCGTACAGTGTCTTGCATATCTCTCGCGGGGCTTGGCGTTGCAACGATATCCCCTGAGTCTGCTGGCGCGACAATCCTTGCTTCGCCACCGAGAACGCAATTGACGCCTTGCTCGCTGAGCAGCTTTGCAGCGCCTTTTAAAGTCATGCCCTGATCATGCACCAATGATTGGATCGCGCGCAGGGACGACATGTCTTCGGGTCGAAACATCCGCCGGCCATCGCGGCGTTTGAGTGGCTTCACGAATTTTGTAAATTTGGTTTCCCAATAGCGCAGCACGTGTGGCTGCAGCCCCAGCTCTTCAGCAGCTTCCCCAATTGAGCGATAGGCATCAGCGGATTTTTCAATCTTACGGGCAGCAGCAGTGGCAGGCATTGGCGTTTGGTCTCGCGTTTAGCCTCCGACGCGATCTTTGAGCATCGGAGAAGGTTTGAAGGTCACAACCTTGCGCGCCGATATTGTTGCTTGGATTCCAGTCTTTGGGTTACGCCCTTCGCGGGCCGCTTTCCGGCGGACATTGAAATTTCCGAACCGAGACAGTTTCACTGCCCCCTCGCCTTCCAAGCTCTCGCTGATCATTTCCAGCATACGGTCGAGCAAGTGAGAGGATTCCTGCCGTGTGAGCCCAACCTCGCGAACAATCGCGTCGGTCAATTCTACACGGGTGAGCGTTGATGTCGTCACTGGTCAGCTCCTCAAGGTTAACAATAAGGGGGCAGTTCTTAACGAAGTACGAAAAATTAGAGACGGAAGAGGCTCGCACCCCAAGAAAATCCGCCGCCCATCGCTTCACTCAGAACCAAATGCCCGGGTTCGATACGACCATCGCTGACCGCTGTGTGTAAAGCAAGCGGAATCGACGCCGCTGACGTATTTCCATGGTCGCCAACCGTTGAAATCACTTTGGTTTCGTCGAGCTTCATCTTTTTTGCGACGCCGTTCAAAATGCGTTGATTGGCCTGGTGCGGGACGAACCAATCAACATCATCAGAGGTCAATCCGGTCTCCGCATAAACGGCATCAATTGCGCTCGAAATGTTCGTCACCGCGTGCCGGAAGACTTGATTGCCGAGCATACGGACATGACCGATTGTGCCGGTCGAGGACACGCCGCCATCGACATGCAAAAGATCACACTTGGTGCCATCGGTTCGAATGTGGTGAGTCAGCACGCCGCGATCGCCCGCATCAGCTTCGCTTTCTGCCGTGAGGGCGACGCCGCCCGCACCATCTCCAAACAGGACACAAGTGCCGCGATCCGACCAATCTAAGATCCGCGTAAACGTCTCCGCACCGAGCACAAGCGCGGTCTTGAACAAACCTGTTTTCAACATAGAGTCGGCAGTCGCGAGCGCGAACAGGAAGCCAGAACAGACCGCCTGAACATCAAAAGCTGCGCTCGCACCAAGACCCAGATTGGCTTGTACAGTGGTGGCAGTGGCTGGGAACGTTTTGTCGGGAGTCGTGGTCGCCAGCACGATCAGATCGACTTGCTCAGCCGCCATGCCGGCATTTTTTAGAATGTCCCGCGCGGCATGTGTTGCAAGATCAGACGTCAGCTCCCCGTCTGCCGCAATATGGCGTTGCCGGATGCCTGTTCGCTCTTGGATCCACTGATCTGAGGTTTCAACAATCTCAGACATTTCCGCGTTGGATAAAACGCGTTCTGGCAAATATCCCCCGGTGCCACGAATAATGCTTCGGATCGCACTCATTCAGACGCCTCGCTTAAACTCACTTCAACGCGGTCCCGTTGCAGACCAGCAGCGACCTCTTCCATATACCGACTCGCGGCGAGGTCTGCCGCTAATTGAACCGCAGTTGCATAGCCTTCTGCATCAGTTCCGCCATGGCTTTTGACGACGACACCATTCAAGCCAAGCAAAACACCACCATTCACATTAGACGGGTCCATTTTTTCACGTAGGCGCTTCAATCCAGAACCCGCCAGCGCGGCGCCCATTTTAGAGATGACGCCAGACGTCAGCGCTTCGCGGACATAGGACGCGACCAAGCGCGCTGTCCCTTCCGCGGTTTTCAGCGCGACATTTCCTGTGAACCCATCAGTGACGACCACGTCCACCGCGCCCATGGCAATATCATTGCCTTCAATATAGCCGCGAAAATCGAGCCCGAGTTCAGGCTCACGCAAACGGTCAGCGGCCAGCTTCAGAGTGTCACGCCCTTTGTCTTCTTCGGACCCGATATTGAGCAGACCGATAGTGGGTTTCGTTTTCCCTGTCACCGCGCGGGCATAGGCTTCGCCCATGATGGCAAATGTTACGAGTTGGTCGGAATCCGCATCCAAATTTGCGCCGACATCGAGAACAATTGACCGGCCTTCAATCGTCGGCCAAATCGCTGTCATCGCGGGGCGGTGAACCCCTTCCATCTTCCGCAAGGCCATCATCGCGAACGCCATGAGCGCGCCCGTATTTCCGGCAGAAACTGCCGCCCCTGCCCGGCCCGCTTTAACAGCTTGCACTGCCCCCCACATGCTTGTGGTTTTCGCTCGGCGCAGCGCGGTTGATGGCTTTTCGCTCATCGTGACAACATCATCATGATGCATGATGGCGCAGCGATCCATGAGCCCGCGGCGCTCGATGCCAGGTGTAATGTCTTCGGCGCGGCCATGGATTTCAAACTGAGCTTTACCGCCGCGTTCAACGAACAGTTTCAGTCCGTCGAGCACCACTGTCGGTGCCGCGTCGCCTCCCATGGCGTCGATAGACAGGGTTAGACCGGCCATTGGACCAAAACTCCACTCAGTCTCAAAGGACGTCGCAACCTATGCGCGCCCGTTCGGAAAGGCAACGACCGTCTCATCAATCAGATCTGGTCTGCGCGTGTGCATACTAAAGCGCATCTGGTCCCTTTAAAATCGCCGACTCCGGCAAGCGTTCAACGCGCTCACTCAATGCGATGATATGGCTCGCAAGGTCTAAGGCTTTTTGTTCGTCCAATTGGATGCTGTTTCGCTTGATCACGTCAGCGACGTGCACTTGCGGACCACCCAAATCCAGCGCTTCATCAATCGCCTTTGCGACGCCGTAAAACTCTTCTCCCATTTTGCGAATGCGACGCGCGATTGAAGAATCGCCAACGCCATTTTCGCGCAAAGCGTGGTCAAAATCGGAAAAGAGGAGCTCAGAGAAGGCCTTTGACAATGCCAGGCCTTCCTTCCCTTCGTCTCGCAAACGCCGCATGGCGAGGGTCGCGACCAAGGTCACCATATTGAACCGCCCATAGATCGTATCTGTAATCCAGCCTTTCAAAAACGGTTCTGGAAGGCGCGCTTCGGCTGTCACCGCATCGCGCCAGCGTCGTGCAGCGTCCTTGTCTACTGTGTCTCGCTTCAAGAAACTGAACATGTTTGCCCTAATTTAGTCGTTTGCTTGATGTTTCCTAGTGGTTGCCAATTAGACGATTTCCGCATTATCTCCAGC
>JBCBQS010000261.1:0-3894 GCA_039820085.1 Pseudomonadota bacterium
CTGGCGAGCTTGCCGCGCGGGGCGACTCAACCGACCCGCGCAATAAGGCGCCCCCTTACGCCAAACGGACCAAATAGGCAAAAGGCTTCTTGCACCCCGCCCCCCTGGCACCCTATATCAGCCTCGCAAACCACAATCTCTGCTATAAGGTTAGACACATATGTCCTCATTTGATGATCGCGAGCGCGCCGAAGAAGCAAAGTTCGCAATGGACGAAGCCGCCGAGTTCAAAGTTATGGCGCGTCGCAACAAGCTGCTCGGACTCTGGGCCGCTGAGCTGATGGGCCTGCAAGGCGACGAAGCAGAGACATATGCGAAATCAGTTGTCCTGTCCGATTTGGAAGAGCCAGGTGACGAAGACGTTTTCCGGAAAGTGCGCGGCGATCTAGACAAAGCCAATGTAGACAGGTCAGATACGCGTATTCGTGACCATATGGCGGAATTGCTCCCCATTGCGCGTGAGCAAGTTATGAAAGAAGCGGAATAAATCCATGTCAGACGAAATCCAGACCTCCATCGACAATGCTGTTAAAGGCAATGATGTGCTGCTCTTCATGAAAGGGACGCCGACCTTTCCACAATGCGGGTTCAGTTCTGTTGTGGTGCAAGTTCTGGATTATCTTGGCGTTGAGTATCAAGCGGTCAACGTTCTCGAAAACCAAGATGTGCGTGAAGGCATCAAAACGTATTCCGACTGGCCGACGATTCCTCAGCTTTATGTCAAGGGTGAGTTTGTCGGTGGGTGCGACATTATCAAAGAAATGTTCGAAGCTGGCGAGCTGAAAGAATATATGGCCGAAAAAGGCATTGAGATGGAAGACGCGTAGTTAAATTCGCTGCCTTTCATTTACCTGTATTTCAGTGCCATCGCATAACTCGGTTGTATGCAGGTTGAAAAACAAGAACCAAGTTTTATCGGGCCAGCCGCATGGGCAAGCGCGTCCATATCGGCGTTTATCGTCTTCTTGATTTGGACGTTTACACTGTTTGTCCCAGCACTGGCGCTGAACTTTTTGGTCGTGCTTTTTCTAACAGCACCGCTCCTTGTGCTATCAAACAGCGTGTTTTTTTGGATCCCAGTACTGGTCTGCACCGTCTGTTTCTACATTGCTTTCATTAGGAATTTGGTCGGCAAGCAACGCCCTTCTGTCTGGTGGGCGGTTGGCGTTCAGTTTCTCGCGATCGTTATCCTACTTCTTCCATACCGCATGGAAGTCCTGCAACGTCTCGCGAGTTGAGGGCGATCAAACCGCGAAGAAAAACAAATAGATACATGCAATCAGGGGTAAGAGCCCCATGGCGAACATGGTTCGAATAAACTTGTAATGCGCGACCCAGTGATCAATTTTTGTATTGCCGCTATCCCGCGTTTCAGTCTCCAAGTCGATCCAATCGTGTTTGCGCTTGAACGTGTCTGAAACAATGTACTGATCGAGCGAGCCCTCGAAAAAGCGGTGACCGAAATAAAAACTGATGGAGTATGAAATAAGCGCGAGCGTGATGATGATCAGCCAACCGACCCAGCCCATGTCGATATTTGAACGTATCACCTCGAAGAACATGAAGCCGCTTGCGAGGCCAATCACGCCAGCACCGAGTGCGATCCCCCAGAGTCGGCCCCGACTTGGTTCCTTCTCCATATCCCCGCTCCTTTTCAAACCCATGTCTTGCGTATAACACCGCGGACATGACGACCACCCTCGACCGCCCAGCTCCGATTAAACCTCACGCTTTGCCTAAAGTTGGCATTGTCTCATTGGGCTGCCCAAAAGCTTTGGTGGATTCCGAGCGGATCGTCACCCGTTTGCGAGCGGAGGGCTACCAAATCAGTCCGGACTATTCAGGCGCCGATCTGGTGTTGGTCAATACGTGCGGATTTCTCGATAGTGCGCGCGACGAGAGCCTTGACGCCATTGGTGAAGCCATAGAAGCGAATGGCAAAGTGATCGTGACAGGCTGCCTTGGCGCTGAGCCAGACGTGATCGAGCAGGCCCATCCAAAGGTCCTCGCCGTCACCGGACCGCATCAGTACGAGCAGGTGATGGACGCGGTCCATACGCATTTAACACCGCCACCCAATCCTCTGATCGATCTCGTGCCAGAAAGTGGTTTGCGGCTCACGCCTCGCCACTATGCCTATTTGAAGATTTCCGAGGGCTGCAACAATCGCTGTAGCTTTTGCATCATCCCGAAACTGCGGGGGGATTTAGCGTCTCGTCCGATCCATCATGTTCTGATCGAAGCTGAGCAATTGGTGCGCGCCGGGGTCAAAGAACTCCTGGTCATTAGCCAAGACACCAGCGCATATGGGCTCGACCTGAAATACGCGCCGCAAACCTGGAAAGGCGAAGACTATGAGACCCGTTTCTTAGACCTTGCTCGCGGGCTGTCTTCGCTCGGGGTTTGGACACGCATGCACTACGTCTATCCTTATCCGCATGTCGACAAAGTGATCCCACTGATGGCGGAGGGCGCGATCACGCCATATCTCGACATTCCGTTCCAGCATGCGAGCGCCAATGTGCTCAAAGCGATGAAACGCCCGGCCAAACAAGATCGCGTCCTTGAGCGCATTCTACAATGGCGGCGAGACGTGCCAGATCTTGCCATTCGCTCAACCTTTATTGTTGGCTTTCCAGGCGAGACCGATGAGGATTTTGAGATCCTGCTCGACTTTATCCGAGAAGCAAAAATCGATCGCGCTGGGTGCTTTAAGTATGTGAATGTCGCGCATGCGGACAGCCGCGTTCTGCCCGGTCACCTCCCTGAAGAGGTCAAGGAAGAGCGGTGGCATCGCTTCATGGAGACCCAAGCCGAAATCTCGGCCGCGCGCGCCGCAGCTCAAATCGGGACAACACAAGATGTGATTGTCGATGGTCCGAGCGACGCGAACGGTGAATTCCTCGCGCGCTCAAAAGCTGACGCGCCAGAAATTGATGGCCTTGTCTATCTTAAATCGCCAACGGCCTTACATCCTGGCGATATTGTCACCGCCAAGATTGTCGACGCAGACGCTTACGATCTGTACGCGGAGACCACCTAGTCGAGACTATTCGGCGAAAATCTCCTCAAGGAACTCCGCCTGCGCGCGATAATAGAACAGACGATTGGACAGTTTGCGCCAACCATGACCTTCATCTTCGATCCGGATGTACGGCGCATCGATGCCGTTGGCCCGCAAGGTTTTGACCATGACTTCCGTTTCGTAAATATCGATCCGCGGGTCCATCACACCGTGTGAATAGAGCACCGGAACTTTTATTTGGTCGGCCAACCGGATGGGCGAATTCTCAGTGTAGTAGTCAATCCATTTCTGCTCGCGAATGTCGCCATATTCGATCCGATCTGACGCCTTAAGGCCCGGTGAGGCGATCTGCAGCGCGGTCACCCAATCGGCGACGCCGAATAGGCTGACACCGGCTGCAAATGAGTCTGGATAAAGCGCTAGAACAGCGTTGACCATATAACCGCCATAAGACCCACCCGCGACGGCGGCGCGGTCCATATCGACCCGGCCGTCAGCTCGCAGATATGCTGACATGTCGATCAAATCGCGGACGCTATCGCGGCGGTTTTCTTGATCATCCAGCGTGACATAGGTTCGGCCGAAGCCCGTTGATCCGCGCACATTTGGCTCGAACACAGCGATACCACGATCGACGTGATACTGAACGATGGCATCGAAACTCGCCATGGATTGTGCGGTCGGCCCGCCATGCACGATGAAGAGCACAGGCGGCGGCCCATCATCCTGGCGAGATGCCTCGTCTGGAAGATACAAGAGCCCTTGTAACTCGACCCCGTCGCTTGCCGGGATGCGCAGGCTCTCTGGCCGCACAAAGCGATCGAGATCAAGCCCTGCGGTGGTCGCGGTGAAAGTCGTACTGATTGTGT